>OMJA01000145.1 GCA_900299245.1 Nitrospiraceae bacterium | reverse complement strand
TCGAGCTCCGGCGAAAAACCAAGGCGCTGCAAGAGGCCGAAGTCGATCTGGAGCGCGCACGCCACACGCTTGAAAATCTGACCGGCCGCTCAACCCCGGTCAACGAACCCGCGCGGGACCTCGCCGATGAGTGATCAGGACGCCAGCCCGCTGATGCGGCAATACCGGGAGATCAAGCGCGGCTACGAACACGCCATTCTATTTTTCCGGGTGGGCGATTTTTATGAAATGTTCTATCAGGATGCGCAGGAAGCCTCGCGCATCCTCTCCATCGCGCTGACCTCACGTGATAAAAACAGCCCGGATCCGGTGCCGCTCTGCGGCGTGCCCTACCACGCCGCGACCGGCTATATCGCCAAGCTGCTGAAAGCGGGACGGACCGTGGCGCTCTGCGAACAGGTCGAAGATCCCAAACTCGCGAAGGGGCTGGTACGCCGCGACGTGGTCCGGCTGTATACGCCCGGCACGCTCGTCGATACTGAGTTCCTCTCACCGGTTGAGTCGAATTTTCTCGCAGCGGTATCCGTCGATTCCACGGCAAAGCCCTACCCTCTGATCGGATTGGCAATGCTCGAAGTCTCCACCGGGGAATTCTGGATCGCAGAATTTCAGGGAGAACAGGCTCAGCTGCAGGCGTCGGATGAATTGGCCCGTCTGGATCCGCGGGAAATTCTGTTTTCTCCGGCAGACGGCCGGCACGATATAGACTGGCTTAATACCCTGAAGGGCATACGCCTGTGCGAGCGTGATGCGGCGACGTTCGATCCGCGACAGGCCGCTCGATTGTTGCAGGAGCAATTTCACATTCATTCGCTGGACGCCTTCGGCTGTCAGGGTCTGACGGCCGGTATCGGCGCAGCCGGCGCCGTACTGAACTACTTCCGCGATACCCAGCCCTCGGCGCCACTGGACTATATTCGACGCCCGCGCGTCCGCCGCTCCTCGGATTCAATGCATCTGGACAGCGTCACCATCCGCAATCTCGAATTGCTCAAACCGATGGGCGCCTCGGACGACAGTCACAGCGGGAAACCGGCCACTCTTCTTTCGGTACTCGATCGCACCGTGACGGCCATGGGAAGCCGCCTGCTCCGGCAATGGTTGGTCCGGCCGTTGATTCAGAGCGAGGCGATCCACGCCAGACTCGATGCCGTCGGGGAATTGAAAGACCGGATCGCGACGCGCGTTGCCTTGCGTACCGCGCTGAGAGCGGTGCAAGACCTCTCACGCTTGAGCGGTCGGATTGTGCTGGGAGTAGCAGGCCCTCGAGAACTTGTCGCCCTGAAAGACTCGCTTGCCACCCTTCCTGAAATCATCACCCAGCTCAGTCCGCTCACAAGCCCCCTGTTCGTCGAAGCTCAAACCGCCTGGGATAATGGAGAAGATCTCCATGCTCTGATCGAGAAGGCTCTTCAGCCGGAGGTCCCGATCACGCTTCGCGATGGGGGCGTGATCCGCGACGGTTATCATGCCGGACTGGATGAGCTTCGGAAAGCCAGCACCGAGGGGAAGCATTGGATCGCCGCATTGGAGGCCAAAGAGCGGGAGCGGACGGGCATCGACTCCCTTAAAGTCCGCTACAATCAGGTGTTCGGCTACTACATCGAAATCACCAAAACACATCTGGCCCGAGTTCCTGCTGATTTTATCCGCAAGCAAACGCTCGTCAACGCCGAGCGATTTATGACGCCGGAATTGAAAGAGCTCGAAGAGCGGGTCACGGGCGCGGAAGTGAAACTCCTGGCCCTGGAGCAGGACCTCTTCACCCAGCTTCGAACGACGCTTGCCGGACACGCCACCCGCCTGCAGGAGATGGCGGGAAAACTCGCCTTGATCGATGTCCTGGCCGGACTGGCGGAAACCGCCGCACTGAACCAATATACCAAGCCTGTGATCAACCAGGCCGGATTGATCGACATCCGCGGCGGCCGCCATCCCGTCGTCGAGAAGCTGAACGATGACATGGCGTTCGTGCCGAATGACACCCTGCTGAACCTGGACTCCCATCGACTGCAGATTCTGACCGGACCGAACATGGCGGGGAAAAGCACATTCCTGCGGCAAGTCGCGTTGATCGTGCTTCTGGCCCAGGTCGGAAGTTTTGTCCCAGCCGCTTCCGCGACCATCGGTGTAGTCGACCGGATCTTCACCCGCGTCGGTGCCTCGGACAATCTGGCCAGCGGGCACAGCACCTTCATGGTGGAGATGGTGGAAACGGCGACCATCCTGCATAGCGCGACGGTGCGCAGTCTCATTCTTCTAGACGAAATCGGTCGGGGCACGAGCACTTATGACGGACTCAGTATCGCATGGGCCGTTGCGGAATATATCCATGACCGCAGCACGCTCGGAGCCCGCACCCTGTTCGCGACGCATTACCATGAGATGACGCAACTGGAGCAACAGAGGGAGGGAATCAAGAATTTCAGAGTCGCAGTCCAGGAACGTAATGGCAATGTGGTCTTTCTCAGAAAAATCATTGCCGGCGGAGCGGACCGCAGCTACGGCATCTACGTCGCAAAACTGGCGGGGCTTCCACCATCCGTCATCTCGCGGGCTCAGGATGTCCTTCACCAGCTGGAGAAGCCGGAATCGGCACAGATCACCGACTCGGCTACTCGCACCGAGCCCCCTCCCGCACCATTGCCTCAACCGCATCCCATCGTGGATGAGGTCCGCCAAATTGATCTGTTCTCGATGACACCGCTGGACGCACTCAATCGCCTGGCGGATCTGCAGCGTAAAGTGGCTCCTTCAACCAACGACGCCCCGCTCTGAGCATCTCAAGCCCTGAGTACGGTTTTTTGATCCTGGATTTGGCCCCTGCATGAAATGGTCGGATGCAAGGCACTGCCCGTTTACCCAATCATTCGGGCACGTCTGAATATGACTGTTACGGGACTACTATTGATGAAAAAGAAAAAGGCGGTCGCCCCGTGAGGGACGACCGCCCTTGTTCAGAAACCGGGAACTAGATCAGTGCCCGCCACCAGGCAAGTTGTACTTGGCGGTCCAGGGAACCAATCCACCATAGACCTGTCCACCAGCAATCATTACATCGTACTGCTGGGGGATGATGCTTCCATCCGGTGACTTCGGCGAAGTATTCAGCTGCTGCACCGCTGCGGCACAACCGGCATCGGTGTTCTGATTCTTCCCCGCGCACTCCTTCAACCGAAGGGCTGAAATACTCAGGGTCTTTCCAGGTGCACCGGCAACTTCCGGAAGCTTCTTCACAGAAGAAATGACGCGATGGTTCTGTTCGGTCTCCGTTACGACGAACTCGACCAGATCCGTCGTGCTGCCCGGGGGCACTTCCTTCGCTGCGGCCGGTCCGGAATGCGGACGACCCATCTTCTTCAATTCTTCCCAGGCACCCTTGTCGGCATAGAACTTCAGGTTCTTGCCCGGATGAACCTTCTGCCAGAACAGGCCGCTCTCGGCAGCTCCACCGAACACAGACACGTTAATCCAGACTGCTTCATCGTAGGGATCGAGAATGATCACACGACCCTGCAGCGTGGTGGGCTTGCTGAGATCTCCCCACTCAAACCGCTCTTGGAATGCTTCGATGGCCAGTGCGCTGGAAGCCATGCCGACTACCAGGGCAACAGCTGCCATCATGGCCCCGCCTTGCTTCTGAAGCTTCATAATCGAATCCTCCTTCAACAACATGAAAGAATAAAGCGTGATGAAATCGATTACTTGAGGACCTTGAACCCGGTAATGGTCCGGCCGTCCAAGGTCACTTCCATGGCCACGAGTTCCTGCGCAGCCTTGATGATCTGGTCCATCAACGCCTTGTCCTTCACAGCCAACCGCACGGTCGTGGCGGCATGGTACCAGCCAGCATACGCGTTGTTCTTGTCAGTTCCGCCGACAAAACCCCAACCGCAGCAAGTGACCAAGGGATCCGGCGGCTTGACATCCATCATGGTTGATGAACGACCGGCCGGGGTACCTGAAGCAGGATCACCCGTGTTCCAATACATAATGCCGAACAGCAACTCGTTATCAGGATTATCTGCCCACTGCGACCAGACACGGCCTTGGAGCGTCTTGGCGGCATCGCCTTTCAAGACCTTCCCACCCACCACGTCTGTAGCAGGACCACCTCCAGCTGGAGCATCGGCGGCTACGGCAAATCCGGCCGGTAGCAAGCCAGCCACTGAGAACACTGCAACGGCGGCTAGTACTAAGACCCTCTTCATACCTAGTCCCTCCTTCATAAAAAATAAAACCAACAACTTAATGAACGTTCACTTTGAATGCGATGAATGCGTCACCAACCGATTGAACAGAGACCTCACAGCGTAGGAGGAAGTGTTCGGCCACCCCCTTCCCTCTTTCTCTTTCGCGGTTGTTCCCCGTTTAAATTTTCAGGTTCACTAGACCGGCGCAATCGTACTGAAATGGTCAATTAGTGTCAAGAAAATGTTTACCAGTCTAATAAAATTCTAATCCACAGGATAACTACAAATTAAACATTATCTTATGGTCATATTGCCGACTTCAAAATGTTCTCTAAATTTCGGTTCTATTAAAAAGTTCTCATCTCGCAAGCTGAAGTTGTCGTGCAGTAAGAGGCCCAAGGCCGGTTATCGACATCGATTTTTCATCGAGAATTTCCTGCGCGACTCGCTCGATCTGCTTGAAGGTCACGGCATCAATGGCTCGCGTCATCTCATCAAGCGTTGTGTGCTTGCCCTTGATCATTTCATCCTTCGCCAGTTTGTTCATCCGGCTATGTGAACTTTCCAGGCTGAGCATCAAACTACCCTTCATCTGATCCTTCGTTCTCTTCAACTCATCCCGAGTGATCGCGTTGGCGGCCATGCGACGAATTTCTCGTTGAACGAGATCGAGCACCCGCTCCACTTCTTTCTGCCGTGTCCCGGCGTAGACCGTCAGCGTCCCCCCATCGGAATAGCCCGACAGAAACGAGTAGATCGAATAGGCAAGTCCCCGTTTTTCCCTGACCTCCTGGAACAGCCGTGAGCTGACACTCCCGCCCAACACGCTGTTCAGAATAAAGGCGGCGTAGCGGTCAGGATGGCCGGCCGACAGTCCTTTCATTCCGATACAGAGGTGGACTTGCTCCAGTTGCTTTCGTTGCATCACCACACCACCACGGATCTCCGGAGCCCGCCGTTCATGAGGG
>OMJA01000144.1 GCA_900299245.1 Nitrospiraceae bacterium | reverse complement strand
TCTCAAAGATCGGCGTGATGGACGTGGAGTCGTTCTTCCCCTCGAAGGATCGGTTCGCGCTGGCCATGAAGTTGAACAATCTGCTGGCCGCGCCGGGCTTTCAGTCGTGGCTGGAAGGCGAGGCGCTCGACATTCAATCGCTCATGTATACGCCGGCGGGCAAGCCGCGTCTGGCGATCTTTTCCATCGCGCATTTGAACGACGCCGAGCGGATGTTCTTTGTGACACTCTTATTGAGTCAGATGGTCGGGTGGATGAGGGCGCAGTCCGGCACAACGAGCTTGCGCGCGCTTCTCTATATGGATGAAATTTTCGGCTACTTCCCGCCGGTGGCGAATCCACCCTCGAAGCTGCCGCTGATGACGTTGCTCAAACAGGCCCGCGCGTTCGGTCTGGGTGTGGTACTGGCGACGCAGAATCCCGTCGATCTGGACTACAAAGGCCTGGCGAACACGGGCACCTGGTTTATCGGGCGGTTGCAGACGGAGCGCGATAAAGCGCGGGTGTTGGAAGGATTGGAAGGCGCGTCCTCCAGCGCTGGGAAGAAATTCGACAAGGGCCGGATGGAGCAGACGCTGGCCGGCCTGGGCAATCGTATCTTCCTCATGAACAATGTGCACGAGGATGAACCGGTCGCCTTCGAGACACGCTGGTGCCTGTCCTATCTGCGCGGGCCACTCACGCGCACCCAGATCAAGACGTTGATGGACCCGGTCCGTGCTGCTCAGGGTGATGCCGGCGCGACGGGTGCTGCTGCCAAGCCGACGAAAGCGCCGAAGGGCGGAGCCCGTCCGATCGTGCCGCCGGATGTGCCGCAGCATTTTGTGCCGTTGCGCGGAGCGAAGCCGGAAGACAGTGAACTGGTCTATACCCCGATGTTGCTCGGGGCGGCGCAGGTCCGTTTCTCTGATACGAAGAGCGCGATCGATCAATCGCAGGATGTCACGGTGCTTGCCCCGATCACCGACGGGCCGGTGCCGGTCGACTGGGACCATGCCGTCGCCGCCGATCTGGCTGTCGCGGACCTGGAGTCGTCCCCCGACCCGGCCGCGCAGTTCCTCCCGCTCCCCGCCGGCGCCGCCAAGGCCAAGAGTTACGCCGACTGGAACAAAGATTTCGGCGGCTGGCTGTTCCGCACCCAGAAACTCGATATCCTGAAGAGTCCTTCTGCCAAAGAGGTCTCGAAGCCCGGCGAGTCCGAGCGGGACTTCCGCGTGCGGCTCCAGCAGTCCGGCCGCGAGCAGCGGGACAAGGCGGCTGAGATGCTGCGCCAGAAATATGCGCCGAAGATCACGACGCTGCAGGATCGGATCAGACGCGCGGAGCAGCAAAAGTCGAAGCAGCAGGCCGAGGCACGATCGAGCCAAGTGCAGGCTGCCATTTCCGTCGGCGCGTCTATTCTCGGGGCGTTTCTCGGCCGTAAAACCATCAGCGCGACCAATATCGGCCGGGCGACCACTGCGATCAAGAGCGCCGGACGCGTGATGAAGGAATCGCAGGATGTCGGGGCGGCTGAAGAAAACGTCGCGGCGCTGCAACAGCAACTGGCTGATCTTGAAGCGCAATTCAAAGCCGAAAGCGACGCGTTGGCGGCCGCGACTGATCCGTTGAATGAAAAGCTCGACACGCTTTCCATCAAGCCCACCAAAGCCAACATCGCTGTGAAGCTCGTTGCGCTTGCCTGGACTCCGCAGTGGCGCGATGCGAAGGGGACGCTGACGCCAACCTGGTGAGGGCCCGGGTGAGGTGGTTGCGAAAAATCTTGGCAGCTCGGTGTCCAAACTCGTAGGAAACGTGTGGTGCTAGACCTTAGCGCGTAGAGCACTTAGACTCTATTGCGATAGAGTCTTTAGTTTAGTATCGTGGCTTCATTCAAAATAAGGTAGGCCATGATCGCTGCTCCGATCACTTCCCGTGAGTCTGCCAGACTCGCTGCCCTCTATCGCTATGAAATACTTGATACGTCTTCAGAGCCTGCCTTTGACGAATTAGCCAGCTTAGTGGCTTATGTCTGCAGAGCCCCCATCGCCGTCATCTCTTTCATCGATTCCTCACGCCAATGGTTTAAGTCGACGGTAGGGCTGCCCTTTGCCGAATGTCCGAGATGCGAGGCCTTTTGCGCGCACACCATTCTGGGAACAGATCTCTTTATCGTGGAAGATGTCGCTGCTGACAAGCGGTTTGCCGATCATCCGTGGGTCGTCGAATCTCCGTCCATCTCCTTCTATGCCGGAGTGCCATTGATCACACCTGACGGACATACCATCGGCAGCCTGGCAGTGATGGACGTGGTGCCGCGCACGGTGACTCACGAACAGCGTACTGGAATGCATACGTTGGCAAAGCAGGTCATGGCTCAGCTCGAATTGCGGAGAGGCCGAACGGCGTTGGACACACCGCCCGTTGAATCGAAGGTTCCTGCGGCCCTCTCTCAGACAGACAATAATTGGACAGGGGAGCAGGAGCGTTCGAAGCGGGAGATGCTGCTGACGCTCATGTTGAACACCGGGCCGGGATGCATCAAGCGCGTAGCCGCAGACGGAACCCTCTTGCACATGAATCCGGCCGGGTTGAAGCTGGTTGAAGCCTGCACTGAGCAGGAGGTGGTGGGTCGCTCGGTATTCGATCTGGTGCTGCCTGAGCATCGCGAGGCATTCGTGCGTATGCATCGGGACGTGATCGGAGGCGCGGCGCGAACGCTCCAGTTCAAAGTTCAAGGCATCAAAGGAGCCTGCCGGTGGATGGAAACCCATGCCGTGCCGTTTCACAATCCTGTCAGCGGGAGTACGGAGCATCTGGCGATCACCGAAGACATCACGGAACGTAAACAAGTCGAAGAGGCGCTGCGCCAGAGCGAAGAGCGATTGCGGTTTGCCCTTGAGACGGGGCACATTGGCGCCTGGGACCTCAATCTCGTCACCCATCAGGCGCACCGGTCGCTTGAGCACGACCGCATCTTCGGTTATCCGACGCTGCTCGCAGAGTGGAGTTACGACCAGTTTCTCGAACATGTGTTGCCGGATGACCGGGAGCAGGTGAACGAGAAATTCCTTCTGGCGACCGCCGACCGGTCGGATTGGAGTTTCGAATGCCGCATCCGGCGGATAGATGGCCAGACCCGATGGATTTGGGCCGCCGGCCGCCATCAAGTGGACGACGCCGGCGCGGTGCGTTGCATGGCGGGGATCGTTCAAGACATCACCGACCGTAAAATGGCCGAAGTCGCGGTGAGGGTGAGCGAAGAGCGATATGCGCTGGCGGTTCGAGGTACATCCGATGGAATCTGGGATTGGGACATCCTAAGCGGGGAGGACTATCTTTCAGCGCGGTGGAAGGAGATTCTCGGGTTTACAGATGATGAACTGCCGAATGATGAAGTGTCATTTTTCGAACGACTCCATCCGGACGATTCTGACCGAGTGCGGACGGCAATCGAAGCACATGTTGCGGACAGGCGTCCCTATAATCTGGAATGCCGACTTTGCCATAAAGACGGTACCTACCGATGGCTTCAGTCGCGGGGGCAGGCACTTTGGGATGAGCAGGGACAGGCCACCAGGATGGTTGGGGCCATCACAGACATCACCGAGCGGAAGCAGATAGAGGCGGTGCTGTATGAACAGCGCCAACGATTGCAAGCCATCGTTGAGGGCACCTCCGATGCCGTGTTCATCAAGGACCTGCAGGGAAAGTATCTGCTGGCTAACGCCGCAGTGGGGCACTTTGTCGGAAAACAGTCGTCGGAGGTCATCGGCCAGGACGACACGTTCATTTTCTCTCCTGAGGATGCCCGCGCGGTGATGGAAAGGGATCGCCAGGTGATGGCCGGCGGAACACTCCGCACATACGAAGACCAGGTCACCACCGCCGATGGCGTGCGGCGAACATTTTCTTCAACGAAAGGCCCTCTGTTCGATCAACAGGGAGCCGTTTCAGGCATCTTCGGCATCTCCCGCGACATTACCGGACAGAAACACGTTGAGGAACTCATCCGGCAGAGCGAAGCCCGGTTCCGACAGCTCGCCAACACCGTTCCGGTCTTAATCTGGGTGGCAGACACCACCAAGGCCTGCACCTGGTTCAATGACGCGTGGCTGGCCTTCACGGGACGCACGGTGGCACAGGAATATGGCAACGGCTGGACGGAGGGCGTGCATCCGGACGACGTTCAGCGATGCCGTGAGACCTATGGCACCGCGTTCGACCGTCGCGAGTCGTTCGAAATAGAGTATCGGCGGCGACGCCATGACGGGATCTACCATTGGCTGCTCGACCGGGGCACCCCGCAATACGATGTGGCCGGCGTCTTCACCGGGTACATCGGCGGCGGCGTCGATATCCAAGGCCAACGGGATACCGAGGAGAGATTGCGGCAAACCGAAGAACGCTGGGCCTATGCATTCGAAGGCAGCGGTGACGGCGTCTGGGACTGGAATGCCGTCACCAACAAGGTCTTTTTCTCCCACCGCTGGAAGAACATGCTCGGCTATGCCCCGGAGGAGATCGGCGACAGCCTGGAGGAATGGTCCTCGCGCGTCCATCCCGACGATCTTCCTCTCGCAATGGCCGATGTCCAGCGGCACTTCCGAGGCGAGGCCGAGCTCTACCTCAATGAGCACCGGATGCGCTGCAAGGACGGCTCGTACAAATGGATTCTGGACAGGGGGAAGGTCATCTCGAGGAATGCAGACGGCACCCCTTTGCGCATGGTCGGCACGCACAAAGACATCACCGACCGCAAGTGCGCCGAAGAGGCTCTCCGGACGAGCGAAGAGCGGTATCGCCAGTACTTCGAACTGAGCTTGATCGGCATGGCGGTCACCTCCCTCGAAAAGGGCTGGATCCAAGTGAACGATCGCCTCTGCGAGATCTTCGGATATTCGCGGCAGGAACTTACCACGAAGACCTGGACGGAGCTGACCCATCCCGACGACATCGCGCCGGATGTCGCGCAGTTCAACCGTATGCTTGCCGGAGACATCGACGGCTATAGTCTGGACAAGCGCTTCATTCATCAGGACGGCCACGTCATCTATGCGTCAATCTCGGCGAGGGCCGTCCGGCGACCCGATGGGTCTATTGACCACTTCGTGGCCCACGTTCAGGACGTCACGGCCCGGCATGAGGCGGAGCAGCGGCTGACAGACAGTGAGCAACTGCTCCAACGCCAGATTGCCGAAATGCCGATCGGGCATATCATGTGGGACCATGAGTTCCGTGTACAATCATGGAATCCGGCTGCCAAACAGATCTTTGGATATCGCGCCGACGAGGCCATCGGTCGTCACGGGGCGTTCCTCATCTCAGAAGAGTACCGGCCCCATGTCGATGAGCTCTGGCAGCGACTGCTGGCCGGAGACAAAACCGCTCACAGCGTGAACGACAACCTCACCAAAGAAGGTCATCGGATCATCTGCCAGTGGAGCAATACCCCCTTACAGAACTCGAACGGTGCAGTGATAGGTGTCCTCTCCATGGTCACGGATGTAACGGAACGCAAACGGGCTGAAGAGGCTCTTCGATTGACGCAATTCTCCGTCGACCACGCCAGCGACTCGATTTTCTGGATCGATGCCGACGCACGCATACTTGATGTGAACGAAGCCGCGTGTATGACGCTGGGGTATTCGCGCGAGGAACTGCTGTCGAAGACCGTCCATGACATTGATCCATTATTCCCGGCCGAGGCTTGGCCGGCGCATTGGGCCGAGCTCAAGGCGCGCAAATCCTTTACCCTTGAATCGGTGTATACCCGGAAAGACGGCTCGATCATTCAGACCGAGGTTACCGTAAATTATCTTGTACACGAAGGTCGGGAATATAGCTGTGCGTTCATGCGCGATGTCACGGCACGCAAGGAGGCGTATGCCTCGTTGAAGGCGGCCTATGGCCGGCTGCAGCAGATGTCGAGGGAATTACAGATCGTGGAGTCGAACGAGAGGAGCCGGCTCTCCCGTGAACTTCACGACGAAGTAGGCCAGTTGCTGACGGGAGTGAAATTCGATCTGGAGGCAGCCCGGAAGGAGCTGGCGATGCAATCCAGCTCGGCCTCGAAGCGGTCGTATGGCAAGATCCTCCGGGCACTGGAATCGACCGGCCAGTTGTTCTCCCGGTTGCGCCGCATTGTCCGGGCATTACGTCCGCCGATTCTCGATCAATTGGGGCTAAAGGCCGCGCTCCATGCCATGATGGAAGATCTGCAGGCTCATAGCGGCTTGATCTGTTCGATTTCGCTCGAGATAGACACTGAGCCGGCATCGGCGGATACCACGGTTGAAATGGCCCTCTATCGTGTTGCGCAGGAGTTGACCACCAATGTAGTGCGCCATGCCTCCGCGATGTCGATGTCGCTGATGCTGGTTCAGGATGAACATGATTGGGTGATGATCGTGCAGGACGACGGGACCGGATTCGATTCAGGCAAGGACGTAACAGACGGAATGGGGCTTCGAGGAATTCGGGAACGGATGGAGATTCTGGGAGGACACGTCGATATTTCCTCCGGGCTCGGGGCGGGAACGATTGTGACTGTCCGTGTGCCGAAGGAGACAGGTCGCCCGAGCGTAAAGCGGTCGAGTGTTAAACCTGCTCAGTCTACGGCTAGACGTCTGCGGAGGAAGCAGGTCAATGACTAAATGTCACTGTCTTATGGCCGACGACCATCCGGTCGTCAGACGGGGGGTCCGTGATCTACTGGAAGCTGAGGGGCTCTGTTCGAAAGTTCACGAGGTTGGGTCGGGACAAGATGCGCTGGAGGCGATTCGACAAGCACCGTGGGACTTGTTGATCCTCGACGTGGCCCTACCGGACGTTCATGGGTTGGAAGTGTTGAAAGAGGCAAAGCGGATCCAGCCCAGTCTGCCCGTGCTGATGCTCAGCCTGTACCCGGAAAAGGAATTTGCGTTACGAGCGATCAAATCCGGGGCCTCCGGGTATTTGACGAAAGAAAGTGCGCCGTCCGAACTGGTGGTGGCCGTCCGGCAGATTCTCAAGAAGGGGCGCTACATCACAGCTTCATTGGCTGACCAGCTGGCCATGGCGTTCGAATATGGCGAAACGGGTTCGTCGCATGCGTCCCTCTCAGATCGCGAAATGCAGGTGCTCAGATTGCTCGGCAAGGGGAAACCCGTCTCCGTGATCGCAGCGGACCTGCATCTCAGTGTCAAGACCGTCAGTACCTACCGGGCACGGATACTCGAAAAACTGTCCTGCCAGAATACGGCCGAACTCATTCGCTATGCACTTGACGCCCGGTTGGCTGATTAACGGGTTGTTCTTTGTTGCTGCCGCGTGTTTGCTGCCCTTCCGCCCGTTCCGACGCCCTCTGTCAGACGAATTCTGGCGCAAGAATCCTACTCGAACCTATACGGAACCGCCCGAAGATTGGCGATACTACCAGTCGAGGGGGCCGATGGCTTGGGTCCTCGCTGTATAGAAGGTGGGTTCATGTCGAATCAATCGAGTGTTCGTGTTGTTCTCATTGATGATCATCCCGTCGTGCGGGCCGGGGTGGGCGAGATTCTGGCAAGAGCCAAAGATCTCCGCATTATCGGTGAAGGCGCCTCGGTAGCCGAATCGCTGAAATTGGCAAGGTCGCTCAAGCCGGATCTCATAGTGTTGGATCTGACACTGCCTGATGGGTCCGGTGTGAATGCCTGTCGGCAACTCCTTCGTGTAATGCCTCATCTGCGCGTGCTCATGATGAGCATTCACGACGATCCGACGGTGGTGCAGGCGGCCTTGACTGCGGGCGCTCACGGATATGTCTTGAAAGACATGGCGGGGGAACAGTTAGTGAACGCGATCCGGATGATCCTGGCTGGGCATTTGTTTATTCAGCCCCGATTGATAGGGCCGGTGGGCGATGCCCTACGGGATGCGATGAGTGGAGGCCGCTCTCGTGGCCTCGCTGCCCTCTCACCACAGGAGCGCCGCATTCTGCCGCTGCTGGCCGAAGGCCGGACGAATAAGGAGATCGGAGTCGAACTGACTCTCTCGGAGAAGACCGTCAAGAATTATCTGGCGAACGTGTTCACCAAGTTGCAGGTGACGAAACGGTCAAGTGCGGCGGCGCTCTATGCGCGTGGTCAGCGGCAGGAGATGCTCGCAGGGAGGGCCTGCGTATGAATTCGATAGAGCCTCGGCCGTTGATCCTCGTGGTAGACGATGAGCCGATGGTCAGAGAATGGGCGTGTGCCGTATTGGAGGAAGAGGGGTATCGTGTCGCGGTGGCGGCGGACGGGGATCAGGCCCTGGTCATTATTCGGCAGGAAGCGCCCGTCCTCATGGTACTGGATATGTTTATGTCTGGAAAAGAAGGACTCGAAACGATTATAGAACTCCGCAAGGAACACCATTCCATTAAAATACTCGCCACCTCGGGCGGGCCGATTCACGGATTTGATGCACTGAAGATCGCGCGATTGTTCGGCGCCCATGCGGTGTTTGCCAAGCCTTTCTCCGCAGAGGTGTTGCTCGATGGAATCGCGCAGGTACTGAATCAATCCGAGCCCTTGTCTGTGCGACCTGAAGGCGATGTATCGGATAGGTCCTCGGCCTGGGGCTAACTTCGCGAGAGGGTGTGCCGTTCTTGAAGGGCGTCGAAGACCTCTGGCAGGGTTGCCGGGTTGGCGGCCAGAGTGCAGAACACTTCCGTCACCACATGTTCGCCCAGCCGGCGATACGACTCGAATTGCGATTCATCGAAAAACTGATCCGACGTCGGTTCGTGCGGAAACTGCTCATGGTGGGCCGCATACTCCAGCACATCGACCGGTTCATCTCCGCTGAGAGACGGTTTCAGGTATATGAGGATGCCGTCGGGCGCACCGGGATCGACGCGGCTGTAATGGATCGTCCCGATGGCATAATGCACGCCGGTCCGTCGCGGCCCTGACGGACGCAAGGGTGCCACGTCGATGTCGATGTCGATCCCCAGATCGATCCGGATTTTCCGGATGGCATT
>OMJA01000143.1 GCA_900299245.1 Nitrospiraceae bacterium | reverse complement strand
TGCGCAATAATCAAAAAACGACGATGACCTTCGAGCTGCGATAAGTGTGTAGCGTGCATTGGTGACATCAGTTCCCTCCTGCTCTGATATGTTCCCGGCCTGTGTCATTATTTAGTGTGTCGATTCCCGGCGCTGCAGGGAAAGAATCCAGAGCATCGGGCCGGTCCTTCCGGCTATCGGTGGATGTGAAGACGACGTTGGTTGCCTCGCCTATTCGTTGGGTATTTCTGCCGGATTCTTGCCATGTGTTCCACAGGAGAGTATCTTTCAGGTTGTCCTTATTTTTCTGACACTTAAGTGGCGACGGCATGACAGCACCAAGGGCAAAAGCATAGAGGTGTGAGACTCAGTGACTGATGATCAACAGACTGTGAGTTATGGACGGCCTCTGCTCGGCCGGATTCTGGGAGAGAAGTTTAATCTCCTCGATTCCAAGCTTGACGAGGCATTGGCCTACCAGCGGGAAAAGGGCGGCCGACTCGGGGAGGCTCTCCTCCATCTCCGCGCACTGCGTGAAGAGGAACTCCTGGAAGCGCTGGCGCTGCAGTTCGAGCTCGAATGGGTGCCCCATTTGGAAACCGCTCAAATCGATCACGCGCTCATTAAGAAAGTACCCATCAGTTTTTCAAGACGCTACCGGATCCTCCCGATTCGGGACGAGGATGAAGTCGTGATTGTCGCCACGACTGATCCGCTTGAGACGGTCGCATTGGACGATCTTCGGCTCTTGTTGGGAAAGCCGATCCGGCCGGTTTTGACCACGGGATTGGCGTTATTGGCCTGTCTCAATCGCGTGTATGACGAAGCCGCGAGTCCGGCCGGGGCCGAGCAGGTGATGGAGGATATTGCGGCGGCTGAAAACCTGGATCAGTTGGCCCACGAGTTGGATGAGCCGCAAGATCTGCTTGATGCTACGGATGAGGCGCCGATTATCCGTTTGGTCAATTCGGTGTTGTTTCAAGCCGTCCGGCAACGGGCCAGCGACATTCACTTTGAATCGTTTGAGCGAGGCCTGGTTGTCCGGTACCGGATCGACGGAGTGCTCTACCCGGTATTGACGCCGCCGAAGCGACTGCAATCCAGCATTATCGCAAGACTGAAGATTATGGCGGGTCTGAACATCGCCGAAAAACGCTTGCCGCAGGATGGCCGCTTTGCCATTCGTACCGCAGGAAAAGATGTCGATCTCCGTGTTTCGGTGCTGCCGACTTCCCACGGTGAGCGTGTAGTACTGCGGTTGCTGGAGAAGGAAAACCGGCTGCTGAATCTTACGGAGATGGGTTTTTCCGCGGAAAGGCTGTCTTCGATTCAGCAACTCATTCAGCTGGCCCACGGTATTATTCTGGTGACCGGACCGACCGGGAGCGGAAAAACAACGACCCTCTACGCCGCCCTGAGTCAAATCAATGCACCCGATAAAAACATCATCACGGTTGAAGATCCGGTCGAGTATCAGTTGCTTGGGATCGGTCAGATGCAGGTCAATCCCAAGATCAATCTGACGTTTGCGGCTGGGCTCCGCTCTATCTTGCGCCAAGACCCCGACGTCATCATGATCGGAGAAATCCGCGATCGTGAAACAGCGGAGATTGCCATCCATGCGTCGCTGACCGGGCACTTGGTTTTTTCCACCTTGCATACCAATGATGCCGCCAGTGCCGCAACCCGACTCATCGATATGGGAATCGAGCCATTCCTGGTCGCCTCCTCCGTGATGGCCGTGCTCGCGCAGCGATTGCTTCGCCAGATCTGCCCGGATTGTAAGCAGCCGTACAAACCCGCCGCCGAAGAGCTGAGCCGCCTTGGGCTCGATAGCAAAGGGTCATACACGTTTTATCGCGGTGCGGGATGTCCAAGCTGCTCGCAGACGGGATATCGCGGTCGTACCGGCATCTATGAACTGCTCGTCCTCGATGATGAAGTGCGGCGGCTCATCGGGGCCAAAGCCGACTCGTCGGCGATCAAGCAGGCCGCCATCGCGAAAGGTATGATCACCTTGAAGCAGGAGGGCGCGACCAAAGTCGCTCAGGGCGTGACCACCACGGAAGAGGTGATGCGGATTACGCAGCAGGAGATTGAAATCTAGTCATGCCGGTGTATCAATATCGTGGGTATCGAAGCGACGGCGGAGCGGCGGTCGGAATCATCGATGCCGAAAGTGTAAAGGTCGCCCGCCTCAAGCTTCGAAAAGACGGAGTGTTCCCCACCGATGTCGTCGAGCAGGGGCAAACCGCCGGCCGCGGCCTGGCGCAGAACCGCGTTGCGCTCTCTCCCCCTCTCGGACGGTCGCAGGTCCTGTCGGCGGCGGAGTTGGCGATGTTGACCCGCCAGTTTGCAACCTTGTTGGTCGCGGGGCTGCCACTGGTCGAAGCGCTGGGCGTACTCATCGAGCAGGCGGAAAAAAAGCCGGTGAAAGCGCTGCTCGCCGATGTACGGGAGCAGGTGCGCGGAGGAAAGGCCCTCAGCAGTGTCCTGGAGTCCTACGGCAAGGATTTCTCTTCGATCTACGTGCATATGGTCCGTGCGGGAGAAACCAGCGGCGCTCTGGACCAGATTCTGTTTCGCCTCGCCGAATTTCTGGAAAAGCAGCAGGCGCTCAGAAATAAAGTGACGAATGCCATCCTCTATCCCGCGTTGATGTTGATTGTGGGCGTGGGCGTACTGTTCTTTCTCATGACGTTTGTCGTGCCCAAGATCACGGCGGTCTTCGCCAGCATGAAAGCGACGCTCCCCTTCCCGACCGTCGTGCTGATGGCGATCAGCCGGTTTTGTTCGGCGTATTGGCCGATGCTTCTGCTGGCGGGCATCGGAAGCGGGTGGCTCATTCGACGGTTCGTCGGGACCGAGTCGGGGCGAACGTTGGCCGATCGCCTGATCCTCAGAATTCCGTTGATCGGTGATGTGGCGCGCATGGTATCGATTTCACGGCTGACCGGTACGTTGGCGACGATGCTCGCCAGCGGAGTTCAACTGCTGGATGCGCTGGACGTGTCGAAGCGCGTCATGAACAATCGTGTATTGGAAGAAGCGGTTGAAGGTGCCCGGCAGAATATCCGGGAAGGTGAAACGATCGCCGACCCGCTCAAGCGGAGCGGTCAGTTTCCCTCGTTGGTCACCCACATGATTGCCGTGGGGGAGCGCAGCGGTGAGATGGAAGAAATGTTGCGCCGCATCGGCCAGATATACGATGGAGAAGTCGAGCGGGTCATTACGCGGTTTACATCGTTGTTGGAACCGATCATGATTCTCGTGATGGGAGTGATCGTGTTTTGTATTGTGGTTGCCATTTTGCTTCCCATCTTTGAAATGGGCCAGATGGTACGGTGAGGCCGGGTGGCGCATGCCGAGTGAAAGGGGTACACAAATGAGACTGGAGATTCGTGTAGGTGCCGGCGGGTACAGGGACGTGAAAAAGCGGAGTGCCGTTCGCGCCGTGTCCCGTGTCCTGGCCGCTGAACGCGGTTTTACGTTTATCGAAATCATGGTCGTCGTCGCGATTCTGGCGATCCTGGCGGCCCTGGTCGTCCCGAGGATTATGGGAAGAACCGATGATGCGAAACGAACGGCCGCGAAGGTGCAGATCCGAAATATCGAGGGGGCGCTCCAGCTGTATAAACTCGATAATGGGGTCTATCCCTCCAGCGAGCAGGGCTTGAAGGCGCTGGTTGAAAAACCCTCCGTCGGAGTGATTCCGAAAAAATGGAAAGTGGGCGGCTATTTGCCTAAGTTGCCGGAAGACTCCTGGGGAAACCCCTATAAATATACGAGTCCCAGTCCCAAAGGCGATTACGAAATCATGTCGCTTGGGACCGACGGCGAAGTCGGCGGAGAAGGCGTAAATGCCGATATCACGAATTGGAACTTAGATAAAGATTAGGCATGCCGCGACGGCGAAAAGGCACGGGAAAGAAAATAGTTACTCCCGCCTCGACGGGGACCGGGACGGTCTGCTTTCTGTCGGCAAAGAGCCCCGTGCCCGCCTTCGGCAATGAGTCAGGATTTACGTTGATTGAGATTATCATCGTCATGTTTTTGTTCGTCGCCATGCTGGGAATCGTCGTCCCCCGTATCAACCTGGACGATGATCTGGCATCGACGGGAAGAAAGTTCATTGCCGTCCTGCGAACACTTCAGGGGATTGCCATGAGCACGCAGAAACCGGTGAAGCTGTATCTGGATCTGGATCAAAACAAGTACTGGCCGATGACTTATGAGGGGAAAGAGGAAAAACCGCTGCTCGATGCCGCCTGGGCGACGCCGCGCGCACTTCCGGAGTCGATTCGCCTTGCCGATGCCGCATCCGGGCCGGTCAAACGGACGTCCGGTCGGTTTGATCTCACCTTGTATCCCAACGGCCGGATCGACGGAGTCGTCATGCATCTGACCGATACCGCGAATAATGTGTTAGGCATTGTCGTGGAATCCTCCACCGGGGCCATTCGCACCAGCAACGAGCGGATTGAACCACAACGGGCTGCTCCGATCCCCGATCGCGTGAAGCAACTGTTGATGCCGGCGGCCGCCGGAGCATCCGGAGGCTCGTCGGGTCTGTTCAAACCCTGACGAGTACCCGAACGTATGCAGTATTGCGGCACCCATAGCGAGCACGGTTTCACCCTGCTCGAAGTTTTGCTGGCCGTGGCGATCCTGGCGATTGCCCTCCCCGTGCTGCTCGGGTTGCGGAACTTCGACCTGGAATTGCAATCCCGATCCATGGAGCTCACGACGGCGACTCTGCTTGCGCAAGAGAAATTACTGGAAACGGAACTCTCCGGATCCTTTCCGATCGGTGAATCGGCAGGAGACTTCCAGAGTCCGGCGCCCGGCGTTCAGACAACAGTGATGGAGGCCAATCGTGCCCCCGGCTATCGCTGGAAGCGCAGCATCATGCCGACGCCCTTGGAACTCATCCGGGAAGTGCGGATACAAATTTCCTGGCCGCGTGGTGCGCAGGATGACACGGTGGAAGTGAGTACCTATGTCTTTGCCGGCCTCACGTTTTAGCGCCCGTGGTGAAAACGGATTCACGCTGGTCGAGGCGTTGGTGGCAATTGCCCTGCTTGCCACGCTGGGGGCGATTGTGTTCGGATCGCTGCTCACGACGACCCAAGTGGTCGACGCCGGCCGCGCGTCGGCGTCCCGGGAGCAGACAATCCGACGGGTATTGCGATTGATGGCGGAAGAGCTGGCCGTCGGTGTCAAAGAGCCGGCGAATCCCTGGCTCGGCATGAATGGAACGCAAGACGGTCATCCGGCGGATACCCTGGCCTTCGTCACGATCGGGGATGGGGTCGGCGCACAGGCCGCCCGCGAGGGAGAAATGATCCGTGTGATTTACACTCGCGAAGGCGATCGCTTGATCCGGTTTGTCCGCCGTAATCTGTATGAACTCACCGATGAATCAATTGATCAGGTCAATCTGGCGACCAGGGTACAAGGTTTCAACGTGCGGTATTTTAACGGGCAGGGAAAAGTGTGGCTGGATGAATGGAGTTCGACCGGTCCCCTGCCGACCGCGTTGCTATTGGAAGTGACCTTCAAGGATCCCAATGCGGAACCCTATACCATTCGTGAGTGGGTGACGGTGGGAGTCTCATAAATGGTATGGCCGGGAAAAGATATGTCGGCGTGGAAAGAGCCGCTGTTGTGGATCGCCGCCGGCTGCGGACTGCTGCTGCTATTCTTCGTGCTGACCTTCCCCTACGGAGCCGTACAGGCCAGAATTATCGGAGAATTCCATCGGGCTACCGGCATTGAAGCGCGGGCGGTGGATTGGACCGTCGGGTTTCCCGTCGGTCTTGAATGGCGAAAAGTCACCTTGACCAAGGCCGACGGGTTACCGCTTCAGCTGGGGTTGCTCCGCTTGCAAGTGGGATTATGGCGTTTGCTGACCGGTGGACTTGCATTGGATCTGGTTGCGCAGGTTGACGAAACCACGGCCGCGTCGGGAGTGAGTACGGTGACGGTGACGGCTCCGTCCTTGACGATGAGGGGACCGATCACCGTTTCAGGAAAGATTCAGCAACTCGACCTTTCGAAAGTGATACGTCCGTATGTGACTCGTGGTATTCTGACCGGCGAGTTCTCACAGCATGGCGAAGTCGCTGCGACATCCGCCGCCCCTTCTTTCGGTGACGGCACGTGGAAAGCCGACGTCAAAGATCTCGTCCTGGATCAGCTTCCGGCTGGGAATGACCGGACCCTCTCGCTGACCTTCAGTTCGATGTCGCTCGGGTTGGCCTGTCATGAGCAGCTGTGTGACGTGACAGATCTGAAAGGCGATGGGATCGACGGATCGTTTTCTGGACAGGGGAAGGTGACTCTGCAACAGCCGATTCAAAAGAGCGAGTTGGCGCTGTCTATGACGGTCACTCCCGGTGTCGGCTTTGCGGCGAAAGCCGCAGGGTTGGGCATTCCCCCCCTGCCACCCGGAACTCCATTTACGTTTAAAGTGATAGGAACATTGGCACAGGCTAGGGTTGCGTTGTAGAGTACAACGACAACTTTAAGAATTAGGACTGCATGAGTATTGCCACTGAATGCGTGGGGTTGGATATCGGCCAGACCGGCCTGAAGGCGGTGCGGTTTCGCCGCCGTCTGAGCGGCCGTGAAACGATCGACTACTTCCATCACCCCCTCCCGTTTTCACGCCCCGAAGATAGAGAACCGGCAAAACGGGTGCAGTCGTTACGCGGGTTTCTTTGGCAGAACGGGTTGTACGCGACAGACCGGTTGGTCACGGCAATCCCCTGCCGGGATCTCTTCGTGCGCACGCTGTCGTTTCCGTTCAAGGATGCGGAGAAGCTGTCTCAAGTCGTTCCGTTTGAAGTCGAAAATCTTGTTCCAATGCCGGTAGACGAACTGGCCATCGGAAGCGTGGTCCTCCCTCCCGGACTGACGTCCGAGGGCATCTCGCGAATTACCAAAGGGTCAGACGTGCTGGTGACCGCGGCGCCGCGCGATAAAGTCGCCGAGCATCTCCGGTTTCTCGCCCAGGCCGACATCGAGCCGGCAGCCATCAATGTCGACGCGATGGCGCTCTATTCCGTGACGCAATTTCTACAGCAGGAAGGCGCCCGCGTTCCGCACGATCTGGCCATCATCGATGTCGGAGCATCCAAGACGACACTCTGTCTCGTGCACGAAGGCCGTCCGGTGGTCCTGCGGACGATTCTGTGGGGTGGCAATCATCTCACGCATGCGCTGGCGGTGCGGCATGCCTGCAGCTTTGCCGAAGCGGAACGCCGAAAACGCGCGTTGAACGTACAACAGGTGGATGCCTGGCTCGAACCGTTGTTGAAGGAGTTGCGTGTCACCATTCAGGGGTATGAAGGCACTGAGCGGGGACGGCTGACGCACTGCTGGGTGTCCGGCGGCGGGGCGAAATTGAAAGAGATCGGCGGGTATGTGGCCCATCAGCTGGGGCTCTATCCGGTCGGGCCGCGCCAGGGTTTCGGTTCCGACAGCCCGCAGGCATTTTCAATCGCCTTCGGTCTGGCGATTCATCCGAAAATCATCCGGCCGAAGTGGCGCTTTAAGGCGTCCCCGGCCGGTCTGGCCCTTGATTTAAAAGCCGTCTCGGATGCAGCAGCTCCGCAGTCGACGGTCTCCATCCGTGACCGTCGGATTGCGCTGTGGGGAGCCGTAGCGCTGACGGTGTTGGCGCTCATGGATGGTTTCGCGCATCTGTTTCTCAAGGAACAGCGGGTCCAGCAGCTCAAGGGCGCTCTGCACGCGCAATACGAGCAGCTCTTTGATTCCGGAGCCGCGCCGGGTGAAGAATTAGACCAGGCCCGGTTTCGTATCGCGGCGGTCGAGAAATCGCTGTCCGTCGTCGACGGGGCGCAGGGACATGTGCTGGCCACCATGGCCGCATTCATGAAACAGATGCCTGCGGGGATTTCGGTAAAGGTCAGAGAATTGACGGTGGACGGCGCGGTAGTCCTCCTCGAAGGCGAAACCACGTCGTTCGAAGCAGTGGAGAAAATTAAGCAGGTCTATTTGTCTGCCGGACATTTCAAGGATGTGGCGGTGAGTGAAACGCGGGTCGGCGCCTCTCCGAATCAGGTGGTGTTCCGGATGACCGCAGCGGTGACGCAGCCATGATGCAACAATTGCGTGAACGGTGGACTCAACTGGCACCGCGCGAACGCACGATCGTGGCGGCCGGAGGCGTCGTGGTGTTCGCGAGCCTGGTATTTCTGCTGGTGATCGATCCCCTGCTCTCAACGATGGAGCGGCTGGATCGCCAGATTGCCAAGAAGCAGCGGGAAGGCGGTGAGTTAGCGGTTCTGGGAGCCGAGTACGCCGGTAAACGCGCGCGCTTGACCCTTGCTGAAAAACGGATGCCCCCGTCCGATGCGGGTTTCTCGCTTCTGGCGTTTATTGAAGAAGCGGCGAATACCGCCCATGTTCGTGAACGTATCGCCGGGATGCAACCGCAAGAGCAAGCCCTGTCCCAGGGCTATCATGAAACCGCCGTCGATCTCCGTCTGGACGGCGTTCCACTGCCGGATCTGATGGCCCTCCTGCTGGCGATCGAGCAGGCTCCGTATGAACTGCAAGTCCGGCATCTGCAAGTTCGACCGAAGTTCGATAATCCCGTCAACCTCGATGCCACTGTTCGAGTGGTCAGTTATGCAAAAGGATGATGAGCGCGGTGTTGCGCTTCTTCTGGCCCTGCTCGTCTTAGCTCTTCTGGTCGCGCTGATTCTCGAATTCGACGGCGAAGCCCGCCGTGAATATCGTGATGCCGCCGCTTTTCGGGATAATTTCAAAGCGCAAACGCTCACCAGGGCCGCCATTCAGGCCGCTCGTGCCGTTCTCCAGCAGGATTTCATCAAGGATAAAAAATCCGGCGAAGCCTACGATGCGCCGACCGATCTTTGGGCGATGCCGATCAAGAACTATGCGATCGGCGACGGCTTTCTGAGCGCGCAGATCGAGGATGAGCTGGGCAAGCTCAATCTCAACGACTTAGCGGTCGCGCCCGGCGACGAACTTCAGAAAAAGAAGAAGATTCAACGCTTCAAACGCCTATTCGAACTGCTCCAACTCAGCCCCGATCTGGTAGACGCCTTGGTGGACTGGGTGGATGCCGATGATAACCAGGAGCCGGCCGGCGCCGAAAGTATGTACTATCAATCGCAGCGTCCGGCGTATCGCACGGCGAACGCTCCCTTGCACGGTTTTGGAGATTTACGGCTGATCAAGGGATTCACGCCGGAGATCGTCGACCGCCTCTCGCGGTATGTCACACTGTTTCCCGCGGAGGGAAGCGGACTGGTTAATCTGAACACCGCCGATCTCCTGGTGATTCAGTCTCTGGATCCGGCCATCACGCAGACCATGGCGGCAGAAATCGCCCAGGGGCGGCCGTATAAGAAGAAAGAAGATCTGGATCGGATCGGCAGCTTCCAGGAAATCGGCGCGAAATTGCGGGCAACCCAAAGCGGGTACGATGTAAAGAGCGATTATTTTTCCGCACGCCTGTCTATCAACGTGAACGACGTCACCAAGACGGCATGGGTGGTTTTGCAGCGCGATGCGAGTAAGGGCGACAGTACGGTGAAGTACCTGAAGGTGTTTTGAGTAGCGGCATCTCCCGCCTGTTTTTTTAGATGCTCATGGAAAATTAACAAGTCTGTAACATCTCTGTCACCGTTTCGACACAGCCTGTCTCCATACTCCTCCTCATCAAACTAGGAAGTGGTGTATCCCATTGAAATTGAGAAAGAACATAATCACACCAACCAGGGAGGACTGCGTGCGAAGGAGTCGGATTTCACCTCAAGGATTGCTGGGGATGGGCGGTATCACCCTGAGTCTGTTCCTACTGTTCAGTGGAGCAGGACGGGCGGAAGAAGGGGCCGCGAAGCCGGTCGTGGGGACTTCAACGGCAACACAGGCCGCGTTTCCAGCCGGTGGAGGAAATGCCCCGCGCCCGTTGGAGAGTACCTCGATGGAGGACTTGCTGCTTGAAAAAGGAGTGATCAGCCTCGACGACTGGATCAGGATCAAGGCGGAGGATGAGCGGCGGCAGAGTGAGCGTTCCGTCGTGGCGGAGTTTACCGGCAGCCCCCGCTGGTACGATCGCCTGACAATGTATGGCTATGGCATGATGCGTTTCAACCGGCTGGGGAATCCTGACGGGAAGATCCGCTCTTACCAGGACTCCTCGATGGGAGATCAGGCGAGCGGGGCACAGCCAGGCTTTTTCTTTCGACGTATTCGCTGGGTCGTGACCGGACAGATCTCCGAACATGTGTCGGTCTTCATTCAGCCGGATCTGGCTTCCAACATCAGCGGCAACACCCATGCGCTCTCCATGCGGGACGCCTTCGGCGATTGGAACTTCGACAAGGACAAGGAATATAGGCTGAGAGTCGGGTTGCAGCGAGTTCCCTGCTCGTTCGATAACTGGCAGGCCAGCCGTGTTCGTATGGCGATCGACCGAGCGGATGGCACCAACAGCTGTGCCAACAGTGAACGAGATATGGGTGTTGCGTTCATGTGGTCGCCGAAGATCGCCCAGCAGCGCTACAAACAAATGCTCGATTATATGTATGGACCTGGCGACTATGGCGTCTTCCACATTCAGATCTACAACGGTCAGGGGCTGAATCAGCAGGAGGCGAATGGCAACAAACATGTCGGAGCCCGGTTGAGCTGGCCGTGGGAACTGCCCGGAGGGCGGCTCATGGAAACCGGAGTGAATGCGATGAGCGGGAAGTTTCGTGTGAGCAACGGGACGCCGTCCAACGGATCGTTTGCCACCCTCGGGTCCAGTTTCGATGGAGCCGCATCAGGAAATAATGGCAAAGACTATATGGACCAGCGGGTGAACTTCTACGTGTATTTCCCGCCGCAGCCGTTTGGGTTTATCGCGGAGTACACGACGGGTCGGGGTCCTAAACGAGGTCTTGATGGGGTGATTCGAGACAGCCCGCTGGACGGCTGGTATGCGCAGCTGCATTATCAATGGAAATACTCTGACGTCGGATTGGCGAATTTCTATTCCCGCTATCAGCAGTACCAGGGAGGGCTGAAATTCCAGACAGGCGCGCCGGATGACAAGATGAAGGAAGTTGAAACCGGCATTGCCTGGCAGCCGGATCCCCAGTGGGAATTCACCGTAGCCCATGCCTGGATGGATCGTCGGAACACGTTCAACACCGCGGGCGGAAGACAATTCGATGCGGACGGTCATCTTGTCCGGTTACAGGCGATCTGGTTCTGGAATTAGTCCTTCCAGGCCGATCAACAATGTTCAGTTTGGTTTCTGAGAGAGTGATCCAAGTGAATCGAGTCGGTCGGCTGGATAAGCCGACCGACTCCTGTATATCTCACATCGGTGCGCCCCGAAGGAGTCATTGTGAATCGATTGCTGAGGTGATCACGCCGTGAATGAACCAGGAGCCAAACTCATCGGAGTGAAGGTGGCTCCCCGCCTCTATGTCCAGGCGCTTTTCATTATCTAGACCCAAGTTGAAGCGGATGCTCTCCCGAAGATTACCCAGGACTACCCTTGCCGGAATTTGAACGTCGGAGTGACCCGGGTCAATGTCCAATTGGCCCGAGCCTCCCCAACCGGTTGTTATCAGTGGCTAATGCTGGCGAAGGGGGTGTGATCGCAGGCGAAGGCAGGATGGCTGAGGCGCTTGCACCTCTGCTCCTCTGTCTCATGCTTATTGAGGGGCGCGATCACCGTGAGCGAGGTGAGATTAGGGCTTAACGTGATCGAGATCGAGAACCACCACCTTCGATTCATCCAGATAGCCGTCCCAGTCATCCATCCGTTTTGCCTCGACTGTCAGCACACGCCAATCAGACGGGATGAATCCCGCCACAAACTTGAACCGAGCGATCGGGAGCAACGGATTGCCAAGGCTGTTCGGCTCGTAGGTGGTTTCATATTGTACAGAGCTTGGGGAGGTTCGGGCATTGGCGAGAATCAGATACAGCCGCTGATTACGAACAAAGACGCCGCCTGAGGTGATGAGCGGCACACGATTGCTGCCTCGTTGTGCGAGGTAAAAGCTGACCAGGTCAACGGGGGAGGCTTTTGCCAGGCCGGCGACCAGATGCGGGGCCAGCGCAGCCACCTCCTTATCAGTGAAGGCGGAGACTGCGTCGGATCCCATGAATAAGCCTGCGGTCCCTACCAGATCCCGCTCGTGGAGCTGGACCCCTTTGAGAACGGCCGTCATCTGGGAAACGGTGAGCGTGCGCGGGTGGCTATGCCCGTGTCCGGCTCTCGGGTCAAACCGTACTTCCACGAGTTGCCCGGGTGTGTGGGACACTACGATCGGCTGAGGCGAGGCGATGCAGCCTGCTGCTGCCAGGTAGCCCAGCGCCAAGATATGGATGATGCGAGTGCGGTTCAACACGGTGCAAACTCCCCTTTCAGAACGGCGCGCGTAGTGTAGCAAAGGCAGGAGAATAAAAGAAGCCTCGCCGGAAGAGTGGAGCCGCCGGCGAGGCTTGGGTAGCCGCTCGCTACCGTGTGGACGACGTCAGAGTGGAGGCTGACATCGGCGATCCGACCAGGGCTTGGAGATTGGTGGTGACCTGGCTGGCTGAGAGTGGGAACACCCCGGCTTTTGCGATCGTTTCCTGCCCTTCCCGACTGTTCACAAATTTCAGGAACTCCGCCACATCGGCATCCAGCTCCCCTTTCGGGCTTCGTTTCGCGTAGAGGTAGAGCGGCCGTGCGAGCGGATAGGAACCATCTACGGCGGTTTCCGCTGTCGGAAACACGAACGGACTCCCCGCCTTCTCGGCGATCGGGAGGATCCGTACAGTCGAGGCCTGGAAACCGATCCCGGCATAGCCGATGCCGACCGTATCGCGGCTAAGGTCCAGGATTTCCATGGCGGTACCAGGCGACTCGTGGAGTGTTCCTTTCAGTTCTCCATCGAGGAGCGCGGTATGGACAAAGAAGCTTCTGGTGCCGGATCGCTTATCTCGTCCGTAGAGGCGAATGGGTTGAGACTCCCACCCGTCCTGCAAGCCGAGTTGCCCCCACATTTCAATGTCGGCGGCGGCGCCGCGCTTTCTGGACTGCCCGAAGATGGCGTCAACCTGCTCCAGGGTCAGGCCTTGAATGGGGTTTTGATGGTTCACGTAGATGGCGATCGCATCGAGTGCGATCGGGACTTCCGTCACGTCGAAACCATACCGTGACCGAAAATCTTTCCGTTCGTCCGAGTTCAGCGGACGAGAGGATGCGAGGAGACCGACGTGCCCTGTTACCAGATGGCCTTTCGGGTTGGCATCTCCTCGACGAATGGTGGGCTGGTCTTGGAGAAACTGGCCGAGTGCGGAGTAGGAGCCACCCCCTTGAACGGCTACCGTGATTTTGGGCTGCCAGAGCCGGAAGGCTGAAGCCACCTTGGCGATGATCGGTTGCATGGTGTCCGATCCGGCGATGGCAATGCCTCCGGACACGCCGGACTTGGGAACATATGCGGCGATACTGGAATCGACGACGGGAGTGACTTTGACGGACGGTGTTTCCGCTTGTGCCAATGACACTGATACGGTTGCCAGTACAACCAGGTTGCCGCCCAACATCATCCATCGAGCCGTTCTCGCTGCTAGTCTCACGCCACTCCTCCTTGTTTGAGCAACTGAAGCGCTTCCAATGATCTTGGGACAACTATAGAAGTGCCTCGTATCGAACCAGTAACAGTCATGTTACATCCATGTTAAGTTTTTAAAGATCTGGTTACAGACAATGTAGCAGTGCGTGATTTGATCGGTGCCGGACCGGATGCTCATTGATCGTCCTGCCAAGCGTGAGGTAAGAAAAGAGTGTCGAAAGGTGAAGATGGCCGCTCTTTAAATGCGGTATGTTTTTTGCTGCCTTGCGCTGCGCGAGTCAACACACACCCGCGATAATGCTGTCTAGTGAAAGTGCCATCCTGAAGACACTGTTCCGTACCAACGATACACGCAGTTCTTGACCCGCTAGAGGGTGTTTTCTTGCCCAGTCGCCGAAGCTGATCAAAGGTTAACCTCGTTGTAACCGTGCCGAGACTTGATTGAGTGCGATTACACCGAGGAGTCGAACGGTCCGTTACGTATGCTCATCCCGAACCTCACTTGTAAATTTTGCCCGGTCGGGATCGCGGCCCCTCTTTGGGTCACGTCGATTATGTGGGTGTTGTGTTTTGGCATCGTCATGCTGCTCTTGGGATCGCCCGATACGCTTTGGAGTATCGATGACACGGGTGATCCGCTCACTGACTCGGTGTTAGAAGGGCTTTCAATACCGTCAGAGCCAGTCGCACTTTCTGGTCCTCGTTCATCTGCGACACTCCGACCGGTTCGACTCTTGCTCACTTCTCTTACGATCGATCGATCACCGTTTCATCCTCCCAACTCGAATCGCTAGCTTCATCACAACCGACGGGTATCCGGGTTGCCATGATGCTGGATCTGGCACGGCCGGAGCACGGCTGTTCACGATTCATTTACGGAGAAACTCGTGTTGGACTTTTTCTCAGTTCGTCGAAATGTCTTTGTCTGCTTCCTGATGTTCACGGCAGGGTTTCCCGGCAGTCTCTCAATTGCTGACGCGCAAACAGTCGCTGAATCTTCCCTGTCAGGACCAAGCGTGAAGACTGTCCCCCAGGGGGGCGGCCGGGCGAGTTCGGGGCAACGCACTACTATTCAGAGCACCAGTCTTGAGAGCCTCCTTTTAGATAAGGGCGTCATCACGCAGGATGATTGGATTCATCTGAAGGCAGAAGAAGAGCGGCGTGTCTTCGAGCAGACGGCTGAAATGCAGATGGCAGGAAACCCGCGTTGGTATGAGCGCATCCGGATCAGCGGCTACACCCAGTTTCGGATCGCCGCCGGAATGACGGATAGCAAGTTCTCGATCCCTCTCGGTGACAAGGCGGCGACCAGCCAGGCTCGCGAGTTCTATTTCAGGCGTATCCGCCTCGTCTTTCAAGGACAGATTTCAGAACGGCTGGCGTTTTTTCTGCAAGGCGCCTTCGAGGCGCGATACAGAAAAGCAAGATATGTTCAACAAGGAAATCATCGATGCGTATGCCGACTATTATCTGACGAAAGACAAGGTCCATCGATTGCGGTTCGGCCAGCACCGGGTGCCGAACTCCTTCGATACCTATCGCTCCAGTACCAATCGGCAGGAACTCGACCGGCATGAGTCGATTCAAAGCGGCGCGCCGGGCGAGCGAGACCTTGGTATTGCCTATTACTGGAGTCCCAAGATTGCCCAGGAACGGTTCGCTCAATTAGCGGCTTATCACAACGGTCCAGGCGATTACGGGGTCTTCGGCATCATGGTCTATAACGGGCAGGGCCGGAATAAATCAGAATTGAACGGCGACAAACATATCGGGGTGCGATTGGCCTACCCGTTTGAATTACCGAACGGACGCCTCCTGGAAACCGGCGTGATGGCTTTTCGGGGCGTCTATTCAGTCAGCGGGGCCGGTTCCCCCACCAGCACCACTTCGACGGCGCTCTGCCGGCAAGGCCTGAATAGACAGGGTGGCTGCGATACGACGGATGAGCGCATCACCGCCTATCTCTGGACGCCGCCCCAGCCCTGGGGCCTGCTCGCCGAAGGCACGATTGGAAAGAACGCCAAACGGAATGAGACCACAAATATCATTGAAGAAAATCCACTGATCGGCGGCTATGTGCAAGGCTATTACACCTGGCGCTACTCGGATGTCGGCATGCTGACCCCCTATGTCCGCTATGGCGAATATTACGGCGGCATGAAATCGCTCACCGGCGCACCGGATGGACAGTTGCGGAGCTGGAATTTCGGCCTGGTCTGGGAGCCGGATACCCACTGGCGGTTTGTCACCGAACTCATGTTGAAAGACGGCCTGAACGAGACGCTGGTGCGAAATCGAGCGCAGGACTCCTTCGATGGGTCTCTGCTCCGCTTTCAGGCACAGTTCTTTTTTAATTGATTGCTCACGAGTCTTAGAAAGGGAAAAGCCCATGATCGATTATAAGAAAAATCCGCGGACTGGTTGTTCATACAGAGTGTCCTATTGTGTCGTTGCGACGCTGGCCTTGCTGCTAGGTAGTCTGAAGGTCGAGTCGGTTGCGGCAGAACAGGTTAATACGTTGGTGCAACACAGCGGAGACTTTATTCCCGAGCAGTACCAGCCGGCGCCGGGTATCGGTGGACGGGTGACGATTGCGGGATCGGATACGATGCAGCCGCTTATGGCGAAACTCGCTGCTTCGTTTACGGCGTTCCACCCCAAGGTGAAATTCGGAGTGGAAGGGCTGGGGTCCAGCCAGGCGATCCGGGAATTCCTGCTGGGCCTGTCATTTCAACGCCGAGGGGATAAGGCAGGCGGCAGAGGGACGGAGGGCGCCAGCAGTACGGGGCTGTTGGCTTCCTCACGGCCGTTGACAGATCAGGAAGTGAAGGGGTTTGTCAGCCACCATGGGTATGAACCGATCGGTATCGCCATCGCAATGGATGCCGTTGCGATATATGTGCACAAGGACAACCCGATCGAACGTCTGACGCTCGAACAGGTCGACGGCATGTTCAGCTCCACGCTGAAGCGGGCCAAGGGAGAACACCTCACGACCTGGGGGCAGGTGGGGCTTGTCGATCAGTGGAACAGGCAGCCGATTCATTTATATGGAAGAAATAAAAAGTCCGGGACCCGTGAATTCTTTCGGCATGTGGCGTTGGTGGATGGAGAGCTCCACGACGATGTGCAGGAACAGCCGGGGTCGGCGTCTGAAATCCTCGCAATCGCTCAGGACCCTTTCGCCATCGGATATGCAGGAGTGGGATTCCACAGCTCGATGGTCCGCATTGTTCCGCTCGTGGCAGAGTCGGGAGGACCGGCAGTCATTCCGAATGTTGACACCGTCTCCAATGGGCAGTACCCGCTCGCGAGGCCGTTGTATTTGTACGTGAACAAGGATCCTGAGGGAAACCTTGATCCGGCAGTGGGAGAGTTTCTAAAGTTCATCAACAGCCGCCAGGGGCAGGAAACGGTGGCTCGGGCCAAATTATACCCGTTAACCCCGGCGCAGACTTCAGAAAATCTTGAGTTATTGGGATGGAAGGTCCTGACCGCGCAAGGCCAGGACCGCTGACAATGCGTTGCTGCCCCACTCTTGTACGTCTTCCTATGGGCAGCCGCACCACTGATAAGAGACCTGAGCAGAGGAGGGCCTATGCAAGTCTGGATGAGATGTGTGGTGGTCGTTGTAACGTCGTTCATCGCCGGATGTGCGACCGGCCATCCCCCGCGTGCGGTCTATCAAGACCCTTCCACAGTGATCAGTATTCAGTCCGATACCAAGGCGGGGCAGGACCACAGTCATCCCTCAGCGGTCAGTCCTGAAGCGATCCGGTATGTGCTCGATGGAATGCGGGTGCAGTCGCGTTCATCGTTCATTCCATCGATCATGACTGGAGGTGCATCGTATGGTATGGCGTTCTCCAAGGACGAGCAAGCGGTCCTGGCTCCCTATCTGAGTCAAGCCTTAGCCGTGGCCAGGCCTGATGAACTCGTGACGTTCTATCGACGGGTCTCCACTCCGGCGGTCGGACTGGCGATTACCTCGGGGGGACTCTTTGTGCATGGCCAGCACTTGTATATTGTGCTGGCCAACTCCCGCACCCTCCCCTCGGAAGGAATGAGTCAGAGTATCGTTTCGGAAATAGACCCGGTCGATAGCCCGTTGCTTCCCATCAGTCGAAGGGCGTTTCGCGCCGCCTTTATACCCGCGACATCCATGGTACCGGAAGATGAGCGGTGGGGTTGGTCCTATATCGATCCTGGTCGCCTGGTCGTGATCGATCTCATTCAACTGGGGCGGGACATGCGGTCACTGGCTCTCTCCGATGCGCCATGAACCATTCGACGCGCAGAAGTTAACGCAGGCTTAACATGGCGGTAATGTACCGGGAAACACGCAGGCGTAGCGTCATGATACGTAAGCGGTCGCAATTTCCCGAGTGTGACATGTAGAGGAGTGGCATCAGCTATGAAATTAGTGGCATCAATCCGATGGCGAGTGGCGCTTCTGATCATTGTTGTGGCTGTCATGGGCGGCTTTCTCGATGGATGGTTGCCCCAAGATGTATTCTCCGCAGCCTCGACACTCATCAGGATAGACGGGTCGAGCACCGTCTTTCCGATTACGGAAGCGGTCGCCGAGGAATTTCAGAAAGAGACGAGGGGCTCAGTGCGGGTGACGGTCGGGATTTCAGGAACCGGCGGCGGATTCAAGAAGTTCTGCCGGGGCGAAACCGATGTGCAGGATGCCTCCCGCCCGATATCAGCCGGCGAGATGGAGGCCTGTCGTGCCGGTGGAGTCCAATTCTATGAATTGCCGATTGCCTTCGATGCATTGACACTTGCTGTGAGCCCCCAGGCGACATGGATCAACTCCGTGACGGTCGATGAGCTGAAGCGGATGTGGGAACCCTCTGCCCAGGGGCGCATTATGAAATGGAGTCAGGTTCGGCCTGATTGGCCGGATCAGCCGTTGAAGCTCTTCGGAGCCGGATCAGACTCCGGCACCTTTGATTATTTCACTGAAGCCGTGGTGGGAAAAGCGAAGTCCAGTCGGGGTGATTTTACCGCCAGCGAAGACGACAACACCCTGGTCCAGGGCATTGCAAATGATAAGCATGCGCTCGGGTACATTCCCTTCGCCTATTACGAACCGAACAAAAAACGATTGAAAGCCGTGTCGGTCGACGGCGGGCATGGGCCGGTAAGTCCGTCGCGCGAGACGGTCGAAAACGGGTCCTATCAACCGTTGTCTCGTCCGTTGTTTATCTATGTCAGTACGAAGTCGGTAGCCAGGCCGGACGTGAAGAAGTTTGTCGAGTTTTATCTGGCGCAAGTGCCTGTGCTGGCTCCGCAAGTGAAATATGTGCCCCTGCCGCCGCAGGCGTATGCCTTGGCTGGTGAGCATTTCAAGAACGGACGGTACGGCACCGCGTTTCAAGGGGGCTCGATGATCGGGATGAAGATTGAAGACCTGCTTCGGCGCGAAGCGAAACTGTAGAGGATTGAATATCATGGGAGTGAATGTCGCGGACATGCCGGTCGAGAAGAAGGATGCGCTCTCCGGTGTCTCGCCCAGACTCAGGTTCCGACTGAAGGAGCGAGCGATCGAGTCGCTGCTCCAGCTGGCCGCGCTGACCTCGGTGGCGATTACGCTGGGGATTGTGGGGATCCTGTCCTATGAATCATTTCAGTTCTTCAGCCAGATCTCGATCATCGACTTTCTAACCGATCGTCAATGGACTCCCCTCTTTGCCGATGCGCATTACGGGATTCTTCCCCTGGTGACGGGCACGCTTGTCACCACGATAGTGGCGCTGCTCGTCGCGATTCCCATGGGCAGTCTCATTGCGATCTACTTGAGCGAATATGCGTCGAGAAGCGTGCGGGAATTCGTCAAGCCTGCGCTTGAACTGTTGAGCGCGGTGCCGACCGTTGTGTACGGATATTTCGCACTGCTCTTCGTCACGCCCGCTCTGCAGCAACTCTGGCCCGGTCTCCCTGGGTTCAACATGCTGAGTGCCGGCTTGGTCATCGGCATGATGATCGTGCCCTATGTCAGTTCGGTCAGTGAAGATGCCATGCGTGCGGTGCCGACGCATCTTCGTGAGGGAGCCTTCGCGCTCGGCGCCACGCGGATGCAAACGGCGTTGCGCGTCGTGTTTCCCTCCGCCCTGTCGGGTATCACCGCGGCCTACGTCCTCGGCGTTTCACGGGCTATCGGAGAAACGATGGTCGTCGCGATCGCGGCCGGCATGCAACCGACGCTCACACTGAATCCTCTGGAGCCGGCGGCCACCATGACGGCGTACATTGTCCAAGTGAGCCTGGGTGATGTGCCACATGGCAGTGTGGCCTATCAGACGATCTTTGCGACCGGACTGATGCTCTTACTGCTGACGCTGCTGTTTAATATCGCGGGCCATGTCCTGAAAAAACGCTATAGACAGGTGTATTGACGTGACGCCGATCCAACAGAAAATCGCGAGACGCAAAGCGCTGGACCGGTTCTTCGCCTTCGAGGGCCTCATGGTCATGACGGCGGCTCTGCTGGTGTTACTGGTGCTGGTCGGACAGTTGATGTTCGACGGATTGTCCCGCTTGTCCTGGCAGTTTTTGACGTCTTTTCCCTCCAGATTTCCGGCTCAAGCCGGTATCGTGAGTGCGTGGGTCGGAACCATTCTCGTGATGCTGGTGACGGCGATGGCGGCCATTCCCCTGGGTGTCGGCGCGGCCATCTATCTGGAAGAATACGCACCGAAAAACTGGGCCACCGAGTTGATCGAAATCAACATCGCCAATCTGGCCGGTGTACCGTCGATTGTCTATGGCCTGATGGCGCTGGGACTGCTGGTCTATCAGTTTCGTCTTGGACAAAGCTTTCTAACGGCAGGTCTGACGTTGGGGATGTTGATTCTACCGATGGTCATTATTGCGACCCGCGAAGCGATCCTGGCGGTGCCGCCCTATGTTCGGGAAGCTGCCTATGCGCTCGGCGCCACGAAGTGGCAGACGGTACGGGATCATGTCGTCCCCTATTCCATGGGGGGCATGCTGACGGGCATGATTCTGGCCCTCTCCCGGGCCGTCGGTGAGACCGCACCCTTGATCACGGTCGGCGCCCTGTCGTTCATTGCCTTTCTCCCCCACCCGCCCTGGCAGGATAATTTCCCGTATGTCTCGTTTCAGTGGCTGTTCGATCCGTTCACGGTGATGCCGATCCAGATGTTTAATTGGGTGTCCCGGCCGCAGGAGGAGTTTCATGTGAACGCCGCGGCTGCCGGACTGATCTTATTGGCGATGACTGTAGTGATGAATGCGGTAGCGATCGTCATTCGGGCGAGATTCAGAAAACGGATTCATTGGTGATGTGATGAAAGCGATGGACGCCTCGCAAACGGTGTTGAAAGCGGAAGCGCGCGGCCTCAATTTCTTTTATGGCCAGGCTCAGGCGCTGCACGGCATTACGCTGCCGATTTATGATCGCTGCGTCACCGCACTGATCGGCCCGTCCGGCTGCGGCAAGACGACCTATTTGCGCTGCCTCAACCGCATGCATGACTTATATCCCGGCAACCGGTATGAGGGGGAGGTCACGCTGTATCCAGATCGTGTCAACATCGTGGGGCCGGAGGTCGATCCGATCGAAGTCCGCATGCGGATCGGGATGGTCTTTCAAAAACCCAACCCGTTCCCCAAGTCCATCTATGAAAATGTGGCCTACGGTCTGCGCATTCGGGATGTGTCCAATCGGAGCGAGCTGGACGCGGTGGTGGAGCGCGCACTACGGGAAGCGGCGTTATGGGGAGAAGTGAAAGACCGGCTGCAGGCGTCGGCGCTCAATATTTCTGGCGGCCAGCAACAACGATTGTGTATCGCGCGCGCGCTGGCGACGAGCCCGGAATTGCTCTTATTTGACGAACCGACGTCGGCGCTTGACCCCACGGCGACATCGAGGATCGAGGAGTTGGTCACGGAGTTAAAACAGAAGGTGGCCATCGTCATCGTCACCCATAATATGCAACAGGCGGCCAGGGTGTCCGACTACACGGCCTTTATGTATGAGGGGCGGGTCGTGGAGTACGATCGAACAGAGACGATCTTTACCAATCCCACCGTGAAGCTGACGGAAGAATATATTACCGGCCGATTCGGGTGAGAGGCAGGAGTACGCATCATGCAACGACATATCGATCAGGAACTCGCTGATCTGAAGACGCAATTGCTCCGGATGGGAGCCCTGGTTGAAGAGCAGATCGAACGTGCTATCAAGGCGCTCATCGAGCGCGATGCGAATCTCGCTTCGCAGGTCATCGAACGGGACAAGCAGGTCAATCGGTTCGACGTGGAGATCGATGAGACCTGCATTCGTCTGCTTGCCTTGCAGGCGCCGGCAGCGGGAGACCTTCGGTTCGTGACCACGGCGATGAAGATCTCGACCGAACTCGAGCGTATGAGTGATCTCGCCGAGAATATCTGCGAGCGTGTGATCGAGCTCAACGAAGAGCCGCAGCTCAAACCCTACATGGATCTTCCACGCATGGCGGCGTGGACGATGACCATGGTGCGCGAAGCGCTGGACGCCTTTGTGCGGCAGGACGCCGCGTTGGCGCGGAAGGTCTGTGCGGACGATGATTTCGTTGATGATCTCACGCATCAGCTCTTCCGCGAACTGGTCTCATTTATGCTGGAAAATCCCTCAACGATTACCCGGGCCATTCGCCTCACGTTTATCGGCAAGTACATTGAGCGCATCGCAGACCATGCCACCAATATCGGTGAATTGGTAATCTACATGGTCGAAGGAAAAATCGTCCGGCATATGACGCCGCCGGCAAGTCAGCCAGGCTAAGGTCTCCCCCGATCGGCTGTGCGGAACAGGATCCCGGCTGGACAGGATGAAGGCCTTCGGTTATTCTGAAACCCTGTATCCCCATTATTGGAGCGGACGATGAATCGCACAATGACGTTCTCTGTTGCCCTGAATCTGATTCTTGGCAGTTTATTGCTGGTGGGATACGTCGGGCCGAGCGTCAAAACGACCTTCATGCCGGACATTGAGGCCCCGGTCATCGGAAAGTTGACCCGCATCCACCCGCTCGCGATGGTGATCGGATCGGTCACGTTGGGAGATCAGGTGTTCGTGGCGCCGGCCGCGTCGGTCAGGGGCGACGAAGGCCAGCATATTCATATCGGCAATCAAAGTAATGTTCAGGACGGTGTCGTCGTGCACGGCCTGGAAACGTTTGAAGGCGATCATGAATTGCCGGAGAACGAAGTCGAGGTCGGCGGCAAAAAATACTCCGTCTACGTCGGGGATCGGGTATCACTCGCCCATCAATCGCAAGTCCATGGGCCGGCGAAAGTCGGCGACGATACATTTGTCGGCATGCAAGCCCTCGTGTTTCGCACGGAAATCGGCGACCATGTTGTGATCGAACCGGGCGCTAAGCTCATTGGCGTCAAGGTGGCCCCAGGCCGGTATGTGCCAGCCCTCTCGGTCATCACGAAACAGGCCGATGCCGACGCGCTGCCACAAATCACGCAGGATTATCCCTATCGCAATCTGAATGCCGGCGTCGTCCGGGTCAATATCCAACTTGCCGAAGCTCCGCAACCGCAAGCCATCAGCCGCTAACTCCTCCTATACATATCTTCGTACGCGCATTGAGATCCGGTGTCCGGACGGCATGATGCCGTGTGGACGCCAGACCGGTGGTCCGTGCTCGGTGAGGTAACAGATGGGAGAGGTGCCGAGAAGAGCTGGCTAGGCGGCGTAGTGGGTCGAGAAGAGTGTGTATTCGGAGCGGTGCCGGCGCAGGGTAATCTGCCCGCTACGGGCCAAACGGTCGACCACATGAAAGATCTGGCTCCAACTGTATTCCGAGAGGAGGATAACCAGGGTATCCAGGCCGATCACGGCCTGCTCGTCGATGTGTCGAAGAATCGCCTGTTCGAGGGTTTCGGTCGCTATGTGAGGGGCATGAAGTTCGTCCAATACAGCATGACTCGGCATACAGACCTCCTAGTGTGATGATGAGAAGATCGGGGCTATGGTTTGCGCTGGTGAGGCATGGCCCGGTGGCGCCGGGCTGAACCGGACGGCCAGGACCCGGATCACTCCGAGTGTCATGAGGATCACCGCCAGGATCGAAAGCTTCTGCCAGTCTCCGCCTGTGAACCACTGCGAAATCACTTCCGTCAGCATGACCACCAGGACGGTGTCGACGATAAAGGTCACGCGCACCCGGCCTTCAGAAAAGTACGCCAGCGTGGTTTTCAGAACCTCCACAACCGCCAGCAGCATAAGTGTATTGACGATGAGATGCCGGAGTCCGAGGTCGATGTCTGCGGTCAGCAACAGGCGAAGGTCGATGAACGTTTTGACCACGCCGCCGGCCAACCCTACGAGAATGGTGACGATGAGGAGACTGAGGACGGCCTGTGTCCCTTTCTCCCAGAGTGTCGTCAGTTCCGAGGATGCGAACACCTGCCGGAGTTGCGGCAGGCGAATCCAAGATTCACTCGTTGCAGTGTTGCCGATCATTCACAGTCCTTTCCCGAAAAGAGTAGAACGACATCTCGCCAGAGCGATTGGATGAACAGAACAAGTCCGATAGCCACCAGCCCCTGAACCCCGACGATCAGGCCCTCACCGATCAGTTGCGTCATCAATCTCTCTCCTTCATGGTTCATCTAGAACTCGTCGATTGAAACCGGGTGCAGCAAATCTCTGACTGACAGGATGCCCACGACGGCGCCTTCCCTGAAGACGGCCAGATGTCTGGTGCCATGCTGCTCCATGAGGTCGGCGGCTTCTGTGATGGGCCGCTGCTCATCGATGCCGACGATCGGGCTGCTCATGATCTCTTCAACCGGGATGTAATACGGCACCCGCTCGGCCCCGACCACTTTCCGCACGATATCCGGCTCCGTGACGATGCCGATATAGCGCTGGTTCTTTGTGACAAAAACGCTGCCGACCTTGTGCGTTCCCATCAACTTCGCCGCTTCGATCGCAGACGTGCCGGCTTCGATTTGCACGAGATGCCGTGTCATGAGTTGACTGATGGTGACCATCTTTTCCTCCCTGTTAAAACATCATTCACCGCGGTATCAATCGGGCATGTCAGGATATGCGCGTTTCCCTGACGGTCTTGTCTTCGAATGAGAGGGACGAACCGGGTGTGTTTCATCCGGAGGAGCGTGTGCAGAGCGCAGGCAAGCGGGACTGCGAGACTCACTGAAATCAGTCCGATAAAAAGCCAAGGATTGTGTGCCATAGTCCGCCTTTCTCGGAGCCTGGGCTGTTGGCTCCTCGTCTAGGTGGACTGTACCGCCGGACTATTCCAGCCGGATCACCGATAGGTTAACTCCTCGTTAACTCGCGCTGCGCAGGTAACCGTAGGCGATGGCGGAGATGCGGGAACGGAATCATCGGCGCCGGGCTTCTCTGTTGAAGCCTGGTGTTGCGAGAACGATGCTGAAGAGAGTGTTGCGAGCAGTCGGATCGTTGGCGGCCGGATTCGTCAGTGAATCGGAACCTGAAAGGTGACTTCGTTGCCGCGGGTATTGTAGCGGAGACTGGGGAAAAAGGATCGAGCCAGGAATATTCCACGGCCGTTGGAATCTCCCTCATGGCAGGCTGATCCGGCCCGATGGAGCAGCGTTTTCCATTGGAATCCTTTGCCCTGATCGGTGATCTGGTATTCCAGGATGCCCTCCTCGCGATTGCACTGTACCTGAACGGCGACCGTACGCTGAGCCAGCAGCGGTTGTGCCAGGCGTTCCCGCATCAGCTGACTCAAGCGATTCTGTTCGATGGCCTTCTGCTTGATTTGATAGGACAATTCCAAGTTGCCATGCTCGACTGCATTCAAGAGTAGCTCTTGAAGCGTGCCTCGAAGATGCAATTGAGTCGTGTCAGACAGGGACGCGGCAGTGGCTCTGATCAGCCAGGACACCACACCGGGAATATGATCGGGATCCGAGTCGATCGTCAGAGCGTAGCTGGAGCGCTTCACGCCTGGCGTATTCCATAAGTCCGGCAGGAGAAGATTGCGGGCACGTTGGAGCGCGTTCGCCAGTTCTTCAACCCCGATGGGCTTCTGTATGAAGTCGACGGCACCGGCTCTGAGGGCATGGATCACGGCCTGTTCCGAACGATGCTCGCCCATAACGATCACCGGACAGGGCATGTGTCTGGAGCGGATTGTTTTGGTCAAGGTCAGCCCGGCCCCGTCGGGATAGAAGGAGTCCGTGAGCACAATATCCGGGCGGGTCAGTTCGATGGTCGAGAGTGCGACTGTCGCATCCTGGGCTGAGATGACGGAGAACCCCCGGCTCTGGACATGATCCAGAATCTGGGCCTGTGTATCCCGACAGGGGTCTACGATCAGTACGGTGCAGGACGGAGTTGTGGTGTTCATGCAGCAGGCCTGTGCGCCACGTATTCGTTGAGTGCGCTCACAAGTGTATTCAATTCCTGGGCGACCATGGCACAGACCGGTTTCGCGCCGGCTAAGTCGCCGGCTTTGCCGAGCGCTTCCAACTGCGTAGTCGCTTCAAACAGTCGATGGGCGGAGAATTGCAAAATCGCCCCTTTCATCCGATGCGCGGCTCGCGCCAGCGCCGCGGCATCGGCGGCATCCAAGGCGGCTTGCGTCGCGGCCATATCCTGAGGTGCCTGCTCGATGAACAGCTCGGCCAGGGTCTGAAAGAGGTCCGCATCCTCGTCGACGCGGGCGAGGGCCTCCGCAAGATTGAACACGGGTTCGGTGCTCATGATCGAAACTCCAAGCCAAGCAACGCCGCATCGTCGGGGAAGATCGGAGCCCCATGCCATCGTTCAGCTTCTGCCATCAGCGACGGGAGGACAGTGCCGAGGGGCGAGGTGCGATGTGTTTCGAGCGCAGCGGTCAGACGCTGTGGCCCCCAGATTTCACCGGTAGCAGCCGGCGCCTCGTAGATGCCATCGCTCATGAGGAGGACGCGATCGCCGGGTTCGATTTCGATGGTGACGCTCTCGTACGTACTGTCGGGTTCAAATCCGAGAGGAAGGTGGGCGTGAGTCAGCCATTCGACTGTGCCGATCCGGCGTTGGATGAGCGCCCCGCCATGACCAGCTGTCGAATAACTCAGCAACCGGGTGCGGCAATCGTAACACCCCACCCAGATGGTGAAGTAGCTGCCGTCCTCCGTGAGCGGATACTGATGGTTTGCTTCCGCCAGCATGTCCGCAGGGTTACAGGTCGTCATATAGTGGCGGAGATTATCGGGGCGAAGAAAAGTTGAGAGAGACGCGGCGCGCAAGGCAGGCGCGACGCCATGACCTGACGCATCGAGCATATAGAAGAGAATCGACTGGTCGCTCCACTGTGTGCAATGAAACAGGTCGCCTCCGAGTGCGAGGGAGGGTCGGTAGGTCCAGGACATCTGAATACCGGGAGCGATCTCGCCTGCGACGGGAAGCAGGGATTGCATATACTTCGCGGCTGAACGAAGTTCCGCTTCCAACTGTTCCTGCTTTTCCCGGAGCTGGTCGCGGGTGCGTTCGATACTTTGCAGCAGGGAGGCTGCGCGTAATCCGGATTGGACTCTGGCCAGGATTTCCTGTTTGCTGGCGGATTTGCTCAGAAAGTCGTCGGCGCCGCGTGCCAGGCCCTCGGCGATTTGTTCCGGCTGGTCATGGGACGTCATGAGGATGATCTGGCTGGAGAGAATATCCGGGTCCAGCCGGACCTGTTCGCACACCGTCGGTCCGTCCATTTCCGGTATGATCCAATCCAGGATTGTCAGATCGGGACGCTCCCGCCGGAGAATCTCGAGGCCGTCTTTCCCGTTGCTGGCTTCAAGCACGCGAAGCCCCATCCGTTTCAACCGGGCGGCCATGCTCAGACGGCTGACTGGCTCGTCGTCGACCAGCAGGATCGTCGCGGTACTGGGTGGCGCGTGTGTGGCCGGCGCTGTCGCGGGGATATCAGGCTTCATAGCACCTCAGTTTACGCGGCCTGGGCCTTCCCGTTGACGGCGTCCTGCTCGTTGTCGAAGACGGGAATCAGTTTCGGAATATTCGCCAGACCAAGAATTTCCCGAACATAGCTTTGGGGTCTGAGCATGCTGACTTTTCCCTGGTTGAGTTTGAAATTTTGTGAAACCAGCGCCAGCAACCCCAGGCCTGAGCTGTCGACGAAGCGCACCTCGGCCATATTCAAGATCAAATGTCGGCAGCCCTTTTGCCGCACCGCTTCCACCGATGCTTTAAAGAGGTCTCGATGGGCATAGGTCAGATCGCCGTTCAGTTCGAGAATGACGGCATTGGGAATAGGACGTTCTTTAATCTGCATCGTAGTCTCCTTTAATATGACTATGAATGAGTGTGTGGCGCCCCCCGGTGATTACGCCGCTTTGGCATTTAATGCCGCATCCTCGGTGAGGAAGAGCGGAATCAGCTTTCCGATATGGGCCAGATCGAATACCTGTTTGACGGTGCCTTGCGCCCCTACGATTCCGAGCCGCCGGTTCTGCCCTTTGAATTGCTGGGCTGCGAGTGCAAGCAGCCCGATTGCCGCGCTATCGACGAAGGTGACCTGTTTGACGTTGAACAGAATATGCGTGCTGTGTCCCTGCTTCAACTTATCGAGAGCGGCCGTGAAATCTTTCCGTGCGCCGAAATTGAATTGACCGACGAGATCCAGCACATCTGCGGTACGGTGGGTGCGGTGAGCGATCTGCATACAACCTCCAAAATTAAGAATGACGAGATACGTGCGTCAGGACGGCGCCTGGGATATCTGCCAGCGGCAGAATCTTGTCGACGCCGCCCAATTTAATGGCTTCCTTGGGCATTCCGAACACGACACAACTGGCTTCATCCTGAGCAATGGTGTGGGCTCCGGCCTGTTTCATGGCCAGCATGCCTTTGGCTCCGTCGCCGCCCATGCCGGTCAGGATCACACCGACAGAATTGCCACCGGCGTAGCGGGCCACGGAATCGAACATGACATCGACGGAAGGGCGATGCCGGTTGACCGGGGGATTTTGATCGATGTGCACTGAGTAGCGCGCGCCGTTTCTCACAAGCGTCATGTGATAATTCCCCGGCGCCACAAGCGCATGTCCGGGAAGGACGCTATCCCCGTCCTGAGCTTCCTTGACGGATATCCGACAAAGTTGGTTCATGCGATCGGCCCAGGACTTGGTGAACCGCTCCGGCATGTGTTGGGTAATGATAATGGGCGGCGTATTCGGCGGGAGCACTTCAAGCACATCTTTGACCGCTTCCGTACCGCCGGTCGAAGAGCCGATCGCGATGATCATGTCGGTCGTTTTGATCATGGCAGAGGACGTCAGCGGCGTTGCTCTGGGGGCTGTACTGAGACCAGCCGGTTTGCCGCCACGGACTTTCGCTAGCGCCGCGGCTTTGATTTTGGCGATGAGATCCTGCGCCTGCCCTTCCATGCCCTCCTGCAGATCGATCTTCGGTTTGGTGATGAAGTCCACGGCCCCTAATTCGAGCGCGCGCAATGTCGTTTGGCATCCGGCCTCCGTGAGCGAACTGACCATGACGACGGGCATGGGGCGCCCGCGCATGAGTTTCTCCAGAAACGTCAGGCCGTCCATTTTTGGCATCTCAACATCAAGGGTAATCACGTCGGGATTGAGCGCCTTGATCTTTTCCCGGGCGACATAGGGATCCGGAGCGGCTCCGATCACCTCAATGTCAGGATCTCTGGACAGGAGTTGAGCCAAAACCTGTCGCATCAGCGCCGAATCATCGACTGTCAGCACGCGGATCTTTCCCATTTCTCACCTCACCGAATCGAACACAGAATCTCTATAGGTTCCACAGATATCTAAGGACGTCAGAATAAGGTGACGTCGCTTTGCTGCTCCTCCTGCTCCTGTCGCAGGTGTTGTTGATACTGGGTTTCCCGGTCATAGATCGTCCGGTTCTTGATCCGCTCGATCTTCTTCATCAGGACTCGTCCGGAATCCGTAAAATAGTAGACTTTGCGCGGATAGACGTCTCCCAGATTGCTGCTGGCGATGGCGAACCCTTCGGCCTTCAGATAGTTCAGGACCCACTCGGTATTTCTCGCCCCGACATCGATATTGCCTTCGTAGATTTTACCGGCCCCGAACAGTTTGACTTCCAGCCGTTGGCGCAAGCCGCCCCGCTTGAGGATTCCGTTGAT
>OMJA01000142.1 GCA_900299245.1 Nitrospiraceae bacterium | reverse complement strand
CGCAGGCGACCGTCCTCATGCTGCCTGCCACGCTGGAGAAGATCCAGCGCGGGAAGATCGCCAAAGGCGATGTGCTGGCTGTGGCCCAGGTTGCCGGGGTGATGGGGGCGAAGAAAACGCCCGACCTCATTCCCATGTGCCACCCTCTCCTGATTACCAGCGTCGATATCTCCTTCAAAGAAGAATCCCAGCCGAACCAGGACGGCCTCTGCGCCATCCATATATACGCGACCGTTAAAACGACCGGGCAAACCGGCGTGGAGATGGAGGCGATGACGGCGGCTTCCGTGGCGGCGCTCACGATCTATGACATGTGTAAGGCGATCGACCGTGGCATGAGCTTTACCGATGTCTGTCTGCTCGCAAAGTCCGGCGGCAAATCGGGTACCTATACGAGGCCTGGCTGAGCCATCATGGTCACGATCAAGCTATTCGGCATGACGAAGATGCTGGCGGGGAATCAGGGATCCCTCTCGCTGGCATTGACGAACGGGCGGAGAGTAAAAGATTTGGTTGAGCTTCTCGATGGCGGCTATCCGCAGATCGGGGAACTCATCCATAAGAAGAAAGTCCTGGTGTCGGTCAATCAGGAGATTGCCCACGAGGAAACGGAAATCCGGGACGGCGACGAGATTGCGCTGCTCCCTCCCTTCGCAGGTGGATCACCCCAGGATGTTGAAACTGACCGCCAGCTTCGTTCTCGCGTCGCTCAGGGACTCGACGTACCGACCAGTGTACGCCTCGCCCCTTCGCTTGCTGCGGCCTCGCTGGGCAGCCAGTTTGAACATCCTGTAATACAAATGATGATTTTCGGAGGAGACACTGTATGAGCGACGTGCAGCCTCACAGTGATGAGATGCTCGTTCGGGTGCAGCGGGAGAATTTCTCCATCGATCAGGAGCTTGAGCGGGTCAAGCGACGGTCGAAGCGGATCGGCGGGATTGCGACGTTTCTGGGGATTGCCCGCGATCGCTCGAAGGGCCGGGATGTCGACAGCATCACCTTTGAACATTACGCGGGGATGGCGGAGAAGAAGCTGCGCGAGATCCGCGAGCGGGCGCTCAAGGATTTCGGCATTCTGGAACTCTTGATCATCCACCGGTACGGCGAAATTACGATCGGAGAGAATATCGTCCTGATCATCGCCGGCGCCGAGCATCGGGCGGAAGCGTTCCAGGCCTGCAAGTGGGCCATCGATGAGCTGAAGCAGATCACTCCCATTTGGAAACTCGAACATACTCCCGAAGGGGAGGTGTGGGTCGAAGAGCATCCCTAGTCTGTCGTGCGTAACGGGTGACGAGTCACACCATGTCGCTAGTGCCTGACAGTTTGTCTGCTTCGAAGGTGATGGATGCCCACGACCGGCCGCTGGGTAGTTTACGGCTTTCCGTGACGGATCGCTGTAACCTGCGTTGCCAGTACTGCATGCCGGAAGAAGACTACGTCTGGCTGCCGCGCGAAGATGTGTTGAGCTTCGAGGAAATGGCGACGCTGACTGGATACTTCGCCGATCTCGGCGTCGACAAGGTCCGGCTGACCGGCGGGGAGCCGTTGCTGCGCCGGGACTTGTCCAGGCTGGTCCGGCTACTTTTGCAAGACCGGCGGATTTCCGAGATTGCGCTCACCACGAACGGGATTCTGCTCGCGGATAATGCGCAGGAGTTGTATGAAGCCGGGCTGCATCGTGTGACGGTCAGTCTGGATACGCTGCGGCCTGAGCGGTTCCGGCAGTTGACGCGCCGGGATGAATTTGCACGCGTCATCGAAGGCATTGAATCGGTCGGACGGGCCGGGTTCACCGGGCTCAAGCTCGACACGGTTGCCATTCGTGGCTTCAACGACGACGAACTGGTGGCGCTGATCGAGTTTGCAAAACACTATCGGGCCGAGGTCCGATTCATCGAGTATATGGATGTCGGCGGCGCCAATGACTGGGCGATGGAGAAGGTGCTGTCGCAGGCGGCGATCCTCGAAGCCCTGGCGCAGCACTATGGTCCGATCGTTCCGCTGCCGGGGCGCGGGACCGCGCCGGCTCAGCGGTTTCTTCTGCCGGACGGGACGACGTTCGGTATCATCGCGTCGACCACGCAGCCGTTCTGTTCGACCTGCGACCGGAGCCGCGTGACCGCGGACGGCATGTGGTACTTGTGTCTCTATGCGTCGAAAGGAACCGACCTCCGCCAACCCATGCGAGCCGGCGCAAGCCCGGACCGGATGCGTGAATTGATCAGTGAAGGGTGGCAGGCCCGGCGCGATCGAGGCGCTGAATCCCGCAAGGCGTTGGAAGCGGTCGGATTGCGGAACGGCAAGTTGATCGGGATCGATCAACTCCGCGGCGATCCTCACCTGGAAATGCATGCCCGTGGCGGGTGATCTTCTGTCCGCACAACCGAGATCCTTGTCCCGCCCCCTCATAAGGGGCCTCCATGCTTGAATCGAACCTCCTTACTTTTCTCAGCGTCGGGTTTCTCCTGGGGCTGCGCCATGCGCTCGACGCGGACCATCTAGCCGCGGTCTCCACCGTCCTGGCCGAGCGTCCCTCCATGCGGGCCTCCGGTCTCGTGGGCTTCTGGTGGGGGGTGGGCCATACGCTGACGCTGATGCTGGTCGGAGCCGTGGTGCTGGTCTTGGGTGTGCACATTCCGGAGCCGTTTGCCTTGTTGGCCGAAAGCGGCGTGGGACTCCTGCTCGTCGTGCTCGGCGGCACGCTGGCGCTCAAGTTGTTCCGTGAGCGCTGGCATCTGCATCGTCACGTGCATGACGGCGAGCCGCATGTGCATCTGCACAGTCATCACCGGCGCGAGGACCATGCCCATCCTCATTGGGCCAGGCAGTCGCTCCGGCCGCTTTTGATCGGGATGGCCCATGGTGTCGCCGGATCCGCGGCGCTGATGCTGGTGATCGTGTCGAACACCAGCGGAATCGGCCAGGGGCTGCTCTACATCGCGGTCTTCGGTTTCGGTTCGATCGCCGGCATGCTGGTGATCGGGCTGACTCTGAGTGTGCCGGTGATCTATTCACGCGTGCTCGGACAGCGGGCGTTTTTCGCCGTGCAGGGGGTCGCCAGTCTCGGAAGCGTGGGACTCGGGTTGTGGATGTTGTATCGATTGATCCTCTCTCCGGACGGACTCTAGCGCCTCTTCCTCCCGATGCGTCTCCCGTTGAATTGCGCGTGCGTCATTTCGATGGCTATGCTATTCTGCAACCCCGTGCGGCGGATGCGCCGCGCGGATGTCCTTCAGGGATGGGTTCAGCGAAGAGGATACGATTATGGCCTGGTTTAAAAAACAGAAACCGACCGGCTCCGACGTGCCGCCGCGGTCCAAAGGTGCCGAGGGCATGTGGCTCAAGTGCAACCACTGCCGTGAAATCGTCTATCGCAAGGAAGTCGATCGCAACAACAAGGTCTGTCCGAAGTGCGATTATCATTTTCCGATCTCCGTGATGGAGCGGATCGCGCTGCTCGTCGATCTCGGGACGTTCAAGGAATGGGACGCGCAGTTGGAAGCGCAGGATCCCCTGACGTTTCACGATACGAAATCCTATAAAGACCGGGTGAAGGCCCAACAGGAAAAAACCGGGCGCAAGGATGCCTTGATGATCGGCGAAGGGCTGGTCGAGGGGCGGCCGGTGGTGTTCTGTGTGTTTGATTTCAGTTTCATGGGCGGGAGCATGGGGTCGGTCGTCGGGGAGAAGTTTTGCCGGGCGATCGATCGCGCGTTGGAAAAGAAGCTCCCCGTCGTGCTGGTGACGGCCTCGGGCGGCGCGCGGATGCAGGAGGGCATTCTCTCGTTGATGCAGATGGCGAAAACCTCGACCGCCGTGGCGAAGCTCGGTGAGGCCAAGTTGCCGTTCATCTCCATCCTGGCCGATCCGACCTTCGGCGGCGTGACGGCGAGCATTGCCATGCTGGGCGATGTCATCATCGCGGAGCCGAAGGCCCTGATCGGGTTCGCCGGTCCCCGCGTCATCGAGCAGACGATCAAGCAACAATTGCCCGATCAGTTTCAGCGGGCGGAGTTTCTCCTTGAACATGGCATGATCGACATGATCGTCGAACGCAAACAGTTGAAAGAAACGCTCAGCACCCTCGTCGCCCATTTCTAGTGCGGCGCATCCTGCCCGGCCCAGTTCATGACCTATTCATCCGCCATTGAGTATCTCTACGGGCTTCAGAAACACGGGATCAAGCTGGGGCTTGAGACTATGCGGACGCTTCTGGGCCGGCTCGGCAATCCCGAGCGGCGATTCAAGAGCCTGCACATCGGCGGCACCAACGGCAAAGGTTCGACCGCGGCGATGACGGCGTCCATGCTGCAGGCGGCGGGATATCGGGTGGGGTTGTATACGTCTCCGCATCTCGTCGATTTCCGGGAACGGATCCGCGTCAACCAGGTCATGATCGCCGAAGCGCAGGTGGCGGAAATAACGGAGCGGCTCCGGGCGATCGTACCGTCCGGTTTGACGCCGACGTTCTTTGAGCTGAACACGGCGATGGCGTTCCTCCATTTTGCCGAGTCCGGAGTCGAGGCGGCGGTATTGGAGGTCGGGCTGGGCGGGCGGTTCGATGCGACGAATGTCGTGGACCCGGAGGCCTGCGCGATTACCACGATTGCATTGGATCATCAGGAATATCTCGGCGCGACTGAAGCAGCGATCGGATTTGAAAAAGCCGGGATCATCAAACCGGGGGTGCCGGTTGTCGTCGGCCGCATCGACGGGCCGGCCTGGGATGTGATCCGGACCACGGCGGCGGATCGCGGAGCGCCGCTCATGCGGCTGGGGCAGGATTTTCAGGCGGTCGGGCTCGGGTCTGAAGCCTTTTCGTTTCACAGCCGCTCCCGGCGTCTCGACGGATTGACCTGTGCCCTGGCCGGACGCCATCAGCTGGATAATGCGGCCTGTGCGGTGGCGTTGCTCGAAGCGGCCGGGGGCGGCGGAATCACGGTGGATGAGACGGCGGTGCGGCGGGGGTTGCAGGCGGTGCCCTGGGAAGGGCGGCTGGAAGTTCTGGAGCGGGGACCGGATCTGGTGCTGGACGGAGCCCACAATCCCGCAGCGGCACTCGTCTTGGCCGAGTATTTGACGGAATGGCGCGCTTTACGACCGGAGGCCCGGGTGATTCTCGTCCTGGGCATGATGCGCGATAAGGATCCTGCCGGTTTTGTTGAGCCGCTCTGCGGGCTGGTGACCGAAGCCGTACTGACACAGGCGGACATGGCCCGGTCGGCGACGGCGTTGGAATTACAGAACACGATCGGATCCCGCTTTCGGCGCTGTCATGTGGCGCCGAATGCAGCCGAGGCTCTGGCGCTGGCCAGGACCTGTGCCGGCCCACAGGATCTGATTTGCGTGACAGGATCGCTCATGCTGGTGGGCGAAGTGAAAGCATTGGTCCGTGGCTGTGGCGTGTCTCCGCTCAGGGGTTAGCATGGCGAGTGGACGGTCACGCATAGCCGACAACCTGTGTGTGTTCCTCGCGGTGCTGCTGCTCTGCCTGCCGGGGATGGCCTGGGCGAAATCGAAGTCCGTGGCGTCGGGCGCGTCTTCCTCCGGATCGCTTCCTCTCGATGTAACGGCCAATCGAATCGACTATCGCCAGGATCAAGACGTGTATGAAGCCGATGGTGCCGTCGTGATTCTGCAGGGCACCATGCGCCTGACGGCGGATCATGTCACGATCGAGGCCTTATCCGGCGTCGTCCATGCAACAGGCCATGTTCATTTGACCGATCCGCAGGCCGATGTGACGACGGAGCGGATGGATTTCAACGTGAATACCGAAGCCGGCGTCATCACCCATGGGCAGCTGTATGTCCCGCAGTCTAATACGCTGGTGAGTGGGCGCCTGCTGCAGCGGTTCTCCGAATATCACTATCGAGTGAAGGAAGGGCAGATTACGAATTGTGATGCCCAGGACGGGGAAATGCCGGCCTGGCGGTTCAAGTTCGACGATATGGACCTTAACGTCGGGGACTCGCTTGCATTGAAGGGCGCCTGGCTCTGTGTCGCGGATGTGCCGGTCGTTCCGTTCCCCACGATCACGTATCCCTTGTCGAACCGGCGGAGCGGATTTCTGGTTCCGCAAGTTGGATATGACAGCCGCTTCGGTACCCATCTTCAGGACGCGTTCTACTGGGCGATCAATCCGAGTCAGGATTTGACCATCGCGCCGTCGTACTACAGCAAGCTCGGATACGGGACCGATGCCGAGTACCGCTACGTGATCGACCGGAAATCCAGAGGGCAGTGGTATGTGAGTTACCTGCAGCAGACCGCGTTGCCGAATGTCACGGGAGTGGATCAGACCAGTTCGGATGTCAAACGGGCGCGTGCCTTGATCGCCGGGACGCACACGCAGCAGTTTACCGATACACTGCTGATGCGGGCGAACGTGAATTTTGTCACCGATCCCAACTATCTTCAGCAATTGAGCAACTCCGGTACCCAGCGGGCGCTGCCCAGCAATGAGACCAACCTGCTGTTGAATCAACGCCTGCTCTATGGAAATCTGTATATGCTCGGGCAATATCTGCAACCGTTGCAGGCCGGCGGTACGGATACT
>OMJA01000141.1 GCA_900299245.1 Nitrospiraceae bacterium | reverse complement strand
TCATGAACGATCCCTGGTTCACCTGGCTGCATCCGTTGTCCAATGTCGTCGTCCGCATCGACGAAATGCTGGACGAAGAGGTCAATCTGACCACCGAGGATGTGGCGCAGATCCTGACGGAAGTCCGCGGCATGATCCGCCCCTCCGAACTGGGCGATGGATTTGAACGCAGCTACTACGAAGCCCTGCAGCGCGCCCCCGACGTCGTGATGGCGCATTGCGAAATGAAGAAGCTCCTGACCCTCCCTACGGTCTAGCTCCCGCTCATTCACACAAGTCTACCCGCTCAACTCTGCGACAAATAAAAAGCGGCCGGCTCTTTCGAGCCGGCCGCCGTTTCAACCCGTACTCCTGACAAGACAGGAAGGCTGATTAATTCTTTTCCTGCTTGTCGCCTTCTTCGTGCTTATCCTTCTCGCCATGCTTCTCACGGTCCTTGTGCTTACCGCCGTGCTTCTCGCCATCCTTATGCTTGTCTTTATGCTTGCCATGGCCGCGCTTTTCGCCGTCCTTCCGGTGCTCATCGCTCTTGCCACGGCCGTGACGGTCGCCCTTCTTCTCCTCATGCTGTTCCTTGTCGCCCTCAGCCTTCGGCGCTTCCGCCGCAGGAGCAGGAGCAGCGGCCGGCGCGGTCGCCGCCGGAGCCGGAGCCGGCTCAGCAGCAGGAGCCTGAGCAAATACCTGCGTATAGGCCGCAAACACAGCCACTGCCATCAACATCGCCACAGACTTCGTCATTCGATCCTCCATTGATAAGTCATCTAGCTGTTGTCCACGCGAAGGCCCATCCCCCGCGGAATGTATACCTAACCACACAGCAACCTTGATGCCAAGGAATTACCAATTTGGCCCGATGATTTGCCGGTCTTTTTGATTTTCTCAAGCAGGGCATGCCCGGCTTTGCCAAACAGCTGAAGCAAAATGGCTACAACCGCGCCGTCTTGCCGCAGTGGCCAGAACAGCTGCCGCTAGACTTTCAGAAAATCAGCCGGATGAGACCGCCGCTGGCAGGTTTTTTCAGCATCCTGCTACATTCTTCCTTCGTCGAGTTCGATCGCATCCGCCCAGGTTGAGGCAGGAGGGAGCGAACTGACCGGCACGCCGCGCTTCTTTGCAATCTCGTCGAGACGGCCCTGAAACCGCGCGCGTGTCGCGTCATCTTTTGGTCCTGAAGACAGCAACCCCTGCGACCATTGGGCGATCTCCTCGTGCGAATGCGGCTTGCCGTTCGCCACCACCCAGGCGAGCAACTGCTCATCCGTCCCGCCGGCTAAGACTTTTTGCTCAAACGCCTTCGGATCGATCGCCAGAAAATCGACCAGGTATTTATCGAACCCGACCGTGATGTAGTTGTAATCCTGAATCTGTCCGGCATTGCGGAGCTTAATCTTGTCGATAAAGCGCCCCAGGTGGGCAATGCCACCGAGCAGGGATTTGGGACTGCGGGGATACTGCTGTTGAGTCATTCTGTTTTCTCCAGAGTTATGGCACTTCAACAATGTGATTAAACCGACCGGCCGGTTTTCCGTTTTTGGGATGCCCGGATATACCGATCGAACTTTCCAGACCATGAAATAAGCCGGGCGCTCTCGCCAGCACCTTGAACTGGTCTGTCACTCCGTTTTGAGAGAGTCGTTCCTGACCATTTGCGCTGTGTAGAGAGCACCACGAACACAAGCTCGTTACGCAGGAGTTGCTCCACGATGGTGACCAACTCCTTCGCGGAGTCGACGGCATAAACCGCGCGCGGCAGAGCAAACCTCACGCAGACATCAGATCCATGACTCAGACACACCAACGCCCCGGCCTTGGAAGTACGAGGCGCCGTAATATACGCCTCGAAGTCTCCGTTAGGCAGCACGCACAGGTGTCGTTGGAATTGAGGAAACTTGTCGACCAACGCCTTCACAAATCGCCGAGCTGTTGAGCTCATGTTCGACTGCCTAGAGGACACAATGAGTCCTAGCACTATTTTCTTTACTCAGCGAAACGTGCTGAATGCTTTCTGCGGAAGTTGTCATGCCGATTGCCATTTATAGAAGGTCCAACGACTCCCCGAACCTTTCCCTCGCCAAATTCTAGTAAGAGGAGTAGCCTCTCATTTCTTCTAGATATTGTAACTTGACATACATCGCCTCTGAGCAGCCAAGAAAAAAATTCCCAAGCTTAGTCATGGTTTCTTTGAGATTTCTGACATTAATCTGGACTTGCTCCTGCCCGATACTATCTTTCCCCTGTTTATCGAAAGGATATCGAAAGGCTGTTGAAGCGGGATCAACTGCCACTAGTTCCGCTATGCAATATCCCACTACATTGAGATCTTCACTCGACACCGATTCCTCCTCAAGTATTGTCCTTACTCGGCTCCACAACTCATCAAGCTTATGGTGCGTAGGAGCCCTGTCCTCAACCAAACTGATATCGTTACTGAGCCGAATTATCTCTTTGAGCTTCAGTTCAACGTACTGTCGATACAAAAAAGCTATCGGGAATATCAGGTAATCGATTGGGTTTCTGGCTCCACTCCTGATTTCAACGATGTGATCGACAAGAAGATCGGCAGCTTTCTTATAACCATCACCATAGATCCCAAAATCCTTATTCCACCAATCTATGCTCGCATTAAACCACCAATCATTGTCTGCTTTTATCAGCTGATCACCCTTTTGAGGCCAGGCATACGACGGCTCTTCAATAGGATTGGTTTCACCGGTCATTGTTCACCTCATACTAAACGTTACAAACTAATCTTCTGCATTTCTGACATCAACAACAACGTAGAAGCCTACTGCACTGAGCGACTACACGCCATGGCCTTACCCTTACACTAAGGCAACAGCAGGCAAGAGCTACCTTCAGTCGATGGTCGATCGGAATTGGTTCCTGGGAGTAGCCTGACAAACCGCACGAGGCAAGAAACTAACCAGCCGCCATTCTACCCTCTCTTCACCGCCCCCAGTTCTCTTTCAAATGCGCGACCGCCTGGCTGAGGGCATCTTCTCCGGCGATCCAACGCAATGCGGCGCGCTTGTCCCGGTCTTCGCGCGGCGGGAAGTAGCGCTGCGTTCGCCCCGCTTTCCGGATCGCCGGGTAGACGTTGGAGGAGAGACCGCTGTCGATCTCTTCGAGCGTCGCCCATCCCCGCCCCTCGGCGCGGGCAAGCACCCGGTCGGCCTTCGTGTCCAGCAGAGCCAGTTCCACCAGCGCGAAATCGCTCGTCACGGACCCGAGCACCGTCCCCATTGCTCCCCCGCCTTCGTGCGACCCGTCCAGCAGCAAACTATCCTGGCTTCGTTTCTCGACATGCGAGAGAACGGCGATCAACAGCGTCCCGACGCCCTGCTCATTGGCAATCTGTTTCCAGGAGAGGTTTTCGGCTCGGTCAGAGTTGGCGCGGACCAGCGTCTCTTTCACGACTTTGACTGGGAGCTCCCGCTCCATGCGGACACGAAAGAGTTCCGGGACAGGCCGGAGTTCCTCGTCGGACAACGGCGGCACCGAATCCTTGCCCGCCGCATCATTGATGATCACCAGGGCGACATCAAGCGGTGCTGGAGTGGTAGAGAGAAGACCCGGTTGGATCGCGGGAATCGGTACGTATGCCGAAAGTCGAGGTTCCGGGAGAGTGCCGGCACATGCCGACAAGAGGCAGCCCATGACGCAGAGCACCAGGGACTTCGCTCGTCGGTTCATCGGCCCCTCCCTTCTCCAGCGAGAAAAGATCGGCTGACCGTCAGGCCGACTTACGAGACGGCCTTCTTCGCCGACTTGCCTGCGCTCAGATACTGATTGATCCCTGCCGCCATTTTGCGGCCTTCGGCGATCGCCCAGACAATGAGTGAGGCGCCGCGCTTGGTGTCGCCGCCGGCGAAAACTCCGTCAAGGTTGGTCATGAAGCCTTCGTCCACCGACACGGCTCCGCGCTGGTCGTACTTCACGCCGAGGCTGTCGAGCAGGCCGTTCTTCACCGGACCGGTGAAGCCCATGGCGAGCAAGACGAGGTCCGCATCCATGTCGAAGTCGCTGTTGGGGATGGGCACAAACTTTCCCGCTTCAAACTTCACTTTGTTCGCATGGAGCTTCGTGACCTGACCGTTGTGGCCGGTGAACTTGGTCGTCGAGATGCTCCACTGCCGGTCGCAGCCTTCCTCGTGCGCGTGCGACGTCCGTAGCTGCATCGGCCAGAGGGGCCAGGGGGTCGAACTCGAACGGGACGGAGGCGGCTCCGGCAGCAACTCGAACTGATGCACTTCCGCGCAACCCTGGCGGTGCGCCGTGCCGACACAGTCGGATCCGGTATCGCCGCCGCCGATGACGACGACGCGCTTGCCTTTGGCAATGATGGGTTCGTCGGTGATGGGGATACCCGCCGTCCGCTTATTCTGCTGGGTGAGATATTCCATCGCGAGGTGCACGCCCTTCAGCTCGCGGCCGGGAATCGGCAGCTCGCGGGCCTGCTCGGCGCCCATCGTCAATCCCACGGCGTCGAACTGCTTGCGCAGCTGTTCGCCGGTAAGATCTTTCCCGATCGTCACGCCGGTCTTGAATTCAACCCCTTCGGCTTTCATCTGCTCCAGCCGGCGGTCGATGACCCACTTTTCCATTTTGAAATCGGGGATGCCGTAACGCAGCAAGCCGCCGATGCGGTCGTTCTTCTCGAACAGCGTCACGTCATGGCCCACGCGCGCCAGTTGCTGCGCGGCGGCCATGCCAGCGGGGCCGGAGCCCACGACGGCGACCTTTTTGCCGGTCTTGTGCTTGGCCGGCTGCGGCGTGACCCAGCCTTCGGCCCAGGCGCGGTCGATGATCGCGTGCTCGATCGACTTGATGCCCACGGCGTCGTCGTTCACGTTGAGCGTGCAGGCGGCCTCGCAGGGCGCGGGGCAGATGCGGCCGGTGAAC
>OMJA01000140.1 GCA_900299245.1 Nitrospiraceae bacterium | reverse complement strand
CGACGGCGTGATAGCCCCGGCGGAGAAGCGACTGGTGAACCGCCTGCCCGGTACGCAGCGAGACTTCCCGTTCGGACGATTGTCCGCCCATCAACACCCCGATCCGCTTGTCTGTCAGTACACGTCGGTCTGCCATCACGCTCCTGTCCTAGGCCTGTCCTACAACCTTGAGTTCCAACTCCAGCTTTACACCGGTTTTTTTCGCCACTGCCGCCCGGACCTTCCGGATCAAGGCCAGCACGTCCCTGGCACTCGCCTGTCCCTGATTCACGATAAAGTTGGCATGCTTGTCCGACACCTGCGCATCGCCGACCTGCGCCCCCTTGAGCCCGGCCAAGTCGATGACCCGGCCGGCCGAGTCCTTGGAGGGGTTCTTGAATACACACCCGGCGCTCGGCAACGTCAGCGGCTGGGTATCGCGTCGATAGTGGAGATAGTCTTTCACCACTTTCTCGACCTCCGCCCGCACACCCGCCTTCAACTGCAGCCACACACCGACGACAATGCCGGCAGGCAGCGTGGCCCGCCGATAGGCAAAGGGGATCTCCGACGCGGGGATATCGAGAATGTCGCCCTTGCGATTTACGAGCCGCACGGCCTTCACCGAGTCTTTCATTTCGCCCAAGCGCGTGCCCGCGTTCATCACGACACAGCCGGCCACCGTCCCGGGAATCCCGGCGGCCCACTCCAGCCCGGCCAGCGAATGACGGATGGCATAGCCAATCAGCGTCGGCATCCCCACGCCCCCTTCGGCATACAAGACGGACCCTGCCTCTTCTCTGATCGCGCGGAGCTTTCCAAGATGCACCACCACGCCTCTGATCCCCATGTCGCGGATGAGGAGATTCGTACCCCCCACCACAAACAGCGGAAGCTTCTGCGCCTTGGTCTGCCGGACCAGGCGGGCCACATCGTCGACGTCCGCCGGTTCGACCAGGACATCGGCCGGCCCTCCGATGCGGAAGGACGTGTACTCTTTGAGCGGCGCGTTGAACGAGACAGCTCCTCGAATCCCGTCGACCGCGGCTTCCAATCGACGCCGGCTGATTGTTCGACGACCACTGTGCCCATCTGTCTTTCCCTGCCGAGCCATTGCCTAGGTATTGGGAGCCAATCGCGCCAACAACCCTGTCCCGGCTTTCCAGATATCACCGGCCCCTAACGTCACGACCAGATCACCCGGCTGCAAATGCGGCAGCACCTGATCCGGCAGCGTTTCCTTCTTTTCGACGAACGTGACGCCCGGATGACCGGCGGCCTTGATACTGTCGGCCAGCACGGCACCCGAGACACCGGGGATCGGCGCTTCACCGGCGGCGTAGATGTCCGTCATGAAGAGCAGATCCGCTTGATCGAAGGCGTGCGTGAACTCGGTGATCAGATCGCGCGTGCGGCTGTAGCGGTGGGGCTGGAACAGCACCACGAGCCGGCGATCCCATCCCTGCTTCGCGGCGGCCAGGGTGGCCTTCACCTCGGTGGGATGATGCCCGTAGTCGTCCACCACCATGATGCCGTTGGCTTCTCCCCGCAGATGGAACCGTCGCTCGACACCGGTGAAGGCCGCCAGGCCCTTGCGAATCAAATCGATCGGCACATCCAGTTCGACTCCGATGGCAATCGCCGCCAGCGCATTCGATACGTTGTGAATCCCCGGCACGGCCAGCCGGAACGGCCCGAGGTTTTTCCCTCTGAAATGCGCGCGGAACTCCGCTCCCCATTGTTTGAGGACGATGTCCGTGGCTTTGAAGTCCGGCACCACCCCGGGACGTTCGTTCAATCCATAGGTGTGATACCGTTTCACGATGCGCGGGAAGAGCGAGTGCAATCGTTCATCGTCGGAGCACAGCACCGCCAGCCCGTAGAACGGGATCTTGTTGATGAATTCCAGAAAGCTGTCGTAAATCTTTTCCATCGATCCGTAGTGATCGAGGTGCTCGCGATCCAGATTGGTCACAGCCACGATCGTCGGCGACAGCCGGAGAAACGAGCCGTCGCTCTCATCGGCTTCCGCGACCAGCAACTCGCCGCGGCCGAGCCGCGCATGGCTGCCGAGCGCATTCACCTTGCCGCCGATCACCATCGTCGGATCCAGGCCGCCGGAGGCCAGCACGTTGGCGACCATCGACGTCGTCGTCGTCTTGCCGTGCGCCCCGGCAATCGCTACGCCGAATTTCAACCGCATCAGCTCGGCCAGCATCTCGGCCCGTGGAATCACCGGCACCTGCTTGGCCTTCGCCGCCAGCACTTCCGGATTGGTCGCGGCCACCGCGGAGGAAATCACCACCACCTGCGCCTCGCCGATGTTGGACTCCTGATGGCCGATGGCGATCCGGCCACCGAGTTCTTCCAGCCGCCTGGTGGTTTCCGACGCCTGCAAATCCGATCCGCTGACTTTGTAGCCCATGGTGAGGAGGACCTCCGCGATCCCGCTCATCCCCGACCCACCGATCCCGACCAGATGAATGTGTTGTGTTTTTCGAAACATGGCGGTTCGCCTCAATCCTGGTGATCCTGTTGATGGTCGCTGTGCCTGCTCTTGCTTCGCTGCCGCATTAGACTCCCGTCGCTCCAACAGTCCGGTGGATGTCATGATTCACCCCCATGAGTGCATAGCATTCGTGGACGATCTTCTCGGCTGCATCGATTCGACTCATCGCCCGGCTCTTCTCCTGCATTGCGCGCAGACGGTCGGAATCTTGTAAGAGCGCGGCAACGGCCCCGGCCAGTTGCGCCCCGGTCAACTCCGGCTGCGGCAGCACCACCGCACCGCCCGCCGCCTCCATGGCCCGCGCATTCTTCATTTGATGATCGTAAATCGCCGTCGGCAACGGAATCAGAATGGCCGGCTTCCCGCAGGCCGTCAGTTCCGCAATGGTCATGGCCCCGGCGCGCGCCACGACCAGATCGGCCGCCCGCAATACCGTCGGCATGTCGTAGAGAAACGGCACCACCTCAGCCGAAACACCGGCGTGACGATAGGCTGCAGCCACCCGTGCATGATCCGCCTCGCCGGTTTGATGTGTGATGGAGAGACCCGGAAACGTCCGCGCCATGTCCGCCAACCCGTCGAGCACCGCGCTATTGATCGCCTTCGCACCCTGACTGCCGCCGAAAATCAGCAGCCGCCGGCCTCCGCTCACCGGCGCGGACCGATCGAGCGCTTCCAGAAAATTCCGTCGAATCGGGGTTCCGACCACACGCACCTTGGCTTTCGCAAATTTGTCCGCAGCGGACTCAAAGGCCAGAAAGACGCGCTGCGCACAGGGACCTACCGCAATATTCGCCATCCCCGGATAGGCATTCGGCTCCAGGATCACCCGCGCGATCCGCTTCAGCGCCGCCGCCGCCAGCATCGTCGGGCTGGTGTATCCGCCCACCCCGATGACGAGATCGGCCCGATGCCGGGAGATCAACCGCATCGACTGCCAGAGCCCGACCGGCACCGAGAGTAATCCCCGCACAGCCTCTCCCAATCCTTTTCCCATCACCGGCTTGGCCGTAATGAGTTCAAGTGGAAATCCTTCGTGCGCCAACACCTTCGTTTCGATGCCTTTCACCGTGCCGACAAAGATGATCCTGGTCGAAGGATCGCGCCGGAGAAACTCGCGGGCCAAAGCGACCGCCGGATATAAGTGCCCGCCCGTCCCGCCTGCGGCGATCAGAATCGTCATCCGCGACCGGCCCCGCCACGGCCGCCCCGCCGCCCGCTCTCCTCGGGCCCCGCCTGGCGATCCCGCGAAATATTCAACAGAATTCCCACCGCCAGCAGGCTGATGACCAGGGACGATCCACCGTAACTCACGAACGGCAGCGTGAGCCCTTTGGTCGGCAGCATCCCGGTCGCCACAGCCGCATTCACCAGCGCCTGCCCGCCGATCAGCAGAGTAATGCCGACCCCCAAATACCGGCCGAACGGCATGCGCGCCCGCGCGGCAATCTGAAATCCACGCACCACAAACAGGGCAAACAGCAGAATGATCGCTCCGGTCCCCACCAGCCCCAATTCCTCCCCGACCAGCGCCAGCACGAAGTCCGTATGGGCTTCGGGGAGAAAGAAGAGTTTCTGCTTCCCCTCGCCCAACCCCACTCCAAACGGGCCGCCGCTGCCGAACGCCAGAAACGACTGGGTGATCTGAAACCCGGCGTTCGACGCGTCCTTCCAGGGAGCCAGAAAGGTTAGGAGCCGCTGCCGTCGGTAGCTCGAGCCGAGGACGAGCACCAAAACGACCGGCACTGCGCAGAGTCCCAGCGCCAGCAGATGCTTCACCTGTGCGCCGCCGAGAAACAGCAGTCCGATCGTCACGAGTCCGATCACCACCACGGTCCCGAGGTCCGGCTCCAGCAGCACCAGGCCGCTTAATACTCCGATCACGAACAGCACGGGCAACAGGCCGGAGGTAAAACTTGTGATCAGGTCTTCCTTCTTGGTCAGATAGGCCGCCAGATAGATCACGGCCACCAGTTTCACCATCTCGGCCGGTTGAATCGAAATCGGCCCGAGACGTAACCAGCGCCGCGCTCCCTTGGCCGCCACTCCGAGCGACGGGATCAAGACCATCACCAGCAACAGGGCCATCAGGCCCAGCATGGGCACCGACAGACGCTTCCACCAGATGTAGTCGACCCGCGATGCGACGTGCAGCAGCACGAAGCCGAAGGTCAGCCACGCCAGCTGGCGCTTGAGGAAGTAGCCGGAGTCGTGAAATCGATTCCCCGCCACCACGGCGCTCGCACTGAAGACCATCACCAGGCCGACCAGCGCCAGGACCATCGTGATGATCAAGAGCGTATGGTCCATCGGCACCCGCTTTTTCGCGGTGCGCGGACTCGTGGTGGGCCACGGCAATGCCAGGGTCCCTGCAGCTCTCTGTGACATCGTCCAGTGTCAATTCTCCTCTGCCTTGCCGGCGCTACGCGGGCAAGGATTGCACCAGGGCCTTAAACTGCCGGCCCCGATCCTGATAATCCGCAAACATGTCGAAACTGGCGCAGGCCGGTGAAAACAGGACGACTCCGCCCTCGGCAGCATTGTCGGCCGCCGCCTGCACCGCCTCCTTCAGCGACGTCGCCCGGCTGATCGAAGGGAATCCCGCCATCGCCTGCGCGATCAACGGCGTCGCTTCTCCGATGAGGATGAGCCCTTTCACCCGTTGCCGGATGGCCGGCGCGAGCCGGGAAAAATCCCCGCCCTTGTCACGGCCGCCGGCGATCAGCCAGATAGGCTGATCGATGCTCTCCAGTGCTTTGAGCGTGGCATCGACATTCGTCCCTTTGGAATCGTTGACGAACCGTACTCCGCGGCGATCGCGCACGATCTCCAGCGCATGCTCCAGTCCGGGAAACGTCATCAGGACCCGGCGGATCGCTTCGAGCGAACAGCCGCTCAGCAGCGCATATGACGTCGCGGCCATCACGTTCTCCACATTGTGATCGCCGATGATCCTGATCTCCTGCCGGCGGCAGATCTCCTGCCGGACCCCGGTCACAGTCGTCATAATCCGGTCGCCGTCCAAATACGCGCCGCCCGTGACATCGGACGGCAGAGCCGACTGGCGGGTAAATCCCAGCACCCGGGCCTTGACGCCGTAGCGGAGCGCAGCCACTCGTTGATCGTCCAGGTTGAACAGTGCATAGTCCGTCGGCTTCTGACTCTCGAAAATACGCCGTTTCGCCGCCACATATTCGTCGATCGACTCATAGCGGTCTTGATGATCCACCGTCACATTGAGCAGTCCGGCAATCCAGGGGTGGAACTGTTCGACCGTCTCCAGTTGAAAGCTGGACACCTCCACGACAAGAAAATCGAACGGACTGGGCGAACCCTGCTGCGACGCCTGCACAGTCTGTATGGCCGCTTCGCTCAAGGCCGTACCCAGATTGCCTCCCACAAAGGCCCGTTTTCCGCTTTCCTGCAACATCTTGCCAATCAGTGTGACCGTCGTGCTCTTGCCATTGGTGCCGGTCAGCGCCAGCATCGGAGCCGAGACAAATCGCGACGCCAATTCCAGCTCACTGATCACTTTCACGCCGCGCCGACGGACCCGCTCCAGCGCCTCCATGCGATACGGCACGCCGGGGCTGATGATGACGAGTTCGGCTGACTCCAGAGCCGCTTCGTATCCGCTGCCGACGGTGATGCCGACATGGGCGGCATCCAACTGGGCCAGGACCGCGCTCAACTCACTGCGCTCTTTCCGGTCGGCCACGGTCACGTGAGCGCCGGCGGCCTGGAGCAGCCTCGCTGCGGCCACGCCGCTGCGGGCTAACCCGACGACCGTGACCTGTGTATTCTTCACGTTCATGACGTCTTCGCTCACCGGCTTCTTACCGTAACTTCAACGTGCTCAAACTCAACAAGGCCAGCAGAATGGCGATGATCCAGAGCCGGACCACCACCTTCGGCTCCTCCCAACCCTTCATTTCGAAGTGATGGTGAATCGGGGCCATCAAGAAGATCCGCTTCCCGCGCGACTTGAACGACAACACCTGGAAGATGACCGACACCGCTTCGATGACGAAGACACCGCCGACCAGCAGCAACAACAGTTCGTGCTTGCTGATGACGGCAACCGTGCCGAGTGCGGCGCCGAGCGGAAGCGACCCCACATCGCCCATAAAGACGGAGGCGGGATAGGTGTTGAACCATAAGAACCCGAGACTCGACCCGAGAATGGCCGCCGTGAACACGGCAATCTCACCGGCATTTTCGATATGCGGGATCAACAGATAATCCGACATCAGCCGATGCCCGGCGACATACGCGACAATCGTATAGGCCAGGGCGGTGATCATGACGGGGCCGAT
>OMJA01000139.1 GCA_900299245.1 Nitrospiraceae bacterium | reverse complement strand
GAGTTCATCTTTCTGCCCTTCGGATCTCGGCTGGCCCGTCCGCACCCCCCCCGCCCGCGCCGGCCGCCACTCCGGCCGGCCCCTCCCGCCGCCGTACTTCCGGCGACCTGCCCGCCCGTGCCCTGGCTCGGCGGCGCGCCGGCCTCTTTGGCCATAGCGGAACAGTCCGCGATATCCTGCTCCGCGGCCGTCTCACCGACCTGTTTCAAATGCGCGTTGGGATAGAGAATCGGTTTGGGCGCCGCGCACCCGGACATCAGGAGAAGCGCGGGGACCAGCAACAGTCTCGTGTCTGACGGAAATTTCATCTCACGCACTTCAACGTTCGAGGATTGAGTCCGTTGACTGTGCCGCTAGCGACCACCTGATAGTTCCTTCCGCACCAACCCCCGCATCATCACGGGGTCGTTATAGGCGACCTCGCTCAAGGCGTCCAGGATATGGATGCTCTTGGAGGCTGCCAGCTCCTTTGCCTTCAGATAATTCTTCGCTCCGAACCGCGCGACCGACGACTGGCCGTTCACAATCTGACAGGCCAGCACTTCCGCGCCGACCTCCAGCGTGCCGCCCTCTTCGATCAGCCGCTTGGCCTGCGCGACCGTGATGCCGTGCAGCTGCGCAAACTCCTCCAGCCCGCCCGTCTCCACCAGCCGCCCGTCCGGCATGATGCAGAGCCGTTTGAAATGCGGCGACCAGTCCTTGCGGAAGTCGATGTATTTGATATCGCCACCCTTGGCCACGGCGCGATCGATCATCCGGTAGTCCAGCCCGAGATTTTTCTGGTCCAGCTTTTCCTTTAACTCGTCCGGCAATGTCCGGTGAAACACTTCATAGGCCGCCTCGGCCATCGGAAGCGACCGGGCCCTGGCCAGATGCTCGGCCTCGGCGAACTGCATCAGATCCAGCACAAAGGTCCGCTTCGGCAGGACGCCGGCCGGATCGATCACGCAGGCAAACAGACCGCGGGTCAGCAGCCCGCCCTCCGCCGGATAGACGTACACGCCGCCATTGGTGAGCAGGTCGGTCATCGTCGCCGGCGGCACGCCGTAACTCTCCGAGAGAATTTTCGCATGCCCCGGTAGATCTTCCGGAAGCGTCATGGCGCAGGCCGTCACGTTCCCGGGCGCATCGGCTTCTGAATAGTCTTCGATCACGTTATAGAGGACCGGGAGCTTCGGCTTCTCCGCCTTTTTCTTAATCTTAAACATCCGTGACGTCCATTCAAGCTATTGGTTTGATTGAATTCACACCGCTATCGACTCAAATGATGATAGGCGGGCAAGGTCATCATCCGCCGGTCCTCCACCGGCCCGCCGACCGTAAAATGATAGAGCGACTGGAAGGACAACCCCTGCACTCCCAGCATCTCATGCACCGGGTCGTCGAAGAAACAGCCAATTCCCGTCCCGCGTATCCCGGCAGCTTCCGCCTCCAGATACAACACCTGTCCGAGCAATCCGGCCTCCCAGAACAGCCGAGGATAAAACCAGGAACCGGCCTGGCGCAAGCGCCCTTCGAACTCCGCCAGCATGCCCAGCGAAAAGGCGCTGTCCGCGGCGATATCCTGATGGCAACTGACCTGCGCCGCCGCGCGCCTGGCATCGCCTTCCAGAAGCCAAAAGAGCTGCAGCTCTCCGGGGCATCCGGGCGGCTGCGTCCAGACTAGTTCTGGATTGAGCGACTGTTGAAGGAGCGGGAGCGTCGCCAGGTCCCGCACCAGAACATAGAGTCCCGGCGTCAGCCCCTCGACCCGGTGCACGAAGATCATCAGATGAATCGCCGGCGCGTGGGGCCACAGATCCCAGGGCATCGGCCGCTCCAACTGCGGACGGTCGGCACGGGGCATCACCCGTTGCAGGATCCGGAAGAACGTGGCGGATGAAATCCCCGTCCGTCCGTCAAACGCCACCGCGCTTCGACGCTGGCGGATGATTTGCCCGGCCGGAGGCCCGGCATCGTTCATCGCGCGCGACGCGCCAGGCGCAAGAGCAACAGAATCGGATACCGCATACCGCTCACGTGATACCTTCCACGAGGCATCGGCCACTTGATCGATGGCGTCCCAATGCACGCCATGCTCGCCGCTCAATTTATTCGCCTTCCCATACCAGGGTGCCTGCGACAACTCTTTGACCAAGGCCGCATCGAGCACAAGCGGGATCTCCGCATCCACACGTTTCGCTTGTGCCGTTTCACATTGCACGTGTGCGCGCGGCCACAGCACACAAAGACAATCGGGATGCTCCGGTTCGACGCCGGCAAAGTCTTCCACCCGATGGGTGCCCAGCAACATGGCCACCGTGTTCTGATCCGCGCCGTCCAGCAGCGCCAGGTTCCACCCCAGCGTCGCCGCCGCGACCCGCGCGGATCCCAGCGCATGCCCGACATCGTGATTGCAGTAGCGAAACGCCCGCTCGCCGTACTTCCAGGCTTCCCGCCAATGCACCGACGACAGGCCGAAGAGCAACGCGCCGGGTGGAAACGGCGCCAGCAGTCGCGCCAGGGTTTCGGCCGGAAATGCTGCCCGCCGCTCAAGCCCGTGCTCTTTCGGCGCGTAGTGATAGAGGCCCGGCCGGATGTCGAGCCCGGCGATCTGCGGCAGGACCACATACCCTTCCGTCGGATGCAGATTGCCGGACGAGGGATTGCTCCGGAGCGCCCATTCCGTCTCCCCGCCTTTTTTCCAGGCGGACAAAGCCAGGGCAAATTCGAAAAAGCGCGACAGAGTCTGCAGGCTCACGGGCTGAGAGGCGACCGCGTCAGGTTGATAGATCGCCTCATACGCTGGCGAGACCGGCTCCTCCTCCGGCTTCAGCAAGGGGAGCGGCAGCAGCTCCGCTCCGGCGAAGCGCCGGAATGGATCAGGCTGGTTCGCCCAATCCAGAAACCCCGTTGACCGAGCATAGCGGTTGAAATGATGCTTTGTCTGAATGTGATAGTGGATAACCTGATCGACGGGATCGGTCGAAGAGAACTCTGTGCCGGCAGTGGGTCGTGGCTGTTCGGTGCTCATGGTGTGCCTGCGGCAGTCTACAGAGCAGCGGGAAGGAAAGTAAACGAGGTCGCCCGCGCCCTCTTCATGCAGAAATCACCTCATTGACCGTTCTTTCATGCACCGCGTATCCTGACTCAATCAATATGAGGTCATCATATGCAATTCGATGCAGCACTGGCCGCACAGGCGGCGTTTGACGAAGCAGAATCCGAACTCGGCGCCGACTGGGAGAACGCCGTGGAACTGGAGGACACCTTTTCATCCAACGCCGGTGCGACGGCGCGGGAGGCCTATGAAGGATTGCTCGCGCTGACGACCCGCCACCCGCAGGCCCATGCCTTCCAAGCCTTCTGCATCTACATCACCTGGCAACAGGTGACGGAACAAACCATCGCACACCATTTCGAAACCGGCATGCGGCTCTCGGAAGCGTACCTCGCTTCCCCCGACGGAAAAGACCGGCAGCACCTCGACTACGTCGCCGAACTCCTGGAATCGTTTCGTGCCGGGCTTGGCCTGGATGAAGAAGACGAGATCGTGGTCGAATTCAGAAAAGACACGCCGAAAGGCGGCGACTGAACGGAGGGTGCGGGAGACTCAGTCGTGAGTCCTGGGAGCTGTGTTGGAGACAGATTGCGGACTGCTGATCGCTCATGGCTGAGAACGATAAACATCGCGCCAGAATCTTCCTCCACCGCGGGCAACTGGCCCAGGCCAGGGCTGCCTATGAACAAGCCGTGGCGGACGATCGCCTCGCCGACAGCCCGCAGGAACTCTCCGCCTCGCTCGGGAACCTCGGCAATGTCTGCGCCTTGTCCGGCGATCTTGAGCAGGCAGAGACCTGCTATCGCGAAGTGCTCGCCATCCAACGGACGGAACACAACCAGCACGCGATCGCTCACACGCTGGTGAATCTGGGCAATCTCCACATCGGCGCCGGCCGTCCGGAAAAAGCCCGCCCGTACTATCTTGAGGCGCTCGATCTCCTGAAGCCGCTCGACGACCACCGCGCGCTCGGCATTCTCTACCATAACCTCGGCATGGAGGAAGCGAGACAATCCCATTGGGACCAGGCTGTCGCCCATTTCACCGAGGCGCTGGAATGCCATCGCCGCATCGGAAATGAAGAAGGGCTGGCACTGACCTACAGCCAGCTGGGCAAGACCTTCCTCGAATCCGGCGCCTTGCGCCAGGCGGAAAAATGCCTGAACAACGCGTCCGAACATTTCATCAAACTGGGCAACGCGCCGGGCGAAGCGGCCGTGTTGCGGCTGCTGGCCGCGCTCTACGTGCGGGAACAGAACTCCGCATCGGCGATTCGCTGCCTTGAACGAGTGCTGTCGCTGGACCAGCACTACCGGCTCCCCGAACTCGCCGGCGACACCGGATTGCTGGCCGAGCTTCGTCAATCCGTTCCGCGGCCATAGCGCCCCGCGACCGCAGCCTCCGCTGAGCGTTCTCACATCTTTCTGGACAGATACAAATCCTCTGTTACCGTAAGACCGTCGCCTCGGTTGCATCAAGTTTGCCCCTCGCACAACCGACAAGATATTGACGCCTCTATGTTACCCAAGGTGGAATGTTGCGCTTGCGTGTGCTCTGGTCGCTCCTATCGGTGATCGTCATGACTGCTTCGGTCCAGGCGGCCGAATCCGTCTCACCGCACATCACAGTCGGCACCCAGGAAGTCGGCCTTTCGGCCGGGTATCTCCTCCCCTACCGGCTTACGGAAGATCACACGACCAAGCAGCAGGGTGTCGCCATGATGCCCTCCTGGATGATGACGGTCACGGACCCCATGGGAGACAGCTGGTACCGCGGGCAGATTTCGCTGGGCGCCGAAGTGGTCTATATCCAGTTTCAGGAACCCTTTCTCACCCACGGCATGGGATTCACGCCCAAAATCAAATACACCATGGTCGCCCTCGATCGGTTTCGCCCCTATGCCGAATTCGCCGGCGGCCCGTTCTGGACCGACCTGGCGGGGAAGATTCCTGAAGAATCCTCCCGGTTCAATTTCGTTCTGACCGCGGGCTTCGGCTGTTCCTATTTCTTCACGCCCCAGTTGGCCTTCAATGTCGGCTATCGATTTCACCATATCTCGAATGCCGGCACGCGCTATCCCAACTTAGGGCTCAACTCCAGTCTACCGTTCGGTGGATTTTCGTTTTTCTTCTGACGAAGGGATGGGCATCGTGGCACAGACAACGTCTTCCTGCAGTTTGACGATCCTCCTGTTGGCAAGCGTCCTCTCCGGCGCCTGCACCCGTTCGATCGAAGTTCGCCCTTCCGCCGATGCGGACGCGCAGCCCGCGACGACGACCATTGCAAACGCCGAGCGCGTCCCGCTAGTGCTCGACCCGGCGAAGCTGACCCAGAACGGCGCGCCGCAAAATCCGTCCGTCGAACTCGACCGCCGGCTGCTGGGCTCCTTGCAAAGCCTCAATCTCTTCTCGCGTCTGGCCCTTGCCGAACAGACGCCGTTCATCGCAGACGAGAAAACGGTCGTCGCCCGGCTGAGCATCGACGACACGATCGATTCACATCCCGGCGAGGCGGCCTGGAAAGGCTTCGCCATCGGCACCTCCATGTTCCTCCTGTCTCCGGTGATGGACTTTCACTACGACTACGGGATGCATCTGACGCTGGAACTGGAACGCTGGGACGGAACCGTCAAGACCTACCATGCCGAGTCCTCCGGCACCGCCCGGTACAATCTATTCAGCGCCAGTCCTTCCATGATCGCGGAGCTGAAAGGCCATGTCGTGGAAGCAGGCCTGACCGACCTTCTGCACCAGCTCGTCAAGGACACGACGTTCTACAATGCCAGCAGCGCCCCGCTCGAAGAACGCACCGTCCACAGCGTCAGCGTCAAGCCGAAGCGGCGCCCGCAGCCGGCCGTTTCGGTCTCCACCTCCGCGCCCGGCCCGTTGCGCTGACCCCGTCACGCACGATCCGCTCCCCGACACCCGGCCGGTCCACACCTAGGACGGCCTGGTCTCCCGCCGTTTGCTAATGCTATGATGCCCCCTCACAGGGGAGCGCACATGGACATTGAAGCCTTTCGTCAAATGGTCGTCAAAAACCCCAAAGGGTTCCTCGGCCGCTACGGCCTGGGCAATAAAATTCTGCAGGAGGGCGGGAGTCTGGAAGAAGCCGTGGAGCATCTGCGCGTCGCCGTGCAGCTGGACCCGGTGCATGTGGCGTCGCACCTGGCGCTCGGGCGCGCGCTCATCGGATTGGGACGGCCAGAGGAAGCGAAGCCCGTGCTGCAAGCCGGTATCGACGCCTCCGCCTCCGGGCGCGCCAACGGCGGACGCGACCTCGTTCCTGAAATGCAGATGATGCTCCAGGGTCTGCGCTAACCGTGTGGAGGAAACTCACCGCCACGAGTGCGGCCTTGCGCGCCCCGCAGGCTGTTCAGAAAGTCCGTCCGGCAAGGCCGCAGCAAGCGAAGGGACGACGCGTACTCGCTGCAGTACGCGGAGGCTCTGAGTGTTGCGAGAACGCCGCCGGCGGCCTTTATCAACAGCCTGCTAACCACGGAGAGTTGCCATGACGCTGGATACAGCCAGACAGCGGATCGAATCGGCCATCGCCCAGTTCGGGCCGCGGGCCGCGCCGATGATCGACCTCGTGATGAACGAAGTGCGCTCGGATATGGGCAAGTCCGCCTTCAACGAGCTCGTCGACGAATTCGATCTGGAACTGGAATACAACATTGCGCCGCTGGAGTCCGATTACTCCAACAGTTAACGAGTCGCGAGCCACCCGTCTGTGCCACTGATCTGGTCAGCCATTTCCGCCCACGGCTACGGCCACGCCGCCCAGGTGATCCCCGTGCTGAACGAATTGGGCCGGCGGATTCCTTCGCTGACGATCGTGCTCCGCACCGATGTCCCGTCTCATTTTTTCGAAGCCCGGATGACCGTGCCGTGGGAACTGCGCCCGGCCCGGCTGGATGTCGGCTGCCTGCAGCATGGTCCGATTACGATGGATTGGGACGCCACCTGGCAGGCGCACCGCCGGTTTCACGCACACTGGGAGACACGGCTCAAGGAAGAGGCCACCGCCATTCTGGAGTCCGGCGCGGATCTCGTCATCGGCAACAATCCCTACCTCGCCATGGCGGCCGGAGCCGCGGCCGGAGTACCGGCCGTGGCGCTGGCCAGTCTGAGCTGGGATGAGATCCTGGACGAACACGTCGATCAGACGCAACCCTGGCAGCACGCCATCCTTGAAGACATGCGCCGCGCCTATGGACAGGCGACGCTGCTCCTGCGCATCGCCCCGGGGCTGCCGATGCCGGCCTTTCCCCGCGTGAAGGATATCGGCCCGATTGCAACTCCACATCCCTCCGCCCGGGATCGCCTCCGCGCGCACCTGCAAATTCCGAATGACGAGGCGCTCGTGCTCCTGGCCTTCGGAGGCATCCCGCTAGAGCACCTCCCGTTCGACCGGATGGAGTCCATGCCGGGCATCCGATTCCTCATCGCCGGACCGGTTCCTCCACAGAGCCGCCGGATCCGTTCCATCTCCAGCATCGCCGAACCCTTCAGCACCCTCCTCTCCTCCGTCGATGTCGTGATGACAAAACCAGGCTACGGCACGACCATCGAAGCGGTCGCCGTCCGCACGCCGCTGGTCTATGTCCGTCGTCATGACTTCGCCGACGAGGCCTCTATCGTGCCGTATTTACGTCAGTACGGCCGCGGCGTCGAACTGTCGCGCGAAGATTTCCTGAACGCCCGTTGGGAACCAGCTATCCGGGACGCACTGACATCGCCCGAACCGGCCTTGCCGCCGCCCGCCTGCACTGGCGCAGCCGATGCAGCGGCATACCTGCTGCCATTCCTGCACAACCGGACAGGAACGCCATGCAACTCCTAGCCATCATCGTAATGGGATGCGCAAAGGTCGTGGAGAGAATTGTCAAACGGCTGACCGACCTCCACCAGTTTCTCTACGGCATCCTGCCGGCGTTGCTGCCGCCGGACCGCCTTGAACGACTCACACGACGCTTCTACGACCGGAGTTATGAGCAGGCGGGCACCTACATTCCCCTCACGGCCTACTCCTGGTCTCTTGAACCCTGGGAGGAACGGGTCATAGCACAGCACCTGACAACCCCTGCAATCACACTGATTCTTGGCTCAGGTCTCGGACGGGAGTCGCTTGTACTCGCCCGGCGCGGCTATCGCGTGCTCGGCCTGGATATCGCCCGTGCAGGACTGGTCATTGGTACCGAACGGGCAGCGGAGCTGAATCTTCCCGTCACATTCGCCCGGGCGGACTTTCTGACTCTCCCGGTTCGAGCTGAGTCAGTGACCTACATTCTTCTCTCCGGCGTCATGTACAGTGCCGTGCCCGGCCGGGCGCGGCGGCAGGCCTGGCTGAGAAGCCTCAAACAGTGCCTCGTGCCGGGCGGGAAAATCGTTCTCAACTTCTTGATCGCCCGGGAGCCGGAAACCGCGCTCTCTCGGAAGATTCAGCTCTGCGGCCGGATGATCCTCCGCTGGCCCGGATCCAACCGGGCCTACCAGACAGGCGACACCTGCACCAACGGCCACTTCATGCACATCTTCCGCGACGAGGAGGAACTGCGGACGGAGATCGCCGGGGCGGACCTATCCCTGCTCGAACTGAACTGGCCGGACGGCTATGCGGTGCTCTCCTGAGTCCGGCTCGCACCGGCCTCCCGCGCGCTTCCGCCGAAATACCTCTGGAAGCCCCTTAGAGGATTTGCTATCCTCCCCGCCATGAATCCTACGGCCGTCTACGCGAAACATCCTGATTATGTCCAGCGGGACGTGGCCGGGGAATGTATTCTCGTCCCGGTGCGGCGCTCCCTCAAAGACTCCAACAGCATTTATGTCTTGAATGAAACCGGCGCGGCTTTGTGGCGACGCCTCGACGGCACGTCGGCGGTCCGGGACATCTGCGCGGCATTCATCGAAGAATACGACGTCACGCCCGATCAACTACATCAGGACTTCGACACCCTGCTGGCAGACCTTCTCTCGATCCAGGCAATCCAAGAGGTGGCGGTCGCCCATGGTCCCACAGGTTAAACTCAGCCGTCTGCCCGAACGGTTTCCGCTCGCCTGCCAGTGGGAACTCACCTGCCGCTGCAATCTCCGGTGCGTCATGTGTTACACCGACTGCCGGAACAACCCTGACTCCGTGCGCCGCGAACTCACCACCGCGGAAATCGTTCGCATCCTCGACCAGCTGATCGAAGCCGGGTTGCTGGAGCTCTGCCTGACCGGCGGCGAGCCGCTGGCCCGGGCCGATTTTTTCGAGATCTACGAGTACGCCGTCTCCCGCGGCCTCCTGGTCACCCTCTTTACCAACGGCACGCTCATCACCGAATCCGTCGCCGACCGACTGGCTGCCCTTCCGCCGCATCGGGTCGAAATTAGCCTCCACGGCACCACCGCCGGCACGTTCGAGCAAATCACGCAGGGAAACGGCTCTCATGCGCGCTGCATGGACGCCATCCGCCTCCTCCTCGCCCGGCGCATTCCCCTCCTCGTGAAAACCACGGCCTTGACCCTCAATCGGGACGAGATTCTGGCAGTGAAGGCCTATGCCGCCTCACTGGGACCGGTGGCCTTCCGGTTGGGGGAGGATCTTCGCCCCGAACTCGATGGTGGAGCCGGGCCGTTCCGCTATGCGCTTTCCCGGCAGGAACTGGATGAATTGCACCGGCAGGATCAGGACCTCTGGAGCGAAGCCTGCCGGAAATCCGGGACTGATCTTCCGCCCTGCAACAGCGGCATGCGCCGTTTTCATATCGATGCGTACGGCGGAATGCAACTCTGCTCCGGCAACCGGCGGCAGTCGTACGACTTGCGGCACGGCTCATTCCGCGAAGGCTTTTACGGCGCGCTGCCCGGGTTCGCCTGCGAGTGGAAGACGTCTGCCGCGACGGCGCTCGTTCAACCGGAAACGCATCATGTCTGACCGTCGTCCGCTAGCCATAATGCCCTACGGCGTGTTCAGCCTGAACGTCCATGAGCAGGCCGCCGCGCACCGCCGGGTCATCAAAGCGCAACTCGAACTCACCTATCGCTGCAACCTGCACTGCCGCCATTGCTACACCGATCCATATAACGACAGCGCCTACTTTCCCCGCGAGCTGTCCCTCGCGGAGATTCACCGCCTGCTTGCCGACATGCGCGAACTCGGCATCGTCTGGCTGAACCTGACCGGCGGCGACATCTTCATGCGGCCTGATTTCTTCGACATCTACGAGACCGCGGCCGATCACGGATTCCTGTTGCAGCTCTATACGAACGGCACGCTGTTCACCCGGGCGATCATCGAACGGCTGCAGGCCCGCCCGCCGTTTTCGATCGACATCTCCTGCCATTCCGTCGACGAGTCCCGCTTCGACTGGTTTACGCAGGTGCCCGGCTCCTATCGCGCGTTCCTGCGCGGGATCGCCCTGCTGCAGGCCGGCGGCCTGCCCTTTTCGCTCAAAACCAAATTGATGAACTGGAATGCCGGCGAGATGGAACAGCTGCAGCGATTTACAGAATCGCAGGGTCAGCCGTTCGGGTTCAGCACGTCGCTCTCGCCGAGACTGAACGGAGACTGCTCGTCCCTGGAGCATCGCGTCGCCCCTGATACGATCCGCCGCCTCGCCTCGAAGCTGGACGTCGTGCAGGAGGATCCCGGTTGCGAGGCCCACGCGTCTCTGTCGCCCCCCTCGCACGAACGGCTGTTCCGCTGCGGTTGCGGCACCGACACGGTCCATATCAACGCCTGGGGGGAGCTCAGTACCTGCACCTTCCAATACGAGACGCGAATATCGTTGCACGAACACTCGCTGCGCGACGCGATCGACCGAGCCTTCGCCGCGACCGGAGCTCTTTCGTATCACACGGACTCGGCCTGCCGGACCTGCACGCTGCACACGTTCTGCGACAAACAGCCGACACAAGCCCGCTGGGAGGCCGGCCATCCGGAAGCTCCCATTCCCTATGACTGTGATATCGCCGTTGCGCGGGCCTCAGGCTCACTCGGCTCGCCCGTCATACATCCGTTACAACCAGGGACTTCCCGATGACCGATAAGAAACCCTATACCACGCCGCAACTCTATCGCGTTCCGCTCGATCCGGAGCAAGCCATCCTCTCCTCGTGTAGCCTCTCGGCTCTCAGTCTTTCCAACGGCGGTGGAGGAGGCTGCCGGCCGGCCGGTTCGGGAAACTGCAAGAACCGCTCTGGGCAAGGAAATCGAGACAGTGGCCCCCGGCCGTCCTGAAGAAAGGAACCTCTCCATGAGCGACAAAAAGCCCTATGCCACGCCGCAGCTCTTCGAAGTTCCACTGGATCAGGAGCAAGCTATCCTGACCTCCTGCAGCACCGCGACGATTGCCACGTCCGCCGGCGGCACCAATGGATGCCGGCCTCCCACAGGGTGCAACAATTATCCCGGCGCCAGCCCCCTCGGCTGCAAACGTTCGGTTATCCCGATAACCTATATGGGTCAAAACTGTCACGACAGCGGCCCGCGCGCGTCGTAGGAGCCAGATGCGCTTCACGCTCGAGATCGGCGGATATCGCCTCGCCGTCCATGAACCGATCGGCCATCCCTGTCTTGTCTGGCCCCTCCGACCGTTCGAAGCCTTTCTCGTTGATGAGCACCAGTCCGCCGATGTCGCCGTGGACGTCGCGATCGTTCCGATTCTCCCTGACCTGCCGATGGACCGGCTGCGATTCGATTCGAACCATGGGCACTGGAAACTGTTCGAGTCACCGGATGGGCTCGTCCTGGACAGCACGAGTCCCAAGACGCTGACGTCCCGCGCGCGGGCGCGGATATCGCCGGACTATCGACACGTGCAGGCCTGGGTACTGCCGGACGTTCAGAACGGCCAGGTCGGCTGGTCCCCGATGCATCTGTTCAATCCGATCCTGGAAGTCTGTATTCTGTCAATGCTGGGTCGCGACGGCGGATTCCTGCTCCATGCTTCCGGCGTGATCTATCGAGATGCCGGATTGGTCTTCACCGGCGCGTCGGGAACCGGCAAGTCGACGCTGGCCGGATGGTTTGCCGATGCAGGAGCCAGAGTCCTGAGCGATGAACGGATGATCCTGCGCCGGGATGCCGGTTCAGTGCGAATGTTCGGAACTCCCTGGATCGGCTCGGGCTCGTTTGCCGCCAACGCCTCGGCCCCACTGTCCCGGCTGTTTTGCATCAGTCACGGACAAGGAGACCATCGATTCGAGTCACTGCCGGCCTCGCGCATCGTTTCGTTGCTCCTGCAGCAAACGTTTCTCCCCTATTGGGACCGCGCCGCCATGGACGCGACCGTCGACAGCCTGGTCTCCCTGACACAACAGATTCCCTGCCTCAGTCTGGCCTGCCTGAAGCGTCCGGACGTGGTCGACGCCATCATGAACCATTGTCTCAACGAGCCGCTAACGGTGATCCGATGCACCAGCTGAACGCGCAGAACTACATCGATGCCGTGTCGACCCGTGCGGGACAGACCCGTCAGCCCGACCATGCGACGATCGAGTTGACCTACGGCTGCAATCTGCGCTGCCTGCATTGCTATAACCCGACGCATCGGGCTCTGCCTCAGGAACTCACAACGGCCGAAGTCTGCACGATCCTGACTCAGATGGCCGAACTGGGCGTCCTGACCGTCAGCTTGAGCGGAGGAGAGCCCTCGCTCCGGCCCGACATCGAGACGATTCTTCGCCATGCACGCCGGACCGGATTGCTCGTCTCGCTGCTCAGCAACGCCACTCGCATGACTCCGGCGTTCGCGTCGCTGCTGGACGAGGTCGGCGTCTCACACCTGTTCATTTCGATCTACGGCGCCACTCCCGCTGTCTACGAACGGATGACCGGGATCCCCGGCTCGTTCACGCACTTTCTCCAGGGACTTGACTGCCTCAGCCGCCGCGCCTTCGCCGTCACCCTTCGCATGCCGGTCACGACGGTGAACCGGCCGGAGGTCGACGCCTGCCAGCAGCTCGTTGAATCCCGCGGATTCAAGTTTCAATACAGCCTCGACATTCATCCCCGGACCGACGGCGACCATGCGCCGCTCGCCTACCGGCTGGATCCGGACCAGAAAACGGAACTCGACGCGCGCAAACTCGGTGTCCCGCTCTCCGACCGGGATCCGGATACCTGCACACCCGAGGAGCCGTTCATCTCCTGCGCCTGCGGCCGGAGCCGTTTTGCCGTGACGCCGTACGGTGAGATGAACCTCTGCGTAGCATTCCCGACTCCGAAATATGATCTCCGGAAAGGAACTGTCCGCGAGGGATGGGCCACGCTCAAACAGACCGTCGATCAGGCTAGGCCGACGGCGCGATACGAATGCGCCGCCTGCGATGTACATCGCTATTGTCGCCAGGGCCGCAGCGATGCCTGGCTGGAAACCGGGGATATGAGTGCCTGTCTGCCGCATTTCAAAGAATGGGCGCAACTGGAGCATCGGAGCCATGTCCTCCTCAACCCTGGACGAACTCGTTGACGCCTACTGCCGGGTCAGCAACGGCAACGCGGCCGCGCTTGATCAGTGCCAGGCCCTCGCCGCGCTGTTCGAACAAGCCCGCATTCCTTTCGTAGTCCTGAAAGGACTCGCTGTCCTCCTGCAACTTTATGGCATTCGCGGGACACGCCCATTGTCCGACGTGGATCTGCTCGTCCACGAAGCCGACCTCGAAACGATCGATCGCATTCTCACCGAGGCAGACTACGCCAGACAGATCGACGGCAATCCCTGCTATGCGTCTCCGGGAAACGGCCTCGCCTTCGATCTCGTGACGACGCTCTGGTATCTCGATGAACAAGGGTTGGCCGAACTGTGGGCGAACGCCCGACCACATGTCCTCCATGCGCGCACGCTCTTACTCCCGGCCGCCGACGATCTCCTGATCCATTTGACCGCCTATGCCGTCATCCATCGCGGGGCACTCACTCCCGCGTGGGAGCAGGACCTGCGCCTACTGCTCCGACGGGAAGCCATCGATTGGGCCGCTGTCACGCGCAAGGCCGGACATTACTCGCTTTCCGTCCCCTTGCTGTATGGACTCACATATCTCCGTCACCGCATGCCGACGCTTCCCATTCCGGAATCGGCCCTCCATGCCCTGACTCCCGCCGGGTTTTCTCAACGGAGCCTCTATTGGCTGCTGCAACGCCTGGTGACCGCTCACCCCATCCCTGAACTCGGGCATGTCTTGATCTGGCTAACCAGGCCGGCAGGAAGCCGGTGGTCGTCGCTCTACCGGATGTTCTTTCCGCCGGAGAGTTTTCTTGGATATCGCTATGGACCGATTGCGGCCCGCCGCCCCGTCCTGACACGATGCCGGCGCACGATCGATCTCGCCGGCGCGGCGCTGCTCCTGGCTGTCCGGATCGTTCGTCGCCTGATCCGCTGGCCACAGCAGGTTCCGGCATGATCGTCACCCTCGGCTCCCGCACTGCCGCCCGCTTTTCCGCCACCGCGCTCCCGGAAAGCTGCCAGGGACTAGCCCTGCAGTATGTGATGACTCCGCGCGTGGCATCCTGGAGCATGTATCCGACGTTATGCCCGGGCGATCGTCTGGAATTGAGCCAGGCCGTGACGCTCCGGACAGGAGATTTGGTGGTCTTCCGGAGACCGTCCGGCCTGGTGTGCCATCGGCTGATCGCGCAGCACGACATGCTCCTGCTCACCAGAGGCGACGCCTGTTCAGGCCCGCCGGAGCAGGTGCTGCCCCGGGATGTGCTCGGCATCGTGGTCGCCGTAACACGCGGATCGACCCGTGCGGAGGTGCACCATCTCACCGGGCTGACGCCTCCGGCTCCATGGAGATGCCTCTTCGATCACTTGACGCTCACGCTCAGACGGACAAGCCGCCTGCTGGCCCGAACGGTGATTCGTCCCATATTGCGGCATCATCGGCTGGGAGGATTCCTCGCACGGCAGATCGCACGATATGCAAGGATCGAACGGTTTCAGGCCAGCCCCCTGCGGTCGCTGGACGCATCTGAAAGATGCCCGTGGGACTCACCGTCCGACTCGCCGTATGACCGCGAACGGCCTTCGATGCTGACCATCAGACTGGGACCGATTTATCTGGGAGTGTTCGACCCTGGCGCGAAAACTCTGGATATCCGGCCTATCCTGGCCGGAACAGATGCCGAATCAGCCCTCGCTGACCGGCTGAATCGGACGCGGGAGCAGCGCTGACGCCCCCCTTCCTTTAATTCATCTTGAATCCCGCATAGTTAAATGCACATCCTTTTGCCGGATCCATCCGTAGAGTGCTATAGTTGGGGCGTGTTTCAGACTGAAGCCGGAACGTCATTACCCAGCTGACCCAATATGGACGCCTCGTCGCAACACGCCGCCTCACACATCGATCCTAAATTGCTCGCCCGCGTGGTCAAGGGAGATCACCAGGCGTTCAGCCAGCTCTATGATCAATCGAGTACGCTCTTGTATACGATGGCGCTGAGAATTCTCGGCAATCGCGATGAAGCCGCCGAGCTGTTGCAGGACGTCTACCTGGAAGTGTGGCGCAAGGTCTCGCGCTATGACGTCGGCCGGGGGACGCCTGTCGCATGGCTGGTCACCCTGACGCGCAGCCGGGCCATCGATCGTCTCCGGTCGCGAGCCGCGCGGGGGCACCAGAAATCGACCGATTCCCTGGACAGCGCCCAGGCCGCCCACGTTCAGGACCGGAATCCGAGTCCGTTCGATGCCCAGGCCGACCAGGAAATCCGCACGCTCGTCGGAGGCGCGATGGCCGCGCTCCCGCAGGCGCAGCAACAGGCGCTCGAACTGGCTTATTACGAAGGGCTCTCTCACGCAGAAATCGCCGCCCGGTTGAATCAGCCGCTCGGCACGGTTAAAACGCGTATCAAGCTCGGCATGTCCAAGCTGCGGGAATCGCTCCGGCGCTGTTGGGATCAAGGTGACCACGCATGACCCACGAAGAACTTGAAGAAGCCGTCCCGTTGTACGCGGCCGGGGCTCTGGAACGGACTGAACGGCAGGCGCTGGAAGCCCATCTGCTGTCCGGTTGCGTCTCCTGCCATACGGCGCTGAAGGAGTTTCAATCAGTCGCCGCGATTCTGCCGTTCGGATTGAGTTCAACCCCGCCGCCGCGCACGTTGAAAGCGAAAATCATGGCGGCGCGCACGCCGGCCGCCATCGCAGAAGATGCTCCGGAAAAAACCGAGCCGAAGCCGAGCCTGGAGCCGGGAGAATGGATGAACCATCTCTTTCCTCCGGAATCCGCCTCCAGTTCGTGGTCCTTCGGATGGGTGCTGGGATTCGCCGCCGTGGCCGTCGTCACGGTCGGGGCCTATCTGGCCTGGACCTCCTACACGCAGAATGTCACCGGAAGCGCCGCCGTTCAGCAACTCCAGGCGGCCTCTGAAGACCAGACGAAGAAAGTCGCCGCGTTGCAGCAACAACTCGAGGAACGGGACCGCACAATCGCACAGATCAAAGAAGAACTGCAGCAGCGCACCGCCGACTCGACCGAACTCAAGGATCAGCTCATCCAGCGTGACGCCGAACTCGAAGATCTCAAATTCCAATTCGCATCGCGAGGCGGCACCGCGCCGGCGCCCCGCGGACCGGAGGACGAACTCGCCGCGCTGCTGCGTGTGCCGAACGCCAAAGCCGTCTCTCTCAACGGATCGGACATGGCCAGGCAGGCCTCCGGCATGCTCGTCTATGACGCCAGGACCAAGAAAGCCTGGCTCTACGCGATGAATCTGCCGGAGTGTCCGTACGGAACGACCTACCAGCTCTGGGCGATCAACGACAAACCGGTGAGCGTGGGAACCTTCCACATGGACAGCGGCGACACCGCCCATCTTCTCGTCGGCCGAGTCGCGGAATTTTCCAAGGCGAAGAAGTTTGCCGTCAGCCTCGAACCCTCGGGAGGACGCCCGACGCCGACCGGCCCGATTTATCTGGTCAGCCAGTCTTAGCGCGTTGCACGCCGTCTCCGATCCACAGAACCCGGCAAGAGTGAAGCAACAATGACTGCCACGCCGACGGAAGCCTCCCGCGCATGATGCTCGACCCTGCACAAGATGAGGCCTTCATGCGGCTCGCGTTGGAACAGGCCGCGCTGGCGCCGGCCTCCGGGGAAGTGCCGATCGCCGCCCTGCTCGTGCACGAAGGACAGGTGCTGGCACAGGCGCATAACCTGCGGGAAACCAGACAGGACCCGACGGCACACGCGGAAATTCTGGTGATTCAGGAGGCCGCCGCCAAACTGGGCACCTGGCGGCTGATTGATTGTACGCTCTATGTCACGCTGGAGCCCTGCCCGATGTGCGCCGGGGCCATGGTTCTGTCACGCATCGCCAGAACCGTCTTCGGCGCCTGGGACCCCAAGGCGGGCGCCTGCGGATCGTTGATGGATATTCCGACCGACCCACGGTTGAATCACCGGGTCGAGATAACGGGAGGTATTCTGGAGAAAGCGAGCCAACGGCTCTTGCAGGAGTTCTTTCGAAACCGGCGGTCGGAGCAAAGCGCCGCCCGAACCACCGAGTGACCGGCGCTAGTCGAACGTCCACTCACCCAACCGCACCGTCCAATCGTTTCCTTCGGCCGCCACCGCCCCGACCCACCCGTCGGACAACGGCAGAAATTTGACGACCCCGCGCTCACTGTCGGTAGGCCCTTTCTGCCAGTCGATCGCCGCGCTTGCGTTACCGACCACCATCGTGACCCGGCACTGCCCGAGCGGAAACTGCAGTCCAACGCCTTTGAACTTCAGGAACGCTTCTTTGGCAACCCAGTGCCGATAAAACGACTCGCGCTGGCTCGATGCATCCTGCAACGCGATCGTGTTCAACTCGTCGGGCGAGAAAAACCGCTCAGCGAGCTTCAGGATGTCTGTCGTGGTGCGAATCTGTTCGAGATCGACACCGACATCCCGCCGGCTCGTAATACCAACCAGCATCCGACCATGGGAATGGGAGAGGTTGAACCGGACCCGCAGCACGCCGCCATCCTGATTGCCCAGGGCGGGCTTTCCTTCCGGTCCCACTTGAATGATCACAGCGGCCGGATCGAGCCCGGTGTAGCCAGACAACAGTTTTCGCAAGCCGCCGCGTCCAACGATGTAGCGGCGCTGATCCTCCGGTCGAATGAATCGGGAGGCGCGGGTGCGCTCTTCGAGAGTCAGCCAGGCGCCGCACTGTTCGATGGCCTGCGCATCCCCATCCAGCAGATACCCCCACACGTCAACGCCCGACTCAAGGTCTGCCTTCACAACCGGCTTGGCGCTCTGCAGCAACTGCGGGACCGAAAGAAATGTCACTCCTGAATCACGAAATTCCACTGGGCCTCCCAGCAACATGCTACGGATTCAGGAAATGATCATACCTGTGGCGCGAGGTTGAAGAAAACCAATTGAAAAATCTCCGTCCCCACGTTAAGCTCGCCCCCGAAGTCGCAGCTACCCAAGCTCCGGCCGACAGGTATAGACACAGTCCGGAGAGGTGCCAGAGTGGCCGAATGGACTCGCCTCGAAAGCGGGCGTCCTCGCAAGGGGACCGTGGGTTCAAATCCCACCCTCTCCGCCATACCACGCTTGCTCGACCCGAAGCCCTTCTGATTATTCTTGGCGACGGGAGAAACCCCTCGGTATCTCACTGTCCTTTCGCCTTCTCTCCTAAGACCCGCCGCAACTCGACCATTGCCAGCGTATCGCGCTTACAATACGCCAGCAGTTCCGCCT
>OMJA01000138.1 GCA_900299245.1 Nitrospiraceae bacterium | reverse complement strand
GGTTCGATGTCGGGAATCTGTACGTGAACCGACCGATCACCGGGGCGCTGGTCGGCCGTCAACCATTCGGCGGTCACCGGTTCTCAGGCGTCGGTGCAAAGGCCGGAGGCGACGAGTATCTGCCGCAATTCATGACGGCGCGGGTGATTAGCGAGAATACGCTGCGCCGGGGATTCGAGGCAGCGGACTGATCCTGAATGGCCACAGGCTGTTCAGAAAGGCCGTCCAGCAAGGCCGCAGCGAACGAAGAGTCGAAGCGTACCCTTGGAGTACGTTGAGGCTCTGAGTGAAGCGAGAACGCCGCTGGCGGATTTTCTCCACAGCCTGCTAGCGAGCCGGAGTGAATTCCTCTAACTCCTCGGTAATCTCCGTCATCAACCCGCGGTCTTCCTTCGAGCCCGACAATTCCTGCCGTTCGAAGTACTTGACTAGTCCGACCCCTCTGGCGAACCACGCAGTCATCACATCGGTGCCGCGGGCCGGTTTGCCTCCGCCGGACAGATGGATCGTCATGGTCATGCGAGCTTCCACTTTGACCGCATCCGGATACGTGCCGGCTGGCACCGTGATTGTCTCCCGACCGACAAGACTCGTCGATCCGACCACGTCCACTTTCTCATCCGTGCCGTCGCGATCCATATCGCTGCCGAAGTCGAGGTCCTTCCGGTTGAACTGCTGAAAAGAGGACGGAATGGTCATGGGAAAGCGGACGATCTGATAGGGCACAATCTGCTTTTCGAGCGGTGTCCCGGGATCCGATCCGTAGTACACGATGCCGACGGCATCGCGGCGGTAGAAGCTGTCCGATTCACCATGGTTGCCGGGATTGGAATCGTGGAAGACGGTGACGGTCATGCCGTTCAGCTTCTTAGTCCCCTTCACTTCGGACACGTTGGCAAAAAACTTGTTGTCGATGGTTTGGAGTGCCCCTTCGGAGATCTGCCCGCGGTATTGCCAGCGGGTGCCGATCTGGTCGGGAAAGTAGTCGGAGGATTGGGCGATTTGAACGGACTCTTCAGCCGCCAGCGGTGCAGTCGCAATGGCACTCACAGCGAACAGCACAGCAGTCACTGCGAGTGACGAGAAGACGTGGGGCAAGGGTTGGGGAACGTGCGGCATCGGGTCCTCCTCTGTTGGACGGACCGTATCATAGGCGTTGAGGAGGCGGCAAGGCATGAAGCAAAGCGGGGTTCGCAGGCTTGCGTTGTTGAATGGCTGTGGACATAATCCCTTTCGCCATGGCGTCTCCAATACGAAACGCATCGGGAAAACGAACGTCATCCCGCAATCCAGGCCGACGGTCAGTTCTGGTCACCGGGGCATCCGGCGGTATCGGCCGCGCGATCTGTCGCGCCTTTGCCGCAGCCGGCTGGTATGTCGGTGTGCATTATCATCGGCGGAAAGCCGAGGCCGAAAAGACGCTCCGCGCAGTCCGCGTGACCGGTGGAACCGGCGGTCTCTTGCAGGCCGATGTGCGGGAGGCGGAGTCTGTTCGACTCATGATCGAGGCGTTTCTTAAAAAGGCGCCGAGGCCGATGGCCTTCATTTGTAATGCCGGGGTCGGGGCAAGCAGTCTGGTTCTCCGCCAGCAGGAAGAGGAATGGATGAGTGTCGTTCACACCAATCTGACCGGCGCGTTCCACTGTTTACAGTCGGTTGCCCCTGCCCTCTGTGCCCAAGGAGGCGGGTCGATTGTCGTGATCGGTTCGCATGCGGGATCGCATGGGTCAACAGGTCAGGCCGCCTACGCGGCGTCCAAAGCCGGATTGATCGGATTGGTGAAGACCGCGGCTCAGGAATGGGGGCCGCAGAACGTGCGGGTGAATCTGGTGCTGCCGGGTTGGCATCGGACCGGGCTTTCAGAAGGGGCGATGCCGGAAGGTCATGACTGGCCGGACCATGCGCTCCGTCGCCCACCGGCGCTTGAAGAAGTGGCGAGAACGATTGTGCACATGACGCAGCTCAACGATCTGTCGGGCCAGGTCTGGAACTGCGATAGTCGGGACCTCTGAGAAACGAGCAACGAACGTGACACACGGGATATTCATCACGGGGACGGATACCGCTGTCGGCAAGACGCTGGTGACGGCGGCGCTTGCCGTGAGCTTACAAAAGCGGGGTCTCGATATCGGCGTAATGAAGCCGGTCGAAACCGGTGTTGTGCAGGGCCGACCATCCGATGCCGTTCGGCTCGCACGTGCGGCGCAGGTGTCGGATGCACTGGATCTTGTCCGACCCTATGCCTTTCGGCTTCCGGTTGCGCCGTTCGACGCAGCGAGGGCTGAACGGCGAACGATCAAGCTGTCGACTATAGTGCGAGCCTATCGTCAGCTGCACGCGCGGCATGAACTGCTGTTGGTTGAAGGCGCGGGCGGTGTGCATGTGCCGATCACTCCAATGATGGATGTGCTGGATTTGATCGAAAAGCTAAAGACCCCGGTTGTGGTCGTCGGGCGGGCCGGGCTGGGCGGAGTGAACCATACGATGCTGACGCTCAATGCACTCCGCGCGCGAGCGATTCCGATCCTTGCGCTGGTGCTCAACCGGACGGTTCCGGCGCGATCTGCTGTGGCGCGACGGCAGGAGCGGTCAACGGTAGAGTTGCTGCGGGAGTGCGCCGGGGTGCCGGTGATCGGACCACTCCCCTATAGGGCCGGCCTTGATGTTGGGTTTGAACGGGCTATTGAAGCGATGGCTGCGAACAGCGAGATACGAAAACTTACGAAGTTGCTGCTGGCATCTGCGCGAGGAACTCGCTAACGGCCTGCGTGATGTCCGGTGCTTTCAAAATGGCCGAGATCACGGCGACGCCGTTTGCACCCGCCTGCATGACTGCTCCGACGTTCTCCACCGTAATTCCGCCGATGGCAAACACCGGCAGCAATGTGAGAGCGCGAATCGCCCGGAGGCCTTCAATGCCGACCACGGGATCGTGATCCTGCTTTGATCCCGGCTTGAAGATCGGACCATAACCAAGATAGTCCGGCTTGCCCGCACTTGCTTCCCGCACCTGATCGGGGTTGTGTGTTGAAATGCCGATCAGCTTGTCCGGTCCCATGACCTTCCGTGCGAGCTCCAGCGGTAAATCTCCCTGTCCCAGATGCACCCCGTCCGCATCCACTGCCTGCGCCAGATCGCACCGGTCATTCACGATGAACAAGACGTCCAGTTCCGCCGCAAGCTTTCTGAGGGGCAATGCCTCTGCAAAAGCGTCTTTCATCGAGGCAGTCTTATTGCGATATTGAACGATTCTCACTCCGGCTCGGGCAGATTGAGTCAATGCGTTGCGTAATGGCTTGTCCGGTACGACCGATGGATCGAGGATGAGGTAGAGGTTTGATCGTAGATGTTGGCGAGGTGATGGTATCATCGGCTGCATTGTAGGCGGAACTTCACAAGAAATTCCAGGAGACCGGCGTCTCTGGATCGCTGGAAGAATGGATCAGGCCCTAACTCGCCAGGAACCGCTCGAGGAATGTCGTGGAGACGTGGCCCTTTTGGAAGTCGGGGTCGTCGAGGATGCGGCGGTGGAGCGGGATGGTGGTCTTGATGCCTTCGATGATGAATTCGTCGAGGGCTCGGCGCATGCGGGCCATGCATTCCTGCCGGTCGCGGCCGTGGGTGATGAGCTTCGCAATCATCGAGTCATAATGCGGCGAGACGACCGCCCCGGTTTGCATCACGGAGTCTACGCGTACGCCGAATCCGCCGGGCGGGCTGTATTTCGTAATCAGCCCAGGCGACGGGGTGAACTTCTCAGGATCTTCGGCGTTGATCCGGCATTCCATGCTGTGGCCGTTCATGACCACGTCCTGCTGCCGGAGTGTCAACGGAAGCCCTGCGGCCAAGCGGATCTGCTCCTTGATCAAATCGACCCCGGTGACCATTTCAGTGATCGGATGCTCGACCTGAATGCGGGTGTTCACTTCCATGAAAAAGAAGTTGCGGTCTTTGTCGAGGAGGAACTCCACGGTGCCGACGTTCCGGTAATGGGCGGCCTTCACCGCTTCGCAGGCCACGCGTCCGATTTCTTTTCGCAGCTTGTCGTCGATGGCCGGCGACGGCGTTTCTTCCAACAGCTTTTGATGCCGGCGCTGGATGGAACAATCCCGCTCGCCCAGGTGGATGACATGGCCCCGGTGGTCGGCCATGACCTGCACTTCGATATGGCGCGGTTCAAGGAAGTATCGTTCGAGATAGACGCTTTCATTGCCGAAGGTCGATTTAGCTTCGGCCTGTGCCGCTTGGAATGCGCGGGCCAGGTCCTCGGCCTTGTTCACGACGCGCATGCCGCGTCCGCCGCCGCCGGCCGTGGCCTTGATGATGACAGGGAAGCCGATCTTCTGCGCCGCCTGCAGCGCCTCTTCTTCGCTTCTGAGTTCGCCGGGGCTTCCGGGTGTGACGGGCAGGCCGCGCTTCATCACTATTTCGCGTGCTTTGGCTTTGTCGCCCAGCATGGCGATGTTTTCGGACGACGGGCCGATAAATTTGATACCGATGGATTCGCAGACTTCGGCGAAGTGGGCGTTCTCCGACAGGAAGCCGTAGCCGGGATGAATGGCGTCGGCGCCGGAAATTTCCGCCGCGCTCAGGACGTTGGGAATATTGCGATAGCTCAGCGCCGCCTCAGCCGGACCCACGCAGACCTTTTCGTCGGCGGCGCGGACGTGCAGGCTGGCGGCATCGGCTTCCGAGTGGATGGCGACGGTCTTGATGCCGAGCTCTTTACAGGCGCGGATGACCCGAAGGGCGATCTCTCCACGATTGGCGATCAGAACTTTCTTGAACACGCAGTGACTCCGAGGTGTATCAATTGCGGCGGACTATTGCGTCGCTTTGGGATCGATCAGGAACAGCGCCTGTCCGTATTCGACGGACTTCGTGCTCTCCGCCAGGATCTTCACGATACGCCCGTCGGTTTCGGATTCGATTTCGTTCATGAGCTTCATGGCCTCGACGATGCAGAGCACCTGGCCCTTTTTCACATAGTCCCCGTCTTCCACATAGGGATCGGCGTCGGGTGACGGCGACCGGTAGAAGGTGCCGACGATCGGCGACGTGATGGTGACCATTCCGGCCGTGTCTTCCGCCGAGGGGCCGCTGGCCGCCGCCGGCTGACTCCCGGTCTGTGCCGCGGCCGGCGCCGCGTCCTGCACCGATGCGGTGACGGCTTTCATGCCGACTTCATGCCGTACGCGGATACGGACGCCCTGCCGTTCGAGTTCCAGCTCGGTCAGATTATTCCGGCGGAGCAGATCGATCAGGTCCTGGATCTGCTTGGTCTGCGTGCCGGTCAGGAGCGTGTCGGACGGCATCTGCGCGCCGGGAAACGCCTGGGGCAGCACGATCGGGCGAGGCTGCTTTTTCTTCGGACGCGCCGGTTGCCGCTTGCTCACCGGACGCGCTCCACATAGGACCTGGTGCGGGTGTCGATCTTAATCACGGTGCCTACCTCCAGATAGAGGGGAACTTTGATGGTCGCTCCCGTTTCGACGATGACGGGTTTCGTGCCGCCTGACGCGGTGTCGCCGCGCACGCCCGGCTCGCCGTCCACGACTTTGAGTTCGATGAAATTCGGCAGTTCCACATCGATCGGCCGGTGTTCATAGACCAGGATCTTCACGATCATGTTTTCTTTGAGCAGGTCGGCATTCTCGCCCAGCTGGTTCTTGGGAAAGGTCAGCTGGTCGTAGGCTTCGGTATCCATGAAGGTGTAGTCGTCGCCGGTGGCGTAGAGAAATTGCATTTCCCGCTCTTCAAGATCCGGCTCGTCGAACCGTTCGCCAGACCGGAATGTGCGGTCGAGCACGTTGCCGGAGAGGTAGCTCTTCAGCTTGGTGCGCACAAAGGCTCCGCCTTTCCCTGGTTTCACATGCTGAAAATCGACGATGTAAAACGGTTCGCCTTCGACCATCAGGCGAACCCCACTGCGAAAATCAACGGTCGAAATCACTGCAGACTCCCTTCGTCCTCACACGGTGAATCTAATGGTGGTACTTATGCGTTTCGTCGACGGGTGCGGCGGACGGGTTTTGACGTGGCCGCACCGGTCTTGGCGCCCTGCTCCAGGAGATGTTCAAGGAGCCCCTGGAGAGCGAGGAGATACCCTGCCGGCCCGAAGCCGGAGAGTTGCGCCATCGCGACTCCCGCGATGTATGAATGATGCCGAAATTCTTCCCGCTGGTAAATATTGGAGAGATGCACTTCCACCGTCGGCAGGGCGACGGCGGCCAGGGCATCCCGGATGGCCACGCTGGTATGGGTGTAGGCCGCCGGATTGATGATGATGCCGTGATATCCCGTCCGGGCTTCCTGGATCCAGGTGACCAGCTCCCCTTCCACGTTCGATTGGCGGGTATCGACTTCAATGTTCAGGCTCTCGGCGGTTTGCGCAATGGCGGCATCAATTTCGTCCAGCGTAGTCGTTCCGTAGATGGATTGTTCCCGGGTCCCGAGCAGATTGAGATTGGGCCCGTGCAGCACTAGGATCCGAACCATGTCAGGTACGCACTGCCTCCGAAGTCGTGAAAAAGATTGATCGCATGAACAAAATGCTCAGCGGCGGCATTCTAGCAGCCCCGTCCGAGAGGGTCAAACCTTTGGTCTGAGTTACGAGGGTGTGGCGGTGGTTTCAGGAGACGGGCGGTCACGCCGGCGCGTACGGATCGACTCCAGCATGCGCTCCAGCCGAGCAGTCGTTGCCTGATTTCTCGTCTGACTACTCGATAGGGACGATGGCTCAGTTTCATGAACAACGGGCTCGGGTGTCAGCGCGGCTTCAACGGATGCCGGTTTCTGTTTCTGCGTCTGATCGTGTTCCAGAGCCGTCGTCACGCTGGCTGCGGCATCGGCCAGGCTGTCCTGCGCTACCGCGGTTGTTTTCGCTTCGCCGGCCGAGGGGGAGATTTCTGCCGGCGGTGTCGCGACGGCCGCAGTCGGGAGTGACGCCGGTGCTGATTTCGCGGACGGTGTTTTGGACGTTTCGGGTGGTGTGGATTGTGACGCGCCCAGAGACGTGCGCAGCGACAGGGATTCCTGATCCAATGGATTCAGCGAGAGAATCACATCGCAGGAACGGAGGGCTGCGGCCGTGGCTCCCTCGGCTGTGTAAATTTTGGCCAGAGTTCGATGTGCCCGGAGATTTTCCGGACTGATCTTGATGGCTTCTTCCAGAATGGCTTTGGCTTTGGTCGGCTGGCCCAACTGGTCATAGGCCCGTCCGAGCGCCACCATCGCCGTAATAAATCCGGGGTAGTATTTCAGCCCGTCTTCGAGCACGCCGGCTGCTTCGGACCACATGCCGGCTTTGCCGTACTCCTCCGCCAGCGGGATAAAGGCTTTGGACGCGGGGTCTTTAGCCAGCGTCGTGGCAAGACGGTCGATTTCAGCGGCGTTGGCCCTGGATCCTGATGCCATTGAGGCTCCTATCGTACGGAAGCCGGAGTCGGTTTGCGAGGTTCGTGTTTCGCAAATTCTACAATGGTTGAGAGGATATCGTGAGCTAATTGTGTTTTCGGGCGGAGGGCGAAGGTGCGCTGGATTCCGGTGCGGGAAAGGACGACGGCGGCATTCTGTTCACTGCCGAATCCCGCCCCTGCCTGCGTCACATCATTCGCGACGATCAGGTCGAGCCCCTTCGCCGCAAGTTTTTCTTCGGCATGTTTGACGAGATGCTGGGTCTCCGCAGCGAAGCCGACCAGGATCTGGGCGGTTCGTTTCGCCGAGAGCATGGCCAGAATATCGGGTGCCCGTTCCAACTCCAGCGGCGGAACGGCTGCGGTTCCCTTTTTGAGCTTCTGTGATGCGGGGTTCTTGGGAAGAAAATCTGCCACTGCGGCAGCCATGATGACGACCGAGGCCCAGTTGAAATGCGTCGACATGGCCTCAGCCATCTCTTTGGCCGTCGTAATTGGCACGACTCGGACACCGGCCGGAGGGGTGAGCCCGGTGGGGCCGCTGACAAGAATCACCTCGGCACCGCGGTTTCTGGCCGCTTCCGCAATGGCAAACCCCATCTTTCCCGAGGACCGATTGGAGATATACCGGACCGGATCGATGGCTTCCTGGGTAGGGCCGGCTGAGACCAGAATCCTCTGCCCTTTCAAGTCGGCAAGCGGAAGGAGGGCTTGTTCAACCGCTTCCAGGATTCGAGGTTCTGCGGCGAGTCGCCCCTGAGCGATCAGTCCGGAGGCCAGCGGGCCTTCTTCCGGGTCGAGGACGATCACACCCCTGGCGCGGAGCGTCCGGACATGATCCTGGACGGTGGGATGAGTCCACATGTCGCCGTCCATAGCCGGGGCTACGATCAAAGGGCAGCGGCTCGTGAGGAGCATGGTCGACAGGACATCGTCGGCCAGTCCGACTGCGGCTTTGGCCAGGAAGTTGGCCGTTGCCGGCGCGACGACGATGGCATCGGCTCCGGCAGGAATGGAGAGATGTTTCATCTCCTGATGGGCTTCGAACAGATCGGTCGTCACCGGCTGGCCCGATAGCACTTCAAATGTCATCGGAGTGACGAACTTCGTCGCAGCCTTGGTCATCACGACAGAGACGCCGGCACCCTGTCGCGTGAGAGCCCGCAGGAGGCTCACGGCTTTGTACGCCGCGATACTTCCCGTGACGCCGAGCGCCACCCGTTTACCGGTCAACGTCCCTGGCGTCGTCTCTGCACCCAACGTTATTCCTCCGCGGGGGCGGGCTTGACGGCGGCGTCGTCCACGTAGACGCTCAGCTCTTTCTTGATTTCCTTGGCGTCTTCACCGGTCATCATCGCCAACCGCTCGGTCTCGCCTTCTTTCCCGCGCTTGGCTTCTTTCATAGCGTCACGGGCTTCATTGCCCACGAGGTACTTGACCTCTCCGCGCAATACTTCGTCGAGTGCGGAGGTGGTTTCTTTTGTGAACCGGGATGCGCCGGAATGCTTGGCGCCCTGGAGCAGATGTTTGGCGCGTTGCGCGGCCACGATCACCAGCCGGTGACGTGAGTCGAACTGGCCGAGTTTGTACTGAGGCAACAAATTGAGCATGTCAATCATGATGTGTGGCACTCCCTTTGGCGGTGGAAGATAGGTCGCGATCTCCCGGTTTAGATTCTTTCTCGAGAATGAAGTTCTGTTCGAGCCAATGCATGTCCAGCCGTTTGGTTTTGAGGCGTTCCGCCAGGAACACGCTCTGAAGTTCCTTGAGGGATTGCTCCAGATTGTCGTTGCGGACGATGTAATAGTACTCCCGGTAGCTCCACACCTCTTCCTTCACTTTTTGCAGCCGGCGCAGAATTTCCTCCGGGGTATCGGAGGCCCTGCTCTGGAGTCGGGCTCGCAACGTGTCCATCGAGGGCGGCAGGATGAAAATGTAGACCGCGTCCTGCACCTTTTTCTTGATCTGCAGGGCGCCCTGGACGTCGATTTCGAGCAGGACGTCGATGCCCTGTTCCATCTTGTCCATTAACGCTTTGCGCGGGGTTCCATACCAGTTGCCGTAGACATGGGCGTATTCCATGAATTCGTTCTTTGCCACCATGTCCTGGAAGATCTTTTCCTCGATGAAGAAATACTCGCGCCCGTGTTCTTCGCCTGGACGCGGCTGCCTGGTCGTATAGGAGACGGAATGCCAAATCCCCGGGACCGAGGCGGTAATTTGTTTGCAGAGGGTGGTCTTGCCCGTTCCGGACGGAGCCGAAATGATAAATAAAATACCCCGTCGCTCAGGAACATAGGGGCGCGGGTCGGATGTCGTTGACGTCGTGCTGGTGCTCATGGTGCTGGTCATTCCACGTTCTGAATTTGTTCTCTGATCCGCTCTAACTCCGCTTTCATTTGTACGACCGATGCCGTGATCGTGGCATCGTTTGCCTTGGAGCCGATCGTATTGACCTCGCGCCCCATCTCTTGCAGCAGAAAGTCCAGCGTTTTGCCCACGGACTCCGAACTTTGAAGCGTCTGGTCGAACTGTATCATATGTGCATCGAGTCTGACCAATTCTTCTGTGATGTCGCTGCGATCGGCAAACACCGCCAGTTCCTGATGCAGCTTGGCCGCATCCGGAATTTCTGCCGTGAGGAGCTTTTCCAGCCGGCTTTTCATACGGTCGAAGGCTTCCTGGGCCACGGACGGGGCCTTGACCGCCACTTGTGCTTTCAGTCCGCGCAACGTCTCAATACGAGTCCGGATATCGGCGGCGAGGAGCGCCCCCTCCTTCTTTCTCATCTTCACCAGGTCCTGGATGGCCTGGCCTACCAGTTTTTCAATGAGCGCGGCGAGTTTGGGATCATCGGCCGGCTGGTCTGAGATGGTAATGACGTCCCGGAACCCCGCCAGGAGCCCGACATCGATCGTTCCTTTAAGTTTGAGCGTTTTCTGAAGATTTCGGAGAGCCTGATGGTACTGTTTCGCCAGATCAGCGTCAAGCTGGAGCGAGCGGGATCCTCCCCGCCCTCCCTGCACCAGGACGGTGAGGTCGACACGTCCGCGGCGGCAGTGCTCCTGGATCGTTTTCTTGATGTGCTCTTCACGCGAACTCATGGTCTTCGGCAGTCGCAGGCCGGTTTCCAGAAACCGGTGATTGACGGAGCGGATTTCCACCGTCACCTGCCCGTCCTGCCAGGCCCCATGTCGACGTCCGAATCCGGTCATGCTGGTGATCATTGCGGGAGCTTTCCTTTCCAGTGACATTCCGCAGAGAGCGGGCATGAATGGCAGTGCGGCTTGCGCGCCAGGCAAATATAGCGTCCGTGCAGGAGGATCCGTTGTGAAATGGCGGTCCATTGAGATTCTGGGGACTGTCGCTGCAAGTCCTGCTCGATTCGCTCGGGCTTGTCCGATGTGGTCAGGCCCAAACGATTGGCAACCCGTTTGACATGGGTGTCCACGACGACGGCCGGTCGGCCGAAGGCGGTCCCCAGGATCACGTTCGCGGTTTTTCGTCCGACGCCTGGAATGGTGGTCAGCTCTTCCATGCGCTGGGGCACGGTTCCGCCGAATCGTTCGGTGACGGCTTTGCCGCATCCGATCAGGTGTTTGGCCTTATTCTTATAAAATCCTGTCGATTTGATCAGCGCTTCGAGTTCGAGCGGAGGGGCTGTGGCAAAGTCCTGCGGCCGGGGGAAGCGTTTGAAGAGGCCGGGCGTCACTTGATTCACCCGCTGGTCGGTGCACTGGGCGGACAGGATGGTGGCGACGAGC
>OMJA01000137.1 GCA_900299245.1 Nitrospiraceae bacterium | reverse complement strand
TACTCGCGCGGCATCGTGGAGGGCAGTTCCGAGTGGGACGTGCTCTACCGGAAAACATTCGAAGAAGAGATGAGAAAGCACACCAAAGGATGACGGTATGAAGGTGCGAGAACGGATGCGGACCTGTTTGGCGTTGTTGGGCATTCTGATGCTTTTGGTCGCAGTGCCCGCATGTTCATCGAACAAAGCCAAGCCGCTGGTGCCGCTGGCGCTGGAGGCCGGTGTGCCTCCGCGGGCCATCGCCCTGAACGAGCAGGGAACGCAGGCCTACCAGGGTCGTGAGTATGAGGAAGCCAAGAAATATTTCGCTCAAACGGTAGATGTTGCGCCGCAGTCGGGCCCCGCGCATTACAACTACGCCCTGGCGCTCAATAAGCTCGGCGAGACGGAAGCGGCGCGGAAACAGTTCCTCGAAGCGGCAAATCTGGCTCCCGGGGATAAGATCATCTGGGATTCCCCCGTGCTGTCGCCCTTCGGGAATCCCGAAACGGAAGAGAAGAAAGTGCCTGCCCCACAAAACCCGAATCGCCGCAGCGTGGGTGGGCGTTAGTTTCAGAGCGATGCCGGCGGTCGGCCGGCGGCGATCAACGTAAAGTAGAGTAGGAGACGCGTCGATGGGCAAAGAACTCGCAGTGGGGATGAAGGCGCCGGATTTCTCGTTGCCCGATCAGGACGGCAAGACCGTGACGCTGAAAAGTCTGAAGGGAAAGCAGGTGGTGTTGTATTTCTATCCCAAGGATGACACGTCGGGTTGCACCAAAGAGTCTTGCGGGTTTCGCGATGCCATGGCGTCGATCAAGAAGGCCGATGCGGTCGTGCTCGGCGTGAGTTTCGACGGCCAGGCGTCCCATCAGAAATTCATCGCCAAGTATTCGCTGCCCTTCACGCTGCTGAGCGATCTCGAAAAAGAGGTCGCCACCGCCTACGACGTCTATAAAGAAAAGAGCATGTACGGCAGGAAATACATGGGCATCGAACGGAGCACTTTCGTGATCGATGCCGGGGGCAAGCTGAAGGCAATCTTCCGTAAAGTCAAAGTCGACGGTCATGTCGACGAAGTGCTCGACGCCTTGCGCGCATAAGCCCCGTGCGTGAGGTGATGCGTCATATTCTTCTCGCCGCCTGTCTCTGTTCACTGGTCACATCCCTGAATGTTCCCGGCCCGGCAACCGCGGCCGGGAAAGTTCCGGTGACGCTTCTGGTCATCGATAGTCTGTCCTCGCCCAATCAGGCCGTGGCGGTCGAAGCGCGGCTGGTGTCCCGGGGACCGGCGGCTCCTGCCGGAGTTGCAGGAGAACCGGTCGAGCTGGTCGTTTACGGAAAGGTGGTGGCGACGGCCGTGACCGGCGAAGACGGGATTGTGCGGCTGCCCTTCATGCCGAACTCCCAGGGTGTGATTCCGGTCCAGGTGCGGGTCGGAGAGAGTCCCCGTGTGGCTCCGGCCGAGGGGCTGGGGCATCTGGCGGTCTGGGAGCGGCGCAATCCGATTGTGGCCGTGGAACTGGCCGCCCTGGTGGACGGGGCGCCGGCGAAGAGCCCGTCGCCGGATGCGCGCAACCGGCCGGAGCCGGAAAGCGCGCCGATGCCCGATGCCGCGGATGAGCTTGGAAAACTGACCCAGTTCTATTATCGCGTGATGTATGTCGCGTCGCCGGCGTCATTCGGCGGCGACCGGTTTCAGGCCGGCGAGTCGTCCCGGGCCTGGCTGAAGCAGCACAAGTTTCCCCCCGGCTATGTGCTGGTGTTGCCGGACAGCGAGCAGGCGTTCGGCGCAAAGCTTGATGAACTGCACGCAGCCGGATGGAAAACCATCAAGACCGGCATCGGCCGGACCAAAGCATTCGCAGAAGCCTTTCTCAAACGGCGTCTCGACGCGGTCATGGTGCCGGAACCGGCCAAAGCCGATACTCCGCGCAAAGCCAAAGTGGCGAAGGAATGGAAAGACATACGGAAGAAGTTGTAGCCAGGTGATATACGACGGGTCTTGTTCAAGCAGGTTGTGTGCACAAAGTCGCGTGCATTGAGGTGCGTCTCCTTCCTTTCGGCCGTTTCTTTCCATTAGTATAGCGCCTGAACACATTCGCTAACACCGAGGCCTTGTCCCATGCGTGCGAAGACCAGTTTTTCCTGCCAGTCCTGCGGGCATCAATCTCCGCGGTGGATCGGGCGCTGTCCCGATTGCGGCGGCTGGAATACGATGAAGGAAGAGCGGCAGGCGCCGACCGGCAAGGGGCGTCCGGTGGCTATGAAGATGGCGCAGGCCAAGGCCACGCCGATCGCCGAGATCGAAGTGGTGGGGGAAGACCGCCGGTTGACGCAGATCAGCGAGTTCGACCGGGTGCTGGGCGGGGGCGTAATTCCCGGCGCGGTGATCCTGATCGGCGGCGATCCCGGCATCGGGAAGACCACGCTGTTGCTGCAGGCCTTACCGCGGCTGGCCTCGAAGGCCGCCCCGGTGCTGTATGTGTCGGGCGAAGAGTCGCCCCGCCAGATCAAAATGCGCGGGCAGCGGCTGGGCATCGAACATCCCAATCTGTTGATCCTGGCGGAAACCTCGCTGGAGCAGATTCTCAAGGCGGTGCAGGAGATTCAACCGGCCGCGCTCGTCGTCGATTCCATTCAAACGGTCTATACCGAACAGATCACATCGGCGCCCGGCAGCATCAGCCAGGTGCAGGAAGTCGCCGGGCAGTTGATGTCGTTCGCGAAACGGGCGGGCGTCCCGGTCTTCATCATCGGCCATGTGACGAAGGAAGGTGCCATCGCCGGTCCCCGGCTCCTCGAACATATCGTCGATACGGTGCTCTATTTCGAAGGGGACAAAGGCCACAGTTATCGGATATTGCGCGCGGTCAAAAACAGATTCGGTTCGACCAACGAGATCGGCGTGTTCGAGATGAAGGACGGCGGGCTGGAAGAAGTGGCCAATCCGTCCGAATTGTTTTTGGCCGAGCGGCCGCAACACAGCACCGGCTCCGTCGTGGTGTCGAGTCTGGAAGGGACGCGGCCGATCCTCGTCGAGTTGCAGGCGCTAGTATCCTCCACCAGCTATGCCATGCCGAAACGCGTGGCGAACGGGGTGGAGTTGAGCCGGGTCTCGCTGCTGCTCGCGGTCATGGAAAAGCGCCTGGGCATGCATCTGTCCGGGCAGGATGTCTATGTGAACGTCGTCGGCGGGATGCATATCGATGAGCCGGCGATCGACCTCGGCATCGTCGCGGCGGTCACGTCCAGCCTCCGCGAAGTGGCAATTAAGCCGGGTTTATTGGTATTGGGAGAAGTCGGCCTCGGCGGAGAAGTGCGGGCCGTGAGTCAGGCGGAGTTGCGGATCAGGGAAGCGGCGAAGATGGGATTCAAGCGCTGCCTGTTGCCGGAGCGGAATCTCGCCAAAGTCGATCCGATTGACGGAATCGAGTTAGTTGGCATTACCGAAGTGGGAGAGGCGCTGAATGTCGTGTTTGCGTAGTACGGTGATGCGCGTCACGGGGCATATTGGGATCATGGTACTGCTCTGTGCCCTGGTCTCTGGTTGCACGACGACACTGGTGCCGGTGCAGGAAGAAGCGGGACTGAAGCGGGCGACGGCGGAGGAGTTGGCTGCGTTGCTTCGCCAGCGCGAAGCGGCGATCCACACGATGAAGGGGCTTTTCAGCGCCAAGGTGCGCGGCGGGCTGATTCCAATCTCGACGCGGGTCGAAGGCGCCGTCTACTATCGCCGGCCCAACGCGATGCGGCTGCGGGGATTTACGCCGATCGGCGGGGAGCTCTTCGAATTCGTTCAGGTCGACGATCTGTATATGCTGCGATTGCCCACGATGGGGAAGGTCCTGAGCGGCCGCCAATCGGAGATGAGCGAGATGGGGAAGCTGGCCCGTCCGTTCGAACTCAGCGTGTGGGCGATGGGCGGCGTGCTGGGCACGAGCGCCATCGGCAAAGACGAGACGGTGAAACTGGTTGAGGAAGGGACGCGCTATCGGCTGGATGTGTCCGGACCGCGGCCCGGCGCCGCATCGAAGGATCCCCAGTTGCTCCGGCGGATGTGGTTCGACCGCCGCACCCTGCTGGTGGTGCAGGAGGAGCGGTTGAACGGGTCCGGCGAGACGGATGCGTCCATCCAGTACGAGGATTTCCGTTCGATCGGGGAACCGGCGCTGCCGGCGAACGGCCATGCCGATTCCCGCCTGCTGCGCCCCTTCAAGATCTCGTTGGAGGACGGGCGGGGGCAGGGCAGCGTGCAGGTGACCTTCCATGAAATTATCTCCAATCAGGACGTGAAGAGCGAAGAACTCGGCCGCGTGTCAGGCCGGTCGTCGCCGCCGGGGTCCGCGTCATGAAAGTGCTGGCGGTTGAAACGGCGACATCCCGGCAGAGCGTTGCGCTGCTCGATTCGACCACGGTCCTGGCGCAGGAAGAACGGGAGGCCGGCGGTGCGCACGGCACACTCCTGCTGCCGGCGATCGGCCGTCTGTTGGCTACAGCCGGACTCGCGCTCATGCAATTGGATGGGTTGATCTGCTCCATCGGACCCGGTTCGTTTACCGGTCTGCGGGTGGGGACGGCGACCCTGCTGGGGCTGCGCGCGGCGACGGATGTTCCGCTCGTGCTGGTCCCGACGCTGGAAGGCATGGCCTGGTCGCTCAGGGGGACCGCCGGTCCGATCTGCCCCGTGCTTCCGAGCCGCAAAGGGGAAATTTATTGGGCGGTGTTTTGCTGGGGGGCCGGCGGGCACCTCGAACGACTCGTTCCCGAACAGGCGGGGTCTCCGGAAGCCCTGGCGCGGACGCTCACCGGCGCCACCACGATCTTTGGCGAGGGATGGACGGCGATGGAGTCCGCCGTGCGGGCCGCGCTTCCTCCCGGCGCAACGGTCAGTCCGGTTCCCGGCGAGGCTCTGCGGCCGTCGGCGGTCACGGTCGGGCTTGCCGGCATCGAACGATTGCGTCGCGGCGACGTCGCCGGCGATCAGGTCGCGCCGTTGTATGTCCAGCGGCCGGAAGCGGAAATCCGTTATGAGCAATCCGGCGGGGTCTCGCCCGTGGCCCGCCGGCAGGCACGGGTGGCCGTCAAAACCGCAGCCAGAGCGGCTCGCGGGACGCGCGCGACGGGCAAAGGACAGGAGTAGCCGCATGGATCGCGCGATACGGATTGTGCCCGCCACGCTTGCGGATCTACCTGATCTGCTGCGCCTGGAAGAAGCTTGCTTCTCGGCCCCCTGGACGCGCAAAATGTTGGAAGCTGAACTGACCGGCAACCAGTTCGCCCATTTTCTGGTGGCGCGTGAGCCAGCGAAGGCAGCGACAACGGATGGAGCCATCGTCGGCTCCCTGTGTTTTTGGATCGTGTTTGAAGAAGTGCGCCTGATGAATCTTGCCGTAGCCGAGCAGATGCGACGTCGGGGGATCGCCGCGGCCCTGGTGGAAGCCGCCTTGCGGGCCGGGGTCACGCAGGCCGCCACCCGCGCCGTTCTCGAGGTCCGGGCCTCCAACCATGCGGCCCTGGCGCTGTACCGGCGCTTCGGTTTTGCGCAAGTATCCGTCCGCCCCGCGTACTATTCCAATCCAGTCGAAGATGCGGTGCTCATGGAAATGGAGCCGATTGTGATTCCCGCCGGCTCGGGGCGCGCGTCTGCGCCCGTCAATGAGGGAGGTTCAGTTTCCGCTCACTAACCTGACGAGGAGGTGCGGCATGCAGACCGAACAGGGACTCGCGGACCAGCTTCGACAGACCAATCGTGAGTTCAAAACGCT
>OMJA01000136.1 GCA_900299245.1 Nitrospiraceae bacterium | reverse complement strand
GTCGTCGTGCCATCCTCGGTCCTCCTTCTGCGTCAAGAAGACCACGCCGCCGACCGTTTCCTCAAGCTCCCGCTGGCCTACTTTTCGGGTTTTGGGTCAAAGACCACGCCGCCGACCGTTTCCTCAAGCTCCCGCTGGCCTACTTTTCGGGTTTTGGGTCACCATCCCGCTCACGAACCTTCGCTTTTCTCAGGGGCGAACGGCCCTATTGCGGCTTCTAGGTTCGTTCCCTAGAATTCTCCCCCTCCGATACTGAACAAGCTTCTCACGGCGAACATGGTGCGCAGGTATCTGTGGCTACTATCGATCGTGCAGTCAGCCTTCTTCACCCCGGCCAGGTTTCTGACTCACGAGCTTTTGTATTTTCCGGCCTGAATTTAGTTGTCGCATCGGCCAACCGCAGTAGGTTCTCGTCTGCAGGTCGTGATTTTCATTGTCTGAATCGGGCACAAGTCAAATCATGTCGGTGGGCTCAGTCCATCAAATTCCAGATGACCTTAACCGCGTCTTACCATTCGAGTTCTTCCAGGAGGTTTGTATGAACGGACGACTTGTGTCTGTGTGCGTGATCTTGTCACTGCTTACCGGTTGTGAGGGGATGGACAAAGAGAAGATTGGGGCCATTGGAGGCGGTCTTTTAGGAGCTGCTGGAGGAGCGTATGCGGGAAGCAAGATGACCAAGGACCCTAAAACAGGTGCGCTAATCGGCGGGGCGATAGGCCTGGTCGGAGGCGCTCTTATTGGAAAAGAGATCGGTAAGATGCTGGATGAGCGTGACCGTAAACGACATGCGGAAGCCACGGCGAAAGCGCTCGAGAGTGGCCAGTCTCAGGCATGGAGCAGTCCGGATACAGGAGCATCGGGGCAGATCACGGTGAAAGAGCCTGCTCCCATACAAACTGTGAATACGCCGACACCGGCCACGCCATCCGTTGCCAAGGAGGCAACGCCTCCGGCGCCTACTCCTCAAGTAGTTGCTCAGGGCCCCCTCTGTCGCACTGTCACGCAGACCATCAAACTCCAGGATGGACGAACCAAAACGGAAGAGCTCAAAGCCTGTAAAGGACCGAACGGATGGGAAGCCGCGTGACAGGCCGAACGCTCGGAAAGCTTGTGGTGGTTGCTGTGGTTCTGGGCGTGGTGGCCACGTGGTCGTTGGCCGAAGGGCCACTGACTGAAAAGCAGATCATGAAGCAGGGCGATCTCAAAGCTATTGTCTCAGGCAACACCTGGTGCCAGGAAGTGGTGCATGCCATCGTCCATGCTCCAACCGCCGCATCGTTTGAAGGAGATCGTATTGATGCTCAGCGGATGATCGGCCATCTCCGGATCGCGCTCAGCGAGGATTGCCCCGCGGCTGTAGCCATCATGATCGATGGTTTTGGCGGAGGTGAGCATGTATATGCGGGGATGGCCTCCAAAGCCACCGGGTGGATTTTGGAAGAGTCCACCCCCCCGACGGTAGCGAACCATGTTTCGGACTGTGATTTGTTGGCGGCCCATCCAGATGATCCAGAAAAAAACGAAGTTGCAGGAATTACCGACGAAGACATGGATGGGAAGATGGCAGTCACCGCCTGTCTGGGCGGGGTGGAGGAGGATCCGGATGATCCCGTACTCCATTTTCAACTCGGCAGGGCGTACTGGAAGCTCGAGCAGTATGACAGCGCGGTCGAACATTTGATCGCCGCGGCAGAGGACGATCATGGCGGAGCGCTGGCATATTTAGGCGATGTTGTTCTGTACGGTGTGGGGGGAGTCGAATCGGATCCGGAGGTGGCGCGACAGCTCTACGTCCGCGCGGTGGAGGAGGGATTCGAGCCGGCATCCGTGTTGGTTGATGCGATCGTGACCGACCCAAAGCCCGATGAACCGGAAGCCATGGCTGCTTCTTCTGATGCCGCCGAGAGCGCTGATGTAGAAGAGAGTTATCATCACCCGGATCTGATGGAAGCGCTTTCAAATGGGCAAGCCTCACCTCCTGGTGTGTGGCCCGGGCGGATGATGATCTATTCTTTTTCCAGCATCACGGGCGTGTTCAGTCAGTGCGAAGATTTGAGCCCTAAGGGGTTTGATTCCAAGGAAGCTTTCTTGAAAGCCATGAATACGCATTTAACCTACACGGAAAAGCTTAACCTCGCACATTCCTACGATAACGGCGCCTTTGCTGAGTTTCAAGAGGCGGCAAGTGAAGATGGGATTCGGCTGGTGAGTGTGAAGGGTTGCGCGGCATCTGAAACGAAAACGCTCGTGAAGACCGTCCTGGATCATTACGGAATGAGTTCGTAGGGGAAGGATTGGGCCGCCAAATGATCCCGCTTGAAGGAAACCGGATCTCCCTCGCATCCTCAACGGTCAGACAGCGTTCTCTCTCTCAGTTCATACCGATAAAAGTCATCGGCATACTGTCGGTTCTCGTTGTTGCATTCGCTCTTCCTCTCACCGAAGACATGACCTATGCACAGAAGGGAGGGAGCAAATCTTATGGTGGGGGAGGGTACGGAGGCAGTTCCTATGGGGGGAGCCAGTCTTATGGAAGTGGTTCCTATGGAGGGAACCGGCCTTATGGAAGTGGTTCTTATGGGGGAAGTCGGCCTTACGGTGGCAGCAGTTCACCAGGGGGGTTCCGTCAGGCTCCTTCATTCACGCCTCGTCCACCATTAGCTCGTCCTGCACCGTCTGCGCCGCGAGTGGCGGCCCCTCGTGTCATGCCGGCACCGGCGCCACCAAGGGCGATGCCAAAACCGGCATTGCCACAGGGCTCCATGGGGACATCACCAGTTCCTAAGCTCGGCGGAGCAACAAAGGGATCTCAGCCTGCTCGTTCACCTGCCTTGTCCTCATCGCAACAGTCTCGTTTAGGGCAAGCGAGAAAACCCCTCCGACAGATTGTCCAAGTGAAAGGGAGGAGTTATCAGATTCCGCAAGCGGGGATCTCAAATGCCGCGAAGCTTGTGGTGAAGCAACCGTCGGGAAAGATTGGGTGTCGGGCTTCTATCGAGGATGCCGCGATGGGACGAGTTGTTACGGTATCATTCGTCGTTCGAACGGCCGATAGCGGGGGGAGTTCCGGGTCATGTGGCATTTCTCCCCCCACTCAGACACGCCTTTCGGCAATCTCCAACCCATCTGCCAGATCAAATAACTCCAAACAGCCTGGGTGGGACAAGGTTCATACGTTCACGCAACTGCCAAAACTTCAAAATCATCGGCCATTACGAAAGTTCCGTGGGCCCGTCACAAAGGAAAGGTTGGTCGGTCACTTGGAAAAGAGGGGCTTTGTGTTGTTGAGTGGTGGGGTGAACGGCAGTAGTACGATTTACGGTCGAAGGATCACAATACGAACCAAAGATCAAGACGGCAAGATAATAAAGGAAGAGACGAAAATCGAGACAATCCGCGTCGATGAAAAGGGGCATGCAATGAAGGAGTCAAATAATAAGGCTCCAGGACCAGAAGATATTCAGCGGGCAGACAAAGCCAAGAGACAAGAGCATGTGGGCCTTCGGGAAGAGCGTGGTAAGTCACCGGAGGATCAGGTGAAGGATCAGGTTCGGCGGATGGCCAAAGGTGAAAAGATCAAGGGGAGTTTTGCTCATTGGCATCGCGAAATCATTCCAGATACTCAACAACATTTTGACACGTATCTCACAGCACCGAAACGGGGGGAGGAACGCCAATGGGTAGAGAAATATGATTCAATGGGCCATAGGATTCCCGAAACGGCTAGTCAGTCACTAGGGACGAAAATTGATGAACTCGGTAAAGTTGCGCCGCAGAAACCGATCAGCAAAGGGGCCGAGTCCATGGGTGGGGGAGGATCAGGTGAAGACGAGCGTCGGGAGAAAACGGGTGGTGACGCCGGAAGTCAGCGAAATGAAGTGTTGATAAACAAGAGCGGATTAACTTCCCCTGTAGGTCCTCTGAAAGGCCGCTTTAATCAATCGAGTGCGGGTGTCAATGAGTCGTCTCCTCCCGCAAGTGGCGGCCAAAGCGGGAAGCAGGACGCTCTCGAGCAGAGTCACACGGCGCCGCTAGATGATAAAGGCGGCCTTGCGGGGGCACGAGGAAAAGCCCTCGGAGCGCCAAAGCCGTAGGGGACAGCGATAAAAATTCCTCTGAGTCTAGAGATCGATTCCACGAAGCACGGCCAGTGAAATCTAATTTCCATTGAGATGGGATGTGGTGGCGTTATGTTGAGTGCGAGAACTGTTGGCTCTCTGCTCAGTCTTGCCGTCGGATGGCTGATGTTCGTAACGGAACCGGCTCTTGCGGAAAAAGATGCCCCGATGGCGACCTATGCGCCCCCCGTGATTGGAGCTGGAGTTGGGATTGGAGACGGCTCCGACTCGACGACAACAGAGTCCTTGCAGGAGGCGCGGACGCGATTCTGGGCGGAGTACCCGGATGGGAAGAATCGCGCGGCGGCTGAAAAGCATTTTGCGACGCAACTGGCCGACAAAGAATCGCGCCATTTAGCCTTTGAATTAACGACGACCCAGTTCTGTGCCGTTCGGGACGCTAGCGAGCAGCTTGAACTACTGGGAGGATTGATTGAGGATCTGCCGCCGCCGTCGAAAAAGGCGTTTACGACTTTTGTGGGTAATGTCTACGACTATGTCGTTCATCGAGCCGGTGCAAAGAGGTTTTCGAGTGTGGCCGAAGTGGAGTGCGTCAAAACGCTTGGGCATGATATGCCCGCTCATATCAAAGAGGCGATTAAGGCCAATCAGCAGGCGTATGAAGCATATAAACGTGAACGGGATTGGGCTGAGTTTGATTACGCCGGGCAAGAACCGGCGTGGGTCAACACGCCTCGAGACGGGGTTATGATGCTGCTCTTGCGGCATCCCATCAAGGATACCGCATCGGAAGTGCGGTTTACTCCACAGGAGGCGTTGAAAATCTATCAGGACTCGGTCGGCGCGTTTGGCGAGCCGTGGGTCCATGAGGCGGCAGAAAAGGTGCGGATGGCGCAACGGGATGAACATACGAACATAGCCGACGTCAAAGCCTTAGGCGTGACGCAGCCGACAGACCGGCGTCCGGCCTTTGTCTTTCGCACATTGCTGACGAGCGGAGATGTCCGGCGCTATTTCCTCGGGCATGCGACGCTGCTCGATAAGTGGGACTGGAAAGAGGCCGACCGGCGATGGCGGCGATTGGTCTCTGCGTACGGAGAAAAAGCCACGTATGAGAAAGGCAGCCTTGTTCAAAATGGCGCACAGCACGAGGCCGATGGCGGATGGACATATCCGGATCATCTCGGGGTTAAGCGGTTCGAACCGTTTACCGCGTTGCAAACGCTTTTGGCCAAGCACGATTCGCGAGGACACATTCGTTTCATGCTCGGTTACCAGGAGGCGGCCCCCTCTGCCAAATCGCTGGCGGATCGCTATGGCCAGCAAGTCGCAAGCCAGGGAGAGGAGGTGTTGCTGCGCGCCGAAAAAGCTGTGCTCGCGTTGTATGCCTCGCCGCCGGCGGAACGGGTGCCGGCCTGTAGACGGTTCTCCGCGCCGGGCGATCATGACTACAAGCTATTCTTCGAAGCCTTGCGGTTCCAATCAGTCCCCGCTCAGGAGAAGGTGACGAGAGCTATCGACGATCCTCGTTACCTGGCATGGGCCCGCTTTGAGCAGGGAGACCGGGTGACCTATCAATGGACGAGGACAACAGAAGTTCAAGATCCATTGGCCCCGAAAAAGAACATTGTGGGCGCTCCCATTAATTACAAAGAGATGTCTTGGGGAAAACAAACCTATGTCCTTAAGTCGGTGGATGGAGAGCAAGCTGTGATCACGCTGACGGCTGACAGTCTTGCTCAGTCAGCCTTCGGGAGCTTGGTTGCAAGGGCACTTGATCCAAAAGCCGTGGACCGAGCCGTGCGGCGTCGAGCCGCGCAGGATGAGTTGGTAAAGGAACGAGATGAACTGGTCAAGTTGGTCGTCGAAGGCTATGAGCCTGTGGCACAGGAAGCCGTGAGCGTCGGTGGGACCACAGTGCAAGCCACACGGTATGCATGGACTTCAACCGAGGGAGGAGAGCCGGCTAGTCATAAACTATGGGTCAGCGAATCTGTGCCGGGGCATCTCGTAAAGTATCTGCGCGAAAGCAAGGAGTCGATTGCGAGTAAGTATGCTTCGAGAGCAACCGCAACGCGTGTGAACGTCTTTGAGAAGGTCGTTGATTCTTTTTCGGGAGTTTATAAAAAGGACAAACCGGTTGTGCCTGCAAACAGCGCTCAAGCAGATGATCAAGTCGGCCGGTTTACGTGTGCGTCGTTGGAGTAAGGGGGCGTGAGCACGTCTGCCATCGGATGGCCGCGACGATGCGGACAGAGGCCGGTAGGCGGTACGATTCTCCTAGAATGAGGGGGCGGTGATGGGCAAGGAGGCTCAGGTTTGTCAGGTTGATGCAATAGCTCTCCGTATCTATGTAGTGGCGGCAATCGTGCTGCTGTCCCCGGCTGAGAGCTTCGCGAAGAAGCTTGCTGTTCACGGTAACCTGACGGCGCATGTCGACGATGCCTTTGTGTGTCAAAAGCAAGTCACGGTCCGGCTCGAATCGCGGTCGGAACGGGCCTTCCCACCCACAGGGGATCGTGCAAATCTGGAGACTCTGGCGGGCATCGTGCGCGCGGCCGTGAGCTTTGATTGCCCGGCAGTCGAGGCCATTGCATTCAATGGGTTCGTGCAGGGCCAAGAAGTGTACCGAGGGATGGCGGCCGCCACTGGATCGTGGGTGTTGCAAGACCAACGTGTCGTGCGAGACGGCGGCCCCTCGGAGCCGCCTCCCCAGCCTGCGCAAAGCGCGGCGCCGCCTGTTCAAGACCGGCCGAAGCGAGACAGTCCGCCCATCAAAGCGTATTCGCCGGAGGAACGCGTGCGATTGTTCGGCGAACATGGCGAACGGGCGTTTCGACCGCTTCTAGCCAAAGCCTACGGGTATCGCGCCGCGCTGATGCAGCTCTGTATGAAGGAGGGCGGAGCGAACGCTGTGGCGGAAGATATGGCCGGGTATTTCAAAACGCATCTTCCCGAATCGCTGCCCGCCGCGCAGAAGGCTTTTGGGGCGGCTCAGGTTGCAAAGGATGCGTATCTGCCGCCGTGCAATTCCGAGGACTATAAGATCGCCTTGAGCTGGAATGCGAAGGAGATCAAGGGGCAGCAGGCTGTGATGCAGGATAGCATCTACAATTTCAGCGATCGCGTCGCGGAGATGAAGCAGCTCCTGTCGCAACTTGCGCTGTATGCTGGATCGAACGATGGGGTGCCGGACGAGAAGTTTTGGACTGCGCTCAAGGAGTGGAGCGCATTGTCCGCCGTCAATGTGAGGAAGAAGCTGGCGACGGGAGATTACACGAATGAGTTTGTGGTGCCCCTCAGGCTGATAGGAGTGAGCTCATTTAGGGATACTCCGTGGCCGTTTGTCGAGGAACTTGAGGTCGCGGAACCGACCCTGGTCGTTATGCGCCAATCCGTTCGTAAGGGCGTAGGGGGAAGTTGGGCATATGCCATGTTTGGCGTTGCGTTTCTCCAGAACCTGTTGCGCGGGTATGGCTATTATGACGGAACTATTGATGGGTCTTATTTCGGAGGGCTTAGTCAAAAAGGGGGTAATGATCTCGGGTGGTTCATGCGGAAGTATGCTGAGGAACATCCGGATCTTTCTAAGATAAGAAGTAAGAATGAAACAATATATGACCCGCACACGCTTGGCTTTCTCGGCTATTCGGAAGATGCTGCGTACAACGGATTCATAAGTGCTGCATTGAGGGAAATTCGAGATACTCCAAATCGAACAAAGGTGCGTCTGGTTCAGCCTTTCTTGTTGAAAATGGGATGGCTTGGGGGATTCTCACCTGGGTATGAGGCGGGCATTCTGGATCTTGAGCTCATTCAATCTCTTGAGGCGTTTCAGCAGTGCAAAATGCAAATTGAAACGCTCAAGAGTACGGGCAAGGTGCCCACCGCGAGCAGTGCTCCTTTTGCAGATTCCCATGGGGTTATCGCAAGCGACGTTATTCGCGATCTAAAGATAGCGGCCATGGACGGTGAAGAGCAGCAACGGGGGCGGAATCGATGGGATCAGAGGAAGGTCAATAAGGAGGCGAGGCCTAAATGCTGAGATAAAGCAGTGCGCGGCACCCTGCGCTCATCGTTATGAGTAAGATCTTAGAAGTGACGGCGTAAGGGAACGACCAAATAGGTTGCCTTTCATCGGCAAATTATTCAATTGCGTCTTCTTCTTCCTGCTCCCTACTTCTGTGGCATCGGGGCGGGTGTCTGTTTGAATTGAGGTTGCCTCTAGAAAAAGTTCAGGCATGGACTGATGCTGTTAGGTGGTATTGGATTAGTCGAGCCGATTGAGAGATGAACGATAAAGCCTACCTGCGCAGTCCAGCAACAAGAAGGCCCAGGCGGGATCACCGCCTGGGCCTTCGCTGAATTCCAAAAGCTGAGAGCTGGTAGCTTTCAGCCGTCAGTGGATTTTAGTACATCCCTTCCATGCCGTGGTTGTGACCTGCGTGGCCACCGGCCGGTTCCTTCTTCTCTTCGGGGATGTCGGTGATCATGACTTCGGTGGTGAG
>OMJA01000135.1 GCA_900299245.1 Nitrospiraceae bacterium | reverse complement strand
TCGTGAGCAAGAGCGGTTGATTATGGATGCCGGCGATATCGCCCGGGCATTGACCCGTGTGGCGCATGAGATTCTGGAGCGGAATAAGGGTGTGAAAGATCTGGCGCTGGTCGGAATCCGTACGGGCGGCGTCCATCTGGCCCACCGGCTGGCGAAGCGAATTCAGGAGATCGAGCAGGCGCCGGTGCCGATCGGGGATCTCGATATCACGCTCTATCGTGACGACTTGTCGTTGCGGAAAGAGCAGCCGGTGTTGCGTACCACATCAGTGCCGTTCGATATTTCGGACAAGATCGTCGTGCTGGTGGATGACGTGCTGTTTACGGGGCGTACGATTCGTGCGGCGATGGATGGTCTGATGGATCTGGGGCGACCTGCGGAAATTCAATTGGCGGTCCTCGTCGATCGCGGCCATCGGCAGCTGCCGATCAAGGCCAATTATATCGGGAAGAATCTCCCGACCTCGCGTGAAGAAAATGTTCAAGTATTGCTGGAAGAAGCGGGCGAAGATGACCGGGTGGTCATTCTCAAGGCGTAAGCGGAGGATGCCATGAGTCTCAAACATAAAAATCTGCTCAGTCTGGCACCCCTGTCGGTGGAGGACATTCATCTCATTCTTGAGACGGCCGATTCGTTCAAGGAGGTGAGCGGCCGTGAGATCAAGAAGGTGCCGGCGCTGCGCGGGCGGACGGTCGTGAATCTGTTTTTCGAGCCGAGCACGAGAACGCGCACGTCCTTCGAGCTGGCGGCCAAGCGGCTAAGTGCCGACGTGATCAATTTTTCGCCGTCATCGAGCAGTGTCGTCAAAGGGGAAACGTTGCTCGATACGGCGCGCAACATCGAAGCCATGCAGGCGGATATTATCGTGCTGCGCCATTCGTCGGCCGGGGCTGCCGAAACACTGGCTCGGGGCGTGAAGTCGTCGGTGATCAATGCGGGAGACGGCTGGCACGAACATCCGACCCAGGCGTTGCTCGATCTCTATACGATCAGGGAGCGGGGGCTGGCGTTCGAAGGGCTGCGTGTGGCGATAGTCGGCGATGTGGCGCACAGCCGGGTGGCCCGTTCCAATATTCTGGCCCTGACGAAGCTGGGTGCTGAAGTCCGCGTGGTCGGGCCGCCGACCATGATTCCGCTGGGCATCGAGAAGCTGGGTGTGCGGGTGTTTCACCAGCTCGATGAGGGCTTGCGGGATGTGCAAGTCATCATGATGTTGCGGCTGCAGCTGGAGCGGCAGGGACGGGCGCTGTTTCCGACCATTCGCGAGTATGCCCGGGTGTACGGCCTTACGTCGGAGCGTGTGAAGCTGGCGGATCCAAAGGCGATTGTCATGCATCCCGGTCCGATCAATCGCGGAGTTGAGATCGCGCCGGAAGTGGCGGACAGTTTGTCCTCGGTCATTTTGGATCAAGTCGCGAACGGCGTCGCCGTTCGCATGGGAGTTTTATATCTTATGTCGGGAGCAAGCTAAATCGTGGCGATATTGATTAAAGGCGGACAGGTCATCGATCCGGGGCGCGTGAATGGGCTGGCGGATGTCTTGATCGACCAAGGCAAGATCGCGGCGGTGGGGGCGAACCTGAAGGCGCCTGCCGGATGTACGATCATTGATGCCAAGGGGCAGTTGGTGTTGCCCGGCTTTGTGGATCTGCACGTGCATTTCCGTGAGCCGGGGTTTGAGTACAAGGAAACGATTCAGAGCGGCAGTGCCGCGGCGGTGGCCGGCGGATTCACCACCGTGTGCGCTATGCCGAACACGAAGCCGGTGAACGATAATCAAGCCGTGACGGAATTCATGATCGATCGGGCCCGTACGGCCGGGTTGGCCAATGTCCTGCCCATCGGTGCCATTACGAAAGGCTCGGAGGGGAAAGAGTTGGCGGAAATCGGCGATCTGCACCGGTCCGGCTGCGTCGCGATTTCCGACGACGGCAAGCCGGTGATGAACAGTCTCGTGATGCGGCGGGCGATGGAATATGCGGTGGCTTTCAATATTCCGGTAGTGGATCACTGCGAAGATCTGCATCTCGCCGAGGGCGGCTGCATGAATGAAGGGTTGATCTCCACGGAACTGGGCCTGCCCGGGATTCCATCTGCGGCGGAAGACGTCATGGTTGCGCGCAATTTGTCATTGTCCGAACTGACCGGCGCGCGCTTGCATCTAGCCCATATCAGCACCGCCGGGTCGGTGCGGATGGTGCGCGAAGCGAAAGCGCGGGGAATCAAGGTGACGGCGGAGGCTTGCCCCCACCATTTCACTCTGACTGAGGACGTGGTGCGCGGCTACAACACGCTGGCGAAAATGAACCCTCCGCTCAGAACCGGCGAAGATGTGCAGGCGATTAAAGAGGGATTGCGGGACGGGACGATCGACGTCATCGCCACTGACCATGCGCCGCATGCCACGCAGGAAAAACAGCAGGACTTTACCGAGGCGCCGTTCGGCATCGTCGGGCTGGAAACGGCGCTGTCGCTGACGCTGGCGCTGGTGGAGGAAGGCGTGCTGACGCTGGAGCAGGCGGTGAACAAATTGGCGACGGCCCCCGCGATTGCCTTCGGACTCAAAAAGGGCACGCTCGCTGTCGGAGCTGATGCGGACGTGGCGATCGTCGATCCGAACGAGCAGTGGCAGGTCGATCCCGGCAAGTTCAAGTCAAAGAGCCGGAACACGCCGTTTGCGGGCTGGAAAGTGAAGGGGCGGGTGAGAACTACCATCGTCGGCGGGCGGGTGGTGTTTGAAGCGACTCCCGCGGAGCGGTAGCATATGAAGGAGTCCCGGTCGCTGTTGTGGGGATCCCGAATCGGTCTGACGCTCGAATGGCTGGCACTGGGCGTCTGGGTGGGCGGTTTGGTGATTCTTGTGGCGGCCGTCATTCCGGCAGTCTTCAATACGTTCGGCGGGCAGGATTCCGGGGGATTGTTTCTGACGAAAGCGTTTGAAGGATTCAATCGAGCGGTCATGGCGGCGATG
>OMJA01000134.1 GCA_900299245.1 Nitrospiraceae bacterium | reverse complement strand
GCATTTCTCTGTCGTTCAGACAGTGAACGTGAAGATCGGTGAGATGTTGACGATCGAAACCATGGTGACCGGCGATGCGGCGATGGAAATCTGGTCGGCCTCACAGCGAACGGATCTTCTTGAGCAGGTCTTTCGCCGCCGCGTTCGGTTTGTCGAAATGGCGCAAGACTCAGAGAAGCCTTAAGGCCCACAACCCGCCCGAGTTCATCGTTCCCCTTTAGACCGCGTTAGATCGATGTGACTCAGAGTGATGAGTTGCGCAGGTGTATACCACCAGCGGAGAAGCCCCTCCCCGATCTGCGGCGTCGACGGCATGCGGATAAGCCCCACTCCGGCCCTCTTCATGAGATAGCTGTGCGAGATGTGGCCGGTCAGCCAGTAGCCGGCCGTTGTTCCGAGCAGCGGTTCATGGCCGACACAGAGAATCACGGCTGAAGCGTGGATGGTTTGAAGGAAGGCAGTCAGGATCTCAGGTGACGAATCGGGCTTCAGGGCGTCGCACACGATCATGGTGACGGATGGGCAGAGACTGGCGCGGATCAGCTCGGCGGTCTCCTGTGCTCTGCAGAGGGGGCTTGAGATGAGATGCGTCGGGCTGACGCTCATTGCAGAGAGTCCTTGCGCGACCAGGCGGACCTGCGTTCGCCCTTCATTAGTCAACGGACGGGTTTCGTCGATGCCTGACCAGCCCTCCATTTCGACAGCAACGCCATGGCGCATCAACAGGCAATCCATACCGCAGATCTCCGGTGGAGGACTACGCTAGCACAAGCATCGCAGGGTGGGAACCGGTGCACGTGAGTTATGTTTGGCGGGTCAAGCCGAGAGCGGAAGGATCTGATTGTTCCGGAGGAGCCGGAAGCCTGTACCGGCGACCCCTGTAATGACAGTCGCAGTGTTGTCATGGGCCGAAATTTTCTGATTGAGCGATGTCACAATGCCATCGAGTTCGTGGTCGTGGGTCAAGCGATCCTCTCCCCATAGCATGCTGCGGAGTTCCTCCCGCGGCACGACTTTCCCGGCCGTTTTTGCCAGCCGTAAGAGTGTCTGCCATTCCGGTTTGGTCAGAAGCAGCTGCCGTCCCCGAAACGTGGCGGCATATTGAGTGGTTTCTAAGGTGAGATCTTCATCAAGATCGTCAAGGTGTTCCGGTATGCTGGAGGCAATACGCCGAAGTACGGCGCGAATCCGTGCCACTAGCTCACGCGGGCTATAGGGCTTGGCAAGTACGTCATCGGCCCCGCTTTCGAGCCCTGCTACACGATGGTCTTCCGAGGTCAGTGCCGTCACGAGAATGATCCCCATAGACTTGGTTTGCGGATCCTCCCGTAAACGCCGGCACAGATCCTTGCCGCCGATACCCGGTACCATGAGGTCGAGTATGACCAGTGCCGGACGGTTCTTCCAGATATCCTGAAGGCCTGTCGGTCCATCGAAGGCGATATTGGTTCGAAACGAGGCCTTGCGCAAAACCTGGTCGACCGACCTGGCCTGGTCTTGATCCGATTCGATGATTTGAATGACTTCAAGGCTCATGGCAATTGGTGCTCTATGCTGTATCGGTTCCTCTTCCTGTGGGCTTGAGCCGATGTGTTTTTCACCCGGCAGTACGATGGGTTACTTGGGCGATGTAAGAAGACCCTGCCAGTTTTTGAGCATGTCGCCGATCCGTGACCCTGATTGAAGCGGCGCCGATTTCTGAGGCCCGGTGAGGCTGCGCCGCGAACTGAGATGATTGATGCGATTCGCGACATCCCGGTAGCCGGGATCTTCACGCCTGATCCATCGATAGGCTTCAAGAGCTTCGGCAATGCGGCCGAGCGACTCGAGCGTGCGGCCGAGCACATACAGGATCTGCACGACATCTTTGGTCGCTGCTCCCGGCGAACTGAGTGCGTTGCGAAAGGCCTCGACTGCCTCCACGTACTGATTACACGATTTATAGGAAAGGCCCATGTGGGCATAGGCTTTGAGGGCATAGACTGGATCGGCTGCGGCTTTCTCAAATTGCTTAATGGAAGGTCTGAAGAGGCCGGCCTTTCTCAATGCAAGTCCGCGCTCGTACGATTCATCCGCTTCGACAGCCGGCCCGGTCTGTATGGCACTAGGGACTGGTTTTGAACATTCTGGTTCGGACATGCCGCATCACTCCGAATGATTGAAATTCTGGATCCGATCGAAGGGCAGCAAAAGCCAGACCGTTTCAATTGTAATTGACTCATTGTATTATCAATACGTTAAGTTGTTCCGGTATGCTCGGCGTTGGGCAAGTTGCAACAGCTTGTACAAATCTGGAATCACCTAGGCGCAACGGATAAGGAAATGCCACTGTTTCAGTCTGTAAGTCAGCACGCATCTGGTTTCTTATTCCTGGGACTTGCGTTGGAGGTCTTCGTAGCCCGGCCAGGATCACTTTGAATCGTAACAACAAAAGTATTGCTGGCTCGCCGTTTGATACGTAGTATGTATAAAATATTCTTCATCTAAAACGTGGATCGATATGGACTTACTCGGTGATCAACCGGCACGGCGGATGATGTTCGCTGCCTATCTTGGGATGGGTGCGTTTTTTGTAGCTCATACCATCAATGCCTTTGTGGCTGCTGCCTTGGTTCTTCCCCCTGTGAAGGGGTCGGCCGTGCAGTCTGCGTCCACGGTCAGCTCTACGGCATCTGCACCGCAGCAATGGGCTGATCAAATTCAGAGAAGCGGACTCTTCATGCTGCCGGCTGCACCGCTCGGGATGACCGGTATACCTGGTGTGTCCATGCCAATGCCGGTGCGTGCGGCGTTGGGCGTGGCAAATAAGCTTCGCCTGTTGGGAGTCGTGTTAGGAGGCGAACGCGGCGGGTTTGCGATTGTCGAGGAACTGGCCACGAAACGGCAGG
>OMJA01000133.1 GCA_900299245.1 Nitrospiraceae bacterium | reverse complement strand
TTCTCCACGGCCAACGTGATTCCTCACTATCCTCAGGCCTCTACCTATACGCTGACACATCTCGCCGATACCCATCTGAATCCCCTGATCACAGCCACTGTCGAAGCCACGGAAGAAGCGATTCTCAACGCACTGACAATGGCGACGACCGTGGTCGGCCGCGACGGTCATCGGGTGGAAGCAATCGACCTAGATCGAATCAAGGCGCTGGTATCCCGCTCGAGGCCGTGAGATTCCAAGCCGGGTACGGACACCTGCGATGCAACTTCCTGTGCAGCAGGCGGTCACATCAAGCGGCCGGCTGTCGGATCCGATGCGAAGAGGGGTGGTGAAGCTGGAACTGTGCGCTTGCATTTCCCGCTGAGGGCTCGTTATCCTGCTTTTGAAAGATTGGTCAGGGAGTGTGTTTCAATGAATGAATATCAGATTGGCGGCGGGTTGCGTCTTCTGACGGCGGTGGAGAAGACGGAGGCCTTCGCCGAATTTCTCAAGACGCGGATGACCCGTGCATTGGAAACGGAAGATCCCACCGAATTGCATTACTTGCTGGCGCAGCTCGACGATTACCATTCGTATCTCTGGCGCTACTACAAGAAATTGGCGAGCGACCGGTCTGAACGCATGAATCCCGGCGTGTAACGGTACGACGATTCCCATGCCCAGTTTGTCTTCGACATCCTCCATCCAGGCCGCAACGGTTCAATTCGTATCCGCGGTGTCACGCAATCCCGACACAGAAGCCGCCGCCAGAGATCTGGTGGATGAGGTCCGTGCCAAGCTGGGCGGTGTCCCACCTGATCTTGCGTTCGTATTCTTCTCCTCGCATCATATTTCCCGCGCGCAATTGCTGGCGGAAACGATGACCGATGTGTTGGGCGCCAGAGTTGCTCTCGGCTGCACCGGCGAAGGCGTCATCGCCGGGGCGGAAGAACTGGAAACGTCCCCCGCAGTCACTTTGTGGACGGCCTGTCTTCCCGGTGTCAGTCTGTCTCCTGTCCGGCTTTCCTTTTCGGCAACGCAGGATCAATTCTCCTTGCCGGGCTGGCCGGAATCCGACGGGCAGGAAGGCACGTTTCTCCTCCTCGCCGATCCGTTCTCCACGCCGATGCAGGACGTGCTGAGTCTTCTGGAGGAGCGCTATCCGGGGACGGCGGCCATCGGAGGATTGGCGGGTGGCGGACAGGATGCCGGCGGGAACCGGTTGCTTCTCGGACGGCACACATTTGAGAACGGATTGGTCGGAGTTCGGATCAGCGGGCCGATCGAAGTGCGCCCGGTCATCTCGCAAGGATGCCGTCCGATCGGCGAGCGCTACGTGGTGACAAAATCGGAACACAACCTCGTGCATGAGATGGGCGGGACGCCAGCCCTGACGAGACTTCAAGCGGTGTTCGAGTCACTCGGGAGCGAGGACCGTCGCCGGGCGCATCGGGCACTCCATGTCGGCATCGTGATCGATGAGCACCGCAACCGGTTTGAACGCGGTGACTTTCTCGTGCGCAATCTGGTCGGCGCCGACCAAACCACCGGCGCGGTGGCCATCGGCGATGTGGTGCAGGAAGGACAGACGGTGCAATTCCACCTGCGCGACGCCAAGTCGGCGAGCGAAGATCTGCATTTGCTGCTGGCGGCGGATCGCGCGCGGCATACGAACGCGCCGCTCGGCGCGCTCGTGTTCAGCTGCTGCGGGCGCGGCCAGGGGCTCTTCGGGCGACCGAATCATGATTCGGGAGTTCTGATGGAACGACTGGGGCCGATCCCGGTCGCCGGATTTTTCGCGCAAGGCGAGATCGGTCCGGTCGGGGGGCGCAACTTTCTTCACGGATACACGGCCAGCATGGCGCTGTTTGCTGAATCCACGTCACAGGCAGGGGGAAAATGAGCCGCAAATATGTGTGGATGGTGTTCGTCTCAGTTATAGGACTGTGTGTTCCATCTATGGGAGTAGGAGGCAGCATGAGCGGAAACGAATCCTCGGCATCATCGGAAGGGAAGGAAATCACGACGTCATCCGGTCTGCAATATATCGATCAGGTCGTAGGAACGGGTGAGACCGCGAAGGCCGGGCAGACCGTCTCCGTGCATTACACCGGCTGGCTGACAAACGGCAAGAAGTTCGACAGCTCGGTGGATCGCGGCCAGCCCTTCTCGTTCCGGCTCGGTGTCGGTCAGGTGATCAAGGGGTGGGATGAGGGTGTGCAGGGCATGAAAATCGGAGGAAAGCGCAAACTGACGATCCCCTCGAACCTTGGTTACGGAGCCCGCGGAGCCGGCGGGCTCATTCCTCCTCACGCCACGCTGGTATTCGATGTCGAATTGCTCGGCGTGCAGTAACCGGGAACCCGATGAAACAGACTCCACTGATTGCTCAACATCGCGCGGCCTGGGCCAAGCTGGTCGATTTTGCCGGATGGGAGATGCCCATCCAGTATTCCGGGGTGCTGGACGAATACCACACCGTCCGTAGCAAGGCTGGGCTCTTCGACGTGAGTCATATGGGCCGGCTGCTGGTGTCGGGGGCCGGCGCACTGGCGTTTCTCCAATCGGTTACGACCAATGATGTGGCCAAGCTGGCGGTCGGCCAGGCGCACTATTCGATGGTGTGCAACGACGAGGGCGGCATCAAGGACGATATTTTTGTCTACCGGTTGAAGTCGGCGGACTATCTGCTTTGTGTCAACGCGTCGAATCGCGCCAAGGTGTTGACCTGGCTGCAAGCCCGTCCCCGTGACGCGGGCGTCGTCCTGGAAGACCATTCGGATCAGATGGCCCAGATCGCTCTGCAGGGGCCGTTGTCCAAAGATATTATGATCGCCTTGGGCGGCGCAGCGGTGACGACGCTGAAGCTTCACCACATCTGCGAAGCGGCGCTGGCATCGATTCCGACCCTCATTGCAAGAACGGGCTATACGGGTGAGCTTGGGTATGAGTTGTATGTTCCGGCCGATCGTGTCGGGGGGCTGTGGGAAAGCATGATGACAGCCGGAGCTTCGAAAGGACTGAAGCCGGCAGGATTGGGATCCCGGGACCTGCTTCGCCTGGAAATGGGCTATCTTCT
>OMJA01000132.1 GCA_900299245.1 Nitrospiraceae bacterium | reverse complement strand
CCCATTATGTACCGGGGGACGCTGCTCTACATCGTACAGGTTGGCACGTCCATGGAGTCGATCGAGGATACGTTGCGCCGGTTATTGCTGGTCCTGCTGGTGACGATGCCGATTGCGCTCGCGGCCTCACTGGCCAGCGGCTGGTTTCTGGCCGGCCGCGCCCTGCGTCCGGTCGACGCGATCACCCTGGCGGCCCAGCGCATCGCGGCCGGGGATCTCAGCCAGCGGTTGACGGTCCCGACGTCAGCCGACGAGATCGGGCGCCTGGCCAGTATGTTCAATGACATGATCGGCCGGCTCGATGCATCCTTCCGGCAGATTCGACAATTTACCAGCGACGCCTCGCACGAACTCCGGACGCCGTTGACGGTGATGAAGGGAGAGACGGAATTGGTGCTCCGGCGTCCCCGTCCGCTGGGCGACTACCAGTCGGTTCTCGAAAGCAATCTGGAAGAAATCGATCGCATGACGCGCATCGTCGACGAGCTGCTCTTCCTCTCCCGCGCCGACATGGGCGCGGTGAAAATGGAAACGCTGCCCGTAGGACTGGAGTCGCTCGTCGAGGACATCCACAGGCAGGCCACGTTGCTCGGACAGGATCGGAACATCGCCGTGACGCTCGGGACGGTGATGCCGGCCGTCGTTCAGGGAGACGAACTCCGCCTGCGCGAGCTGTTGTTGAATCTGGTTGAAAATGCCATCAAGTATTCCCACCCGAACGGGAAGGTCGAAATCTCTCTGGTCGCCGACGGATCGAATGCGCGCTTGTCGGTCACAGATCGGGGGATCGGCATCGCCCCGGACGAGCAGTCCCGGATTTTCCATCGCTTCTACCGTACCGACGATGCCCGGGCCCATACGAAAAAAGGCACGGGCCTTGGGCTGGCGATCTGTACCTGGATCGCCGATTCTCACAAGGGCCGTATCGACGTCACGAGTGAACCGGGTGTCGGCTCGACGTTTACGGTCACGCTCCCTCTGGCCGCTCCATCCGCTTAACGACTTCTAATCCGCTCCTAATCGCGTTCTCATCACCGGTTGTTACGGTCATCGTACGTCACTACGAGGCGCACGTGTTTACCGGCATTATTGTCATGAGGAGGACGCTATGAAGCAATTGGTTCAGAAATTCGTGGTTGCAACGGTTGCCGTCGCAGCGGTGGGAGCGGCGCTGATGTGGAGCGGCCAATCGCTGCCTTCTTCCCACGCATCCAGTGGAGTCCAATCTTCGGCCACTGCCGTGGCGCTGCCGATCACCCCGGGGGCGAACGGGTTTACGGAAGTCGCCAAGGCAGTGACGCCGGCCGTGGTCAACATCACGACGGTCATGGGAGAAAAAGTCTCCGACGGAAGAAAGATCCCCGATGAACTGCGCGAGCGGATGGAAGAGTTTTTCGGCGGGCCGCAAGGTCCGGGAGTCCCCCGTGGATTCCGTGGGCCACAGGGTCCCGGCGAGCCTCGCGGACATCGTGGCGGCGGCCAGGGCTCCGGGGTGATTGTCTCTCCGGACGGCTATGTGTTGACCAATAACCATGTCATCGAGGGGGCGCAGGAAGTAACGGTCACGCTGCCTGATAAACGTGAGTTCAAGGGTACGATTGTCGGGGCCGATCCCAAGACGGATTTGGCCGTCGTGAAGATCGACGGGCAGAACCTTCCGACGGTCGTCTGGGGTGATGCCACCAAGCTGCAAGTCGGTGAGTATGTGCTGGCAGTCGGCAATCCCTTCGGATTGAACTCGACTGTGACCCTCGGCATCGTGAGCGCACTGGGTCGCGGCCGGATGGGGATCACGCAGTACGAAGACTTCATTCAGACGGATGCGGCCATCAATCCGGGAAATTCCGGCGGCGCTCTGGTCAATACGCGCGGAGAACTGGTCGGAATCAATACGGCGATCTTTTCGCAGACCGGCGGGTATCAGGGGGTAGGGTTTGCCGTGCCGACCAGCATGGGTAAGCCGATCTATGAAAGCCTGATCAAGACTGGGAAGGTCGTGCGAGGCTATCTCGGGATCGGAATTCAGGACCTCAGCCAGGATCTGGCCAAGTCTTTCGGGATCAAGAACGCGAAAGGGGCGCTCGTCAGTGACGTGAAGGAAGAGAGTCCGGCCGACCAGGCTGGCCTCAAGCAGGGTGATGTGATTACCTCTTATCAGGGCTCACCTGTCGACGATGCGGTGAGTCTGCAGCGCCTTGTGACAAGGACGGCGGTCGGGACGAAGGCCCCGGTCAAGGTGATTCGCGACGGCCATGAAAAGGATCTTACGGTGACGATCGGAGAACAGCTGGATACGGTGCAGGTGGCGAAAGCCGAAACCGCTGAAGCGGACTATGCTTTTGCCGGTGTGGCGGTTCAGGATCTGGATCGGGAGACCGCGAAGGAGTTGGGCCTCAAGGGCAAGCTGCAGGGAGTCGTGGTGACGGGTGTCGAGCCGGAGAGCGGCGCCGAGAAGGCCGGATTAATGGCCGGCGATGTCATTCGTGAGATCAATCGTCAGCCGGTCAAGTCCGTCAAAGAGTTTGAGAAGGCATCGGCGGCGATCAAGAAGGGCGACAATGTTCTCATCCTGATCAATCGCCGCGGCAATGCGCTGTTCCTAACGGCGAAGGTGTAGAGGAGAGACTGGGGGATGAGGCGTCTGCCTCATCCCCCGGGACGGAGTGATCGCTGTTCCGCTTAATCGAAGACGACGGTTTTTCTTCCATATACCAATACGCGATGTTCGATGTGCCGGCGCACCGCGCGGGCCAAGACAATTTCTTCCAGGTCCCGTCCTTTCCTCACCAGATCATCGACCGTATCCCGGTGTCCGACGCGGATCACGTCCTGCTCGATAATCGGTCCCTCGTCCAGATCCTGCGTGGCATAGTGGGCCGTCGCTCCGATGATTTTCACTCCGCGCTCGTAGGCCTGCCGGTAGGGATTCGCACCGATAAACGCCGGAAGAAACGAGTGATGAATGTTGATCACCGGGCAGCCGATTTGCGTGAGAAAGTCGGCGCTCAGAATCTGCATGTAGCGGGCCATAACCACCAGTTCCACGCCGTGAGATTTCAACGCTGCGATGACCTGCTGCTCCTGCTGAGGCTTGGTTTCCTTGGTCACCGGGAACACGACGAAGGGAATCTTGAACAGGTGAGCCCATTCGGCGCAGGTCTCATGGTTGGAAATAATGACCGGGACGTCGATGTGCAGCTCGTCCCGCCGGTGGCGTTGCAGGAGGTCGGCCAGACAGTGATCTTGTTTCGAGACCAGCATCCCGACGCGCGTGCGGCGGCTGGAGTGGTGCACTTCGTAGCGCATCTCAAACACTTTGGCGATGGGGGCGAAGGCGGCGGAGATTTCGTCGGGAGGAATCTGCAAGCCTTCGGTGGCGAACTCCATCCGCATCAGGAAGTCGTTGGTCTCCTCATCGGTATGGTGATCCGAGTCGAGAATATTGCCTCCGAAGTCGTGGATGAAGCCTGACACACGGGCGACAATGCCCTTCCGGTCTTTGCAATGGATCAGAATCACAACGGAGTCTTTGCGAGTGGCTGCCATGCGGATTCGCCCCCTTTCGTCAATGTCCAAAGAGTGTAGCAGATCGCGAACGGGTCTGGTGAGCGGCTAGGGGACGATGTGGCCGACGAGGTCATAGGTGGCCGCATCCGTGATCTCCACCGTGACGAAATCACCGGGATTCGCCGCGCCATCGTTGATATAGACGACGCCGTCGATCTCGGGCGCGAGGCCTTCGTGGCGCCCTTCCAGGAGGAGCGGAGTTTCTTCAGACGGTCCTTCGACGAGTACCTCCATGACCGAACCGATGCGGGCGTGCCCGCGTGCTGACGCGATGTCTTCCTGAATGGCGAGCAGTTCGTTCCGTCGTTCCTCCATCACGCTGCGCTCGATCTTATCGTCCAACGAGACCGCGGTCGTATCGTCCTCGTCAGAGTAGAGAAAGGCGGCCACGCGGTCGAAGCCGGACTCTGCGACGTAGGATTTGAGTTCCTGGTATGCCTGTTCCGTTTCACCGGGAAATCCCACGATGAACGCGGTCCGAAACGTCACACCGGGGATGCGGGTGCGAATGCGATCCACGAGTTTCTCGATGGCGGCCCGAGTGCCCAGGCGATGCATGCGTTTCAGCATCCGGTCGTTGATATGCTGGAGCGGCATGTCGATGTACTTAGTAATCTTTTCTTCGCCGGCATAGAGGTCGAGCAGCTCATTGGTAACTTGCTGGGGATAGAGATAAAACGGCCTGATCCATCGGATATCCGGAACTTTCACGAGCGCGCGGAGCAGTGAGGTGAGACCGCCTCGAATCCCCAGGTCCACGCCGTAGTTGATCGTATCCTGGGAAATAAGATTCAGCTCCTTGACCCCTTCGCCGGCGAGGCGCGTCGCTTCAGCCACAATGGATTCGATCGACCGGCTGCGTTGTTTCCCGCGCATGATGGGAATGGCGCAGAAGGCGCAATTCCGGTTGCACCCTTCGGCGATTTTTACGTACGCGCTATGCGGCTTGCCGAGCCGAAGGCGCGGAGCGTCCGCGTCGTACAAGTAGGGCGGCGCGCTGATCCAGAGTCGTTGCTGGCGCTTGCCGGGCGTGAGAAGCTTGCGACAGATGGCTCCGATTTTCCCGAATTCGCCGGTCCCTACCACGCCGTCCAATTCCGGCAGCTCTTTGAGCAGGTCGCCCTGATAGCGTTGAGCCAGGCAGCCTGCGGCAATGAGCACCCGGCAGGCCCCGTTCTTCTTCAGTTTTCCATGTTCAAGAATCGTGTTGATCGATTCCTGTTTGGCTTCCTCGATGAAACCGCAAGTATTGATGATCACGACTTCGGCTTTCCTGGGGTTGCCGGTGAGCGTGAAGCCCTCATGCACGAGCGTGCCGAGCATAATTTCCGAGTCGACCTGGTTTTTGGAACAGCCTAGATTGATGAAACCGACGGTGGTTTTCCTGGCGGCGACAGGCGCGTTGGTCTGTGCGGCTTTCTTGGCTGTCTTCTTGCGGTCGAGTTGGATCAGTGGTGCAGACATGGAAGGCAGTCTACGGGAGGGGTGAAAAGGCTGTCAACGCGCCCCGGCTGCGGGCCTTGAAATTCTGTACGCCCATCACCTACAGTGCGCACCGTGATTAGAACATTCCAAGGCGTGAAGCCGACTATTCCGGACTCCTGTTTCATCGAGGACACCGCTGTTGTCATCGGCGATGTGGTCATGGGTGAGGAATGCAGCGTCTGGTTCAATGCCGTCATCCGGGGCGACGTGCATCATATCCGCATCGGGAACCGGACGAATGTGCAGGACCTCTGTATGTTGCATGTCACGCACGATACCCATCCTCTGATCATCGGAAACGAAGTGACCATCGGTCACAGTGTGGTGCTGCACGGTTGCACGATCAAGGATCGTGTGCTGGTCGGGATGGGCGCCATCATCATGGACGGGGCCGTAATCGGGGAAGACTCGGTGGTGGGAGCCGGCGCGCTCGTCGTGGAAGGAACGGTGGTTCCGCCGAACAGTCTGATCCTCGGCTCGCCGGCCAGAGTTCGGCGCGGCGTGTCGGAGGCCGAACTGGCCTGGATCAAGGAATCGGCCGCCAACTATGTGAAGTACGCCCGTCAGTACATGGACGATTCCTCGAAGCGCCCCACCGGATTTAAGATCTAGCGTGTTCCGCGCCCGCGGGTATTCGTGGCTGCGGCCCCAATCCTCATAAAGCAGACCGGATCGCCTACCAGAGCCGTCGGAAACTGCTCTCGCTCGACGCGATACGGGATCGACTTGCGATGGCACCAATCGGCGATCCACACCACTTCTTCTGTTGAGGTGGTCACCAATCCAGGCAGGCGCAGTTTCGGCATGACGCGATCGACGATCGAACGCACGATACGGCGTTGCCGCTCGAATTGACGCGGGTCGAACGTCACCGGATCGGCGGTTCCGTAGGACAGCGGGGCGAGATGAGGGAAGCGCTCCGGATCATTGAGCACGCTCACCATCCAGAGATGATCGAACCGTCCCTTGGCCTTGGCCGCATCCAGACTCCGAAAGCGAACCGGCAGGGATTGGCAGGCCCGATTAATGGCGGCGACTTCTGTCCGGCGCAGATTGTACGGTTCCACTTCCCGCTGCAGATCAAGAGCCTCCATGAGGAGCGGCGGGAGTTCCGCGACCCCGGCTCCTACATAGAGGCTCCGACCGTGCGGGGCGAGGTGCTCGGCCAGTGCCCGGGCGATCCGCTTGCCCAATCGTTCACAGGGCTGGCGCTTGGCCTGCCAGAATTCATCGCCTCCTTCATAGCAATAGACCGGTCCCAGTGTGCTGTAGTCCAGCCGGGCAAAGATGTCGGCGATGGCGGCGGTTGTCGGTCGGCTGGGCAATCGGGGCATCATGGCCTTTCCGGCGCTGCGGCCAGCGCCAGCACGGCATTCGTGACGGCATCGGTCACGGCCGCGAGAAATGTCAGGTTGAGTGTGTCGATGGTATCGGTCGATCGATGATAATGCGGATTGCGAAAGTTGGCGGTATCGGTGACCATGACAGCGGCGAACCCTTGTTCCCAAAAAGCCGTATGGTCGCTCCGTCTGGTGTCAGGAAGTTGCTCCCCGTTGCCCGGGACGATCAATGGAACGACGGGGACGGCGGGAGCCATGGCTCGCGACAGTGCCGCTGTCAGAGGGGCTGCCGTCTGGTTGCCGATCAGCGCAAGAAAGTTTCCAACGGAGGGCACTGTCACGGGAATGCCGGGAGGAGTGCGTTGGGAAACCTCCAGGTCGCTGGCATAGCCGACACATTCCAGCACGATTGCTCCGTAGACGGCCTGGCCGGATTCGCGCAGATGGGCGGTATAGGCGCGGCTGCCCAGCAGGTTTTCTTCTTCAAGGCAGAAGGTGATGAATTGGACCGGCCGCGCAAGAGCGGTTGTCCGGAGCCGTCTGGCGACTTCAAGCAGCACCGTCAGCGCGCTGGCATTATCGTCGGCGCCAGGCGATCCTGTCACCGTGTCGTAATGGGCGGCCAGAATCAGCGGAGGGATATCAGCGTTGTGCTCAGCCGACTTGGTCCCGATCACGTTCTCGTAGGTCTGCCCCCAGGCCATGAATTGGTGGGTCGTGATGTCCAGGCCGGTGTTGATGAATTGTTCTGACAGGTAGGCGGCCGTCTCCTGCAACGCGACGGGCGAAGTCTGGGGATGGCGCTCGCGGGCCAACGCGGTCAGATGCCTGGTGAATTCGTCGGTCACGCGGCCGGTTCTTGTGCCGATCAGGGTTACGACACGATTTCGGTGCCGATGCCTTTGCGGGTAAAGATTTCGAGCAGGATGGCGTGGGGAATGCGTCCGTCGATGATATGGGCTTTCCCGGCTCCTCCGTCCAGCGCTTCGAGACAGGCATGCACTTTCGGCAACATGCCTTCGCAGATGACCCCTTTCTTCACCATGCGCTGCACATCTTTTCTGGAGACTGTGGAGAGGTGGCGGCTATTGGCGTCGCGGATTCCCTTGATGTCGGTCATCATCACGAGTTTTTCCGCATGGAGCGAGGCGGCAATGGCGCCGGCCACGAGATCGGCGTTGATGTTGTAGGAATTGCCTTCCTTGTCCGTTCCGATCGGCGGGATGACCGGAATGTAGTGGTCCTG
>OMJA01000131.1 GCA_900299245.1 Nitrospiraceae bacterium | reverse complement strand
GGAGATTATGAAATCCTGCATCACAGCAGAGCCGCCGCCCCCGCACGCGCAGACGCCTTAACCGGCCGGCGGGCCGGACTCAGTCACGGACAGACTATGTGGATCAGACATCGACAGTCCGTGTTGCAGGGCACACTATTTCGGCTCCGCCTGTGCATCATCGCCCTGGCTGCTCTCGTACCTGCTCAGACCCTGGCCCAGGAAGCACTGCTGGAGATCTTGCCCATTCGCCCGTTCAACTTCGACGTCGCCTTGCGCCAGCAATCGTTCGCACCGAACGACCGGGAAGTGACGCTGCAGGCCGGCATCACGGCGTTGCGATACGGCGACGGGGAAGTGCGGGTCGGGTATCAGTATTTCAGCATCCACACCGACGACTTTCGAACTGATCAACATGCGCTGTTTCTGAACCCCCGCTGGAATAACGTCCTGGATCTTCTGGAGTTTCCGGCTTCGATGCCGATCGGACGCATCCTCAAGCACCTCTTTTTCGGGCCGCTCGAAGACCGTGCCATTCCCTATATCGGTGCGCTGGTCGGGACCGTCATCTCGGGGCAAGGCCGTACCGCACCGGGACTGCTGTACGGCGGGCAAACCGGTGTGCGCTTTCCCGTCGCACGGGGAATCTCGCTCGACCTGAGCCTGCAGTTTACGCAGTACGACGTCAATTTCCGCGGAGAATCGGGGCAATCACAACAATGGCTGTTTCTCACCGGATTCCGGTATTGAGCCGGCTTCTGCCGGCGATGCGTCAGGGCTCAGGCCTGTGGCATTGCCCTGCCCGCTTCGCGCCCGCCGCACCTCGCCGGCGACAACCGGGGCTCCTCCTCGTCATGCTGCTGACTCTGCTTTCGCTGATGCAGGGCTGCGGCCTGATCTTCGACGCCATGCATCGGATCTACCCCGTGACGACCAATGAACTGGACAGAATCTGCCGCAGGCAGCAAGTCCAGATCGGAATGGCCGTCGAACCGTTTCGACCATTCGTCTTCCCCGCCGTCTGGACCGACGAAGGCGCCCGGGTGACCGGCCTCGATACCGAGCTCGTCCGGGCGGTCAGTGACGCCCTCACAATCCATTGCGGCGCCCCCGTCGTCCCGGCGTTGCACCTGGTTCGTTTCAGAGATCTATTTCTCCTCCTGAACGAAGGGCAGCTGGATTTCTTCGTCTCCGCCGTGGCAGCCTCGACTCCCTCGCCGGGCCGGTCCGGCTTCGCCTACTCTACTCCTTACTTCTCACAGGGAGGCCTCGGCGCAATTTCCACCAGGCCGGAAATCATCGACCTGCTCCAAACCCGAGTGAAGGCCGCCGGCGACAACACGCCCCGCGAACAACTGCTGAGTGGCCTGACGATTGCCGTACAGGACAGTACGGCGGCACACCTCTATGCTGAAGCCAAGCTCCATGCAGGCAGCGTGCTGGTATGCGACTCGCTCCCCGCAGCCTTCGAGCACGCCGCCGCCGGCCTCTCGCCGCCGATCGATGTCATTCTCGGGGCGCAGCCGGTGCTGAAGTTCATGGTCAAGACCACACGGCGGGACTGGCGGCTCCTGGGAAAAGACGCGCACACACCGTTGTGGTTCACACTCGCCGACTATGCGGTGGTGATGGCGGAAGAAAGCTACGCCTTGCGCTGGTTCATCAACGACGTCATTTTCAACCTGCATGAATCAGGGCGACTGGAGCAGATGAGACATCGATGGATCAACGACGCCTATGCCTATCCACGACGGGCATCGGAAGAAGGCCTCCCCTTCGACGTGCAGAAAATGCCGGCTCACTATGCCCAGGGAACGTGCCGGGCAGCCTCGCTCCGCTGACCGGGATAGCTAAAAGGAGAGCATATGATCGACCGACCGTGGCTTCCACTCATCACCCTGGCACTCGTCGTTGGAATCGGGCCCGTTCATGCCTCCCCGCCCGAACAGCTTCGCGCCGAAGCTGAAGAAACCGCCCGGCTGCTGGCCAAACTGCTTGAATCCGGCCGGCTGGTGATCGAACACAATCAGGCCCTGATCGACGATCCCCATAAAGGCGACAAAGGCTTTACGCCGGAAGTGTTTGAGCGGCAGATCCACGACGCGTTTCGACAGCGAACCGGGGTCGACCTGACTGCGCCTGCTGCAAAAGCACCCTTGGCAGTCCCCCCTCTGGCACGCACGCTGTTGCCTGCGCTAATCGATGCCGGCAAAGACGTCGTCCGGGATGCGCAGGTCGTGATCAACCAGCGCGGCATCGGCTACAAAAACTTCATCCCTGCCACCTTCGGCAGCCAGGCCGCAGCTCGATTTTCCAAGCGATCCCACATTCAACTGAAACAAACCGCCATCCAGCCGCGCAATCCCAAGAACGAACCGGATGTGTACGAGGCCTCGGTCCTTCGCTGGCTGGCAGGAAGGCCGAACAGTGAAGCCTATGTCAGTGAGTTGACCGAATCAGGCAAGACGCTGCGAGTGATGATGCCGATCTATTACCAGCGGGAATGTCTCGCCTGCCACGGCGAGCCGAAAGGGGAATGGGATATTTCCGGCTACCCGAGGGAGGGTGCCCGGGAAGGGGACTTAGCCGGAGCCATCAGCGTGAAGATCCCATTACAGACCGAGTGAGCCCCTCGACATGAACCTGCTGCGTCCGGACCCCGCCCCTCCGGCCTGAGCTGCCCCTCCGCGGCGCACCGCACTTACGGATTGGGCGCGACGAACACCAATACTTTCAGCCGCTGGTCCGTATGATTCTTCACCCCGTGCTCTTCACCAGCGGGAGCCATCGTTCCCTGCCCTGGCCCGAGCACCTGCTTCTCTGAACCGACCTGAAATGTTCCCTGCCCATCAAGAACCAGATAGACCTTATCCTGCTCCCCGTGGACATGCCCTTTCTGTTCCTGCCCCGGCTCGAAACAATAGACATCGCAGAAAAACCGCTCCGTCTGAAACATGTTGTTCTTCTTCATCTTCTCTTGGCTAAACTGCTGATAATCCGAAAGAGTTACGACTTTCATGCTGCAACGAACCTCCTGAGTTATGAATGAGAGACAGACTGGTCAATCCGTCTGACGATTGAATCAACAGAAATCAAATGGCGTGCAAGCCCGAGGTCTTTTGCGGAAATTCCCATCGCCAGACCCAGCAGCTGCGGGAGGTGAAGAATGGGAAGATTGAGCGGCGTATTCACCGCCTGCCCCGCTCGATCCTGATAGATATCCAGACTCATATGACACAGCGGACAGGGCGTCACCATGCAGTCGGCGCCTTGCTCTGCGGCCTCTTTCATATTAGCTCCGGACATCGCCATGGCCACGGCTTCCTTTTCAAGAATGATCGGAAACCCGCAACACTTGGTACGTCCCGCGTAGGCCACGGCCTCCCCGCCCAGCGCACGAATGACCTGTTCGAGCGAGGCGGGATTCTCGGGGTCATCGAAACCGAGATCCCAGGACGGCCGGAGAATATAACAGCCGTAGAACGGCGCAATACGCAAGGATCGCAAGGGAACCTTCACCTGCTCGCCGAGCTTTCTGACGCCGATCTCGCGAACGATAATCCAGAGCAGGTGCTTCACCTGAACCGTCCCGCGATACACGATGCCTTCCGGCTCCAACAGCCGGTTGATTCGATCGAGCAATCCCGGCTCGGTCTTCAGCCGCTTATTGGCCGCTCCCATCACTCCCTGGCAGGTGCCGCAAATGGTCATGACATCCAGCCCCAGGCGTTCCGCCTGCGCGAAAGTCCGCGCGCTCAACGCCAGCGCAACCTCCGGCTCCGCCTCCGTCACCACCCCGGCGCCGCAACAGGACGATGCCGCCAGCTCAACCACATCGATGCCCAGACGGCCCACGATCGCCATCGTCGACTGATACAGCTCCGGCGTCGCCCCCTTCGCCGCACAGCCGGGATACAGTGCAAATCTCAACGCCATTGTGCACCCTTCATCGATACCTTATCGCAATGCGGCGCGTAGCCGCTGATAGGATTGATTCATCTCTTCGATCGCATCATGCACTCCGGCCTTCATCTCACTCCACTTGGCATCGCTGGCCGACTTGAGCCCGTCGAGTTGTTTCCTGGCAGCCTCTTTCTTGACCTCAAGCTCACGGATCGACTTCTGCAGTTCGGCTCTGGCCGATGCGGAGGCCTTGTCGGCTTTCGCCTGCATCACCGCCATCTGCCTTTGAATAGTCTCGAGTTCTTTCTGGGCCTTCCGCTGAAAGGCCTCTTTTTGCTGAGTCGTATACTGGGCCGTCGCCTCGATGGTCTCACGAGCCTCTTTGGCAATCGTCCCGGGTGTCACCGGCAGTTCACCGGCCTGCACGCCGGCCGCACGCAGTCCGTACAGAACTGCCGAAAGCACGATAATCTGTCGATATTTCATAGCTCTATCTCCGGACCACACCGGGATAATTTCCCCTGTCAGCCCGCAGTATAGTCAGGCACGGGGGAGCTTGTCACGCCGGGCCCGCCCCCGCTCAACTTTTCAGGAGAACCAACCGACAAAGACACGTCACAAGATCATACCGACGACACACAACAGGAGCGCCAGGATACCAATGGCCCCCGAAACCCAAGTCCCGACCGCTGCCACCGAGAAATTGGAACAGGCCCTCGTCAAAAAAATCGACGCGGGCGACGTCGAACTTCCCCTCCTGCCTCAGGTCGCCAGCCAAGTCATGGCCCTGGCCGCCGATGCATCGGCCGATGCCGCCAAACTGTCCGCGCTCATCCATCAGGACCAGGCGCTGGCCGCCCACGTCTTGCGCATCGCCAATTCGCCGGCCTACATGCCGCGCAGCCCGGTCGTCTCGCTCCAGCATGCCGTGGCCATGCTCGGCATCAATCTGCTGTCCGAAATTGCCTTCACCGCTTCGTTGAAAAACGGCGCATTCCAGGTCCCGGGCCATGATGACCACGTCAAGCTGCTGTGGCGTCACTCGCTGGCCAGCGGCGCCTTCGGCAAGGAAGTCGCGCGAATGCGCCGGGTGAACGTGGAAACCGCATACCTCTGCGGATTGCTGCACGGCATCGGGAAGCCGGTCGTCCTGCGCACCGTGGCGAATCTGGCCAAAGAGCTCAAACTGCCGACTGACAAGCCTATGATGCAACAGCTGATCGACGGATACCACACCCGTGTCGGCACATTGATCGCCGATAAATGGGGCCTGCCGAAGCAGGTGGCGGAAGCAATCGCCTACCACCAGGAATACGACCAGGCCACCTCCTTCAGACAGGAGTGCCTGCTCACCTGCGCCGCGGACCGCCTGGCCACCCATCTTCTGGAACCGGAAACATTGCCAGAAGAAACCTTGCGTGAGCACCCGGTCTTCGCCGATCTCAATCTATATCCG
>OMJA01000130.1 GCA_900299245.1 Nitrospiraceae bacterium | reverse complement strand
CCGGAAAGGTCGGCCCCATCTGCTCATGATGCCCCGCGATCGTATTGACGCTCTTCGCGGACTCGCCGTACTTCTTGGCGATCTCCGCGCCGAGCATCGCGTGCGGACCCTCCTCTTCGTGACTGACCGCCTTGCCGATGTCATGGAGCAATGCGCCGCGCCGGGCCAACTTGACGTCGAGCCCCAGCTCCGACGCCATGATTCCACAGATGTAGGCGGCTTCGCGGGCATGATAGAGATTGTTCTGACCGTAGCTGGTCCGGTACTTCAACCGTCCCAACACCTTGATCAGCTCGGGATGAAAATCCGACAGACCCAGCTCGAAAATAATCTTTTCGGCTTCCTCGTACATCAACTTATCGATATCGACTTTGACCTTTTCCACAATTTCTTCGATCCGCGTCGGATGGATTCGCCCGTCATGCATCAGACGTTCAAGCGACACCTTGGCAATTTCACGGCGCAGCGGATCGAACCCGGAGATGATCACCGCCTCCGGCGTCTCATCGATAATCAGATCGATTCCCGTCGCCGCCTCAATCGCGCGGATGTTCCGCCCTTCCCGGCCGATGATCCGGCCCTTCATAGCATCGTTCGGGATCTGGACCACGGAAATCGTGGATTCCGCCACGTAGTCGCGCACCACCCGCTGAATCGAGCTGGTGATGATTTCCCGGGCTTCCCGCTCCGCATTCTCCCGCGCTTCTTCCAGCGTCCGCTTGGCGAATCCGGCCGCATCGAGGCGGGCCTGGCTTTCCATCTCAACCATCAGCTGTTTCTTTGCCTCATCGCCGGTCATCCCGGCCACCCGCTCGAGCGCCTCGCGATGCTCGCGCTCGACTTTGGCGCAGGCCGCCTCCTTCTTGGCCAGCCCCTCTTCACGCCGCACAAACTCCTGATCTCGCTTTTGCGCGTCCGCTTCACGCTTCTCGATCGCACCGAGCTTCCGGTCCAGATTTTCTTCGCGCTGGATCAGCCGCTTCTCCGTTACCGCCAGTTCCGCCAGTTTGACTTTCTGTTCTTTTTCCAGATCGGTCTTGGCTTGGAAAATCAGATCCTTCGCCTCAAGTTTGGCTTCCTTGATCAGCGTCTCCGCTTCGCGCTGGGCGTTCTGGGTGATTTGCTTCGCTTGATCTTCCGCTTCCGTTCGCTTGGCTGTGGCCAGCTGACGGCGAACCACTTCGAGGAGACCGGCACCGATCAACGCCCCGATGAGTCCGCACAGGATGTAGGCAACGAGTGAGGTAGAAATGGGAGCACCCCCTTCATGGAGAAAACAGACCGGATCGCCTGCTCTCTGCAATCTGTTAGCAACGCAGCGCTATGCGAGGGTGAAGAGGAAACGAGGAAGGCTTACACCGGAACGACTGTCATCCCAAACGCGACCACACGCGGGAACCAGCAAATCTATCATCTGTGTATCTGTATCCGCTCCCATCCGGCCGGGACGCTCGAACCTGTACCATCCTGCTCCGGCGACGAGGGATAACCGCAAACACAGGCTGAACGTGCAGGTCACGACCGGCAGTGCGGGAGACATGCGACAGCGTCTCTCCACACCGATCTACGATTGTCCACACGAACCGCCGAACAGGGATCACCCACAATGTGAGAATCCACCGTACTAAAACCGCATACACAGATACACTGCTGTTCTCTTGTGCGTTGATCATTCGACTATCTCGATCACACATTCAGATCTGGATGACGTGCCTGGGAAACCCGATCCTCACCTCTCGACACACGCATAACAAAAACACTAGACCCACGATAACAAAGGCCTTTTCCGAAAGCAAGGCGAAACTCACCGGAAGAGGGAGATCGGCATCTGCTCTTCGATGGATTCCATGAGCGACTCCATCCGGCGATCGACATCGGCCTCGCCCTGGGTCCGCTTCTTTTCGGATTCGAAAAACTGGTGGGCCAGATTGATTGCGGTCAAAACCGCCAGCTTGGACGGAGTCGCGGTTTTCATACCTTCGGCCAGGGTCCGCATATGTTCATCGACAAAGCTCGCAAGCCTGCGAATATAGGCGTCATCCGCCTCTCCGCGAATGGAATAGCGCTGGCCATAAATTTCCACATCAATGGTCTTAGTCAAGAGCCACCTCCTTGGAATCGTCCAAACACTCCAATAGATCGATCTCGCTCATCACTTTTTCGATTCGCGCCTTGATATCCACCCGTTCCTGCTCCCACTGCCGATTCATATCGTCCTGGGTGGACAGACGCTGCCGCGTCGCCTTCAGCTCATCTTCCAACAATGCGTTTTTCTTTTTGAATTCCTGCACCAGCTTCACCAGCTCACGAATCCGCGCTTCCAGCGCATCGAGACGATCCAACGACATGCTCAAAATCTCCCAATAAGCCCAATGGATTGTGGGGCACTATAAAAACTTCACTACATCTTGTCAAGAAACCGAACCCGCACTCCCGGCCAGGCGAAGATACTCTTTAAAACTCCGCAGCACCCGCTTTACGTACTGCCTCGTCTCCTGAAAGGGAATCAATTCGACGAACTCATCCTGGCTGCGTCCTTTGTGCTGCCCGGCCCAATTTCCCACAACGATCGGCCCCGCGTTGTAGGCGGCGATCGTTTGAATCACATCGCCCGAGAACTGGGCCAGCAACTGCTCAACATACCGGGCTCCGATCCGGATATTCGTCTCTTGATCGAACAGATCTTCACGTGTCACCGCGGGGAAATGATGCCGCTGCGCAACCTGATTGGCCGTTGCCGGCATGACCTGCATCAATCCGATCGCGCCTACCCGCGACACGGCCCGCACATCGTACTGACTCTCCTCCCGAATGATGGCCGCGACCAGATAGGGATTCACTCCGTTCAAACCCTGCGTCTTGATCGTGGGAATCAAACCGGTCGGATAAGCCACGCTCCACAGACCCGGCGCCACGGCTCCACCGGTGCGCTCCAACTTTTCACGGAACCGGGCACGAGCCAACCGCAGTGCGTGATTATAGGCCCCCACCTCGTTCAAGCGCATCGAGAGTGTCATCAAGATATCCGGATCACGGGTGTATTGCTCAGTGAGCGCCGCCAGTTCCCGCGCCGCATCGGCTTCAAGCCCCAGCATCTTCAACTCCAGCGCCCGACGGTAGGCCGACTGCTGCTCCACCTCGGCAAATTTCATCACCGATGGAGCGACGACTTCCGCCGTCGGCGACTCCGCCACCGCCGACGGGACAGGTGGGCCGCCGATTTCAACCACGGCATCGGGCGCCTGCTCCCTGGCCAGCTGACAGTAGTACGTGAACGGGTACTGCCGGCACAGCTGCGCATAGACGTCGCGCGCCCGTCCGTTCTGGGTGTGCGTCAAGGAGCGGGCGATCCAATAGAGCACTTGGGGCTCATAATCGCTGTCGCGCTGATCGACGATATGCTGCCAGACCCCGATAGCTTCCTTGTACCGGGCCATGCGGTAGAGCGCCCAGCCCACACGCCAGGAGGCCTCCGCCCGCTGGGTCGCCGGCTCCCCCGCCTTCGCCACCGCCCGATATTTCGCGATCGCTTCATTGAACTGTTTTTGATCTTCCAGCCAGATTCCGGCAAAGATGTTGATTTGCCCTTTCTGCTCCGCCGACAGCGACAGCTTGTCCAGCGACCGGCTCAGTTCCAACAGCTTCGCCCCCGTTGCCTGTCGCAGGTAGACCCGCGCCAGCCAGACGGTGGCTTCATCGGATTCCGCGACATGCTCGGCCATGAGCGCCCGAAACGTTTCACGGGCCTGATCATATTGTTTCAGCCGCACCTGTGCGACCCCGAGCTTGAGCTTCGCGCTGCCGCGATGCGGCGAGGCCGGCTCCATCGCCAAAAACTTTTTCAGCTCCTCGATCGCCTCCGCATGCAACGCCTGGCCGAGGAACGCCTGCGCACGATTGAAATAATCTTCCGCGGAAGCCGCCCAGGGTTCTCCGCCAAGATTCGTGAGGAGCAATGTCTCCGCCTCTTTCGCTTCCGGCGCATACGCGAACCGGACCCAGAGCTGCTTGAGCGTCGTCCGCCCGTCGGCAATCTGGCCGGCGCGAAGATAACAGGCCGCCATCCGCAGCCACGCCTGCGGCACGAGAGGATCTTTATCTTTATCCTTCTCGTTGCTCGCCACCGCCTTCGTCAGCCAACCCAGCGCCTCGGGACAGCTTGCCGCTTGATACCAGGCCTCTCCGGCGCGCAGCGCCACCAGGCCGGTCAGATTGGAATCCGGCACCGCCTGGACCACACTTTCAAACAGCCCGGCCGCCTCTTTCGCCTCACCCAGATGCAACGTCGCCTCGCCCATCCAGAGACGCAGGTAATCATCCAGCACCGGAAGATCCCGTTGCCCCGCCCGTAAAAACGGTAGGGCTGCCGAGGGGTTCCGTTCAACCAGTAGCACTCCGGACAAGACGCCCGCGCGCTTCGCCCAGATCGAACCGGGGAAACGTTCCGTGATCAAGCGCAATCGCTCCAACTTGAGCGCCGAAACCTGATCTTTTGTGAGTTGGTTCCCCAAGCGCTCCTTGGGCTGGGCGGCAGCAAGAAAACACTCTTCCGCAGATTCGCAGGCGCCGGCCGCGGACGTCTCTCCATTACTCACCTGTGAGGCCAGCGCCTGGTCAAGGGAAGCCCCTAAGAGGGCAACGATCACTGAGGGAATGAGCATCAACCGAGATGCGGTCTTCATAGCCAAATGTAGTAACACATTATAGACAAGAGGGGTAGGAGGGGCGGCGCAGGATTGCACATTAAGCCACGAACAGCTACTGCCGACGACCCTCACCCTGTGATACCCTGCACTTCATCCATGAACGCCTCTCGACCCATGACTGACACCTCGCGCCCGCAGACGAATTTACTGAGCCTGACCGAGCCCCAGATGGCCGCGCTTGTCCGCGGGTTCGGCTGGCCCGGATATCGGTCGGGGCAGATCCTGCGCTGGCTGTATCAGCGCCGGGCTCGCGCCATCGCGCAGATGACCGATCTGTCGCAGTCCGATCGTGAGAAACTGACAACCGTCGCCACGATTCAGCGAACCGAGAACTGCACGGTACTCCGCTCATCCGACGGCACGCGCAAATTGCTCCTGACCTTGGACGACGGCCTTCGCATTGAAACGGTCCTGATTCCCGATGAAGACCGGCTGACGCTCTGCGTCTCGACGCAGGTCGGCTGCATGCTGGACTGCGGTTTCTGCCTGACCGGCACGATGGGGCTGAAGCGCAATCTCAAGGCGCATGAGATCGTCGATCAGATCCTGACCGCGCAAGATCACCTCTCCGGCGATGAACACCTGACGAATCTGGTCTTCATGGGCATGGGCGAGCCGCTCGCCAATATTGAAGCCTTATCCGCCGCGATCCGCTGCCTGACGAATAAGTCGTGGGGACTCGGCTGGTCCCCTCGCCGCATTACGGTCTCCACTGCGGGGCTCGCCACACGCCTGAAAGACGTGGCGGCGCTCGGTGTAAATCTGGCGATTTCCTTGAACGGCACGACAGAGGAACAACGCCGGCAATTGATGCCTGCGGCCAGCCAAATCGCCTCACTCAAGACACTCATGGCCGCCTGCCGCCGCTACCCGCTCCCCCCCATGCGCCGGCTGACGTTTGAATACGTCTTGCTCGCCGGCATCAACGACCGCGATGACGACGCCCGGCGTCTCGTGAAGCTGCTCTCCGGCATCCGGTGCAAAGTGAACCTGATTCCGTTCAACGAATTTCCCGGAAACGCGTTCCGCCGTCCGGCCGATGATCGCATCTTTACCTTCCAGGCGATACTGACCCGCGCCGGCATCGACGCGTTTATTCGCAAAAGCCGGGGGCGCGACGTGCTGGGTGCCTGCGGCCAATTGGGCAATGTACCGACCGGCCATGGCTCTGCTGCCTTGACACAAATCGAATCCCGTTGTTAGCATGCCACGTGCGACTCACCCCATGAAGAATTCACGACACCACCGTCACCTGTCACTGTTTTCCCTCCTACTCGGCCTCTGCCTGTGGGCGGGAACAAGCCACGCGGCCGAACCGCACGAATATCTGTTATCCAACGGAATGAAAGTTCTGCTCGTGGAGGTCCCGAAGGCGCCGGTGGCGACCGTACAGGTCTGGTACAAAGTGGGCTCGCGCAACGAGGTCATGGGCCGGGCCGGGCTGTCCCATATGCTCGAGCATATGATGTTCAAAGGCACGGCCAAGTATCCGAAGGGCTCGTTCTCCCGGATCATCCGGAAGAACGGGGGCGTCGATAACGCCTTCACCAGCCAGGATTTTACCGCCTACTTTGAGAACCTCTCAGCCGATCGCGTCGAGCTTGCCTTGGAAATGGAAGCCGACCGGATGCAGGGGCTGATTCTGGACAACGGCGAATTCCAAACTGAACGCGAAGTCGTCAAAGAAGAACGCCGGTTGCGAACCGAGGATGATCCGCAAGGCGCTCTCGTGGAGGCCCTCTTCGCCCAGGCCTATCTCAGCCACCCCTATCATTGGCCGGTGATCGGCTGGTTCGCCGATCTGGACGCCATGTCGCTGGACGATTTGCAGCGCCACTACGACACGTACTATTCGCCGAACAATGCCACATTGATCGTGGTGGGCGACATCAAGGCCGATACCCTGCTCCCGACCATCAAGCATCTCTTCGAACCGATTCCCAAGGGGCCCAGCCCGAAAGCCACGCTGGCCGTCGAACCGGAACAACGCGGCGAACGGCGCTTTCTCCTGAAGCGCGAAGCGCAAGTCCCGTTTGTCATGCTGGGCTTTCGCGTGCCGAATTATTCCAGCGACGATTCGTACGCCCTCGACATTCTGGAATCGATCCTGTCGCATGGGAAAAGCTCCCGCCTCTATCAAAGCCTCGTCTACGATCAGAAGAACTCCCTGGCCGTCGGTGCCGAATACAGCCTGATGCAGACCGACCCCAGCCTGTTCTATTTCTATGCCCTGGTCAATCCCGGCGCCAAAGTGGACGCGGTCGAGGATGCCCTGTATCGCGAGATTACCCGGCTCCAAAACGAACCGCCGACCGAATTGGAATTGCAGCGGGCGAAGAATCAGGTCGAAGCCGCTCACGTATTTGAGCAGGATTCGAATTTCCGCCATGCCATGCTGCTGGGCCAATCGGAATCTATCGGGGCCGGCTGGCGGCGAGTCGATCAATTTCTGGAACGCATCCGCGCGGTCACGGCCAAAGACATTCAACGCGTGGCCAAGCAATACCTGAATCCCGATAACCGGACAGTCGGCATTCTGATTCCCCAACCGCCTAAGGCTGCGGAGCCTCAGCCGACCGCCGCACACGCCGGAAAGCCCTGACTCGATGACTACCGTCACAGTAACCGCGCGATTCACGGGGATGACTAGCTGGCGTCACGCATGTGCTGCGTTTGTCGCCACAGTTGCGCTCTCGTTCGCGACACCCTCGTACGCCGCCGATATCACGCCGGCCAAATTCACCACGCCGAACGGGATGACGGTCCTGGTCCTGGAGCAACATTTCCTCCCGATCGTGGAAATCCACGCGCTGGTCAAGACCGGATCGGCTTACGATCCTCAGGACAAAGTCGGCGTCGCCAATCTCGTCGCCAGCCTGTTGGATGAGGGAACCACCAGCCGGTCCTCGAAACAACTGGCGGAACAGATAGACTTCATCGGCGGATCCCTGGAGGCCAAAGCGGGAGAAGATTTCACCACCGCTTCAGCGCGCGTCCTGAAGAAAGATATCGACCTGGGCTTTACCCTCCTGGCTGATGTCTTGATGCATCCGGCTTTTCCCAAGCATGAATTTGAACGGGTGCGTGCGCAGATCCAGGGTGAAATCGCCAGCGACAGCGACGATCCCGGCCATGTAGCGATGAAAGCCTTTAACCAGCTGGTCTTTCACAACCACCCCTATCGATGGCCGGTGCAGGGCACTGAAGACACAGTGGGCAAAATCACGCTGGCGGACGTACAAAACTTCTACGCAAAAGAATATCTCCCCAATCAGGTGATTCTGACCATCGTCGGGGATCTCTCCGTCGAACAGGCCACAGCCCTCGTGCAAACGCATTTCGGGAGCTGGAAGAAGGGCACCCCTCAGACCCGGACGACGAAGAAGCCGGCGACTGTGGAAAAGAAAGCCGTCCAGCTGATCGAGAAAGACCTGACCCAGTCCACGATCATCCTCGGCCACGGGGGCATCAGCCGGAACAATCCCGACTTCTATGCCGTCACCGTCATGAATCATATTCTGGGAGCCGGAGGATTTTCGTCGCGGCTCATGGATTCGATCCGCGACAAACAAGGCCTCGCCTACGGAATCATGAGCCACTACGACGCGCGCATGCTCCCCGGCTCCTTCTGGGTGAATCTGCAGACGAGAACCGAAGCCACGAACCAGGCGATCACCGGCGTGTTGACGGAAATCAAAGCCATCCGCGACAGTCCGGTCAACGACCAGGAATTGGCGGAAGCGAAATCCTTCCTGATGGGCAGCTTTCCGCTCCGCCTCGACTCAACCGCCAAGCTGGCCCAGGTGCTGGCACAGGTCGAGTACTACGGGCTGGGATTCGAATATTTCAGCCAGTACCCGAAATGGATCGAGCGCGTCACGAAGGAAGACGTCCAGCGCGTGGCCAGGCAATATCTCGACCCGCAGCACTACGCGCTCGTCGTCGTCGGCAACGTGGCCAAAGCCAAAGTCCGCCAGTAACCCATCTCCCGGCGCTGTGCCGCTATGCAACTTCTTTCACTCGAACACAAGCTTCTTCATCTGCGCCAGATTTTTGCGGCTATGGATTCCGTACTGGTCGCGTACTCCGGCGGGATCGACAGCACCTTCGTCCTGAAAGTCGCCCACGATCAACTCGGAGATTCCGCCGTCGGGATCACGGCAATTTCCCCGACGTTCCCCGCAGTCGAGCTGGAAACTGCAACACGTGTCGCGAAAGAAATCGGCGCGCGCCATGAGCTGATTGAAACCGACCAGCTCACAATACCCGCCTTCACCGCGAACGATGCTAGCCGCTGCTTTCACTGTAAAACCGATCTCTACCAGCTGATGGGAAAATTGAGCGCACTTCGCGCGCAGGCGGTTGTTGTCGACGGGACGAATCTCGATGATCTCGGCGATGATCGCCCCGGCATCACGGCCGCACGCGAATGGGGAGTCCGCAGCCCCCTGGTGGAAGCAGGACTTACCAAAGCTGACATTCGATCGCTGGCGAGAGACTTGGGACTGTCGAATTGGGATAAACCCGCCGCTGCCTGCCTGTCCTCGCGCATCCCCCGGGGCATTACGATCACCAGAGAAAAGCTCAGCAGGGTGGAACAGGCGGAAGAAGTCTTGTTTGCGGAAGGGTTCCGGCACTGCCGTGTCAGAGACCACGGCGAGATCGCCAGAATCGAAGTCGGTCAGAATGAACTCGCGCGAATGCTCGACGGCGAGCGAGGAACAAGAATCAGCCGCCGCATGAAGGCGCTCGGCTTCCGGTTTGTCACGATTGATCTGGAAGGGTATCGGCCTGGCGGAGTGAGCATAGACCCACCGCGCCAGGCCAAGTAATCTAAGAGGACGTCGATTAGGAGTGTGACTTCGAGAGGGCGCTGAGCGCTTCGTCGGCGAACTTCCGCTGATCGGCATCCGTGAGACTGCGCTGCACCACCTTTTCCGCCACCATCAACGCCAGCTCCGTGGTCTGATTGCGGATGTCCTGCACGGCCTTCCGGCGCTCATGATCGATCTCGCGCGTCGCCTCGCCCTTGATGCGCTCTGCTTCCGTACTCATCCGCTGCTCGTTTTCATCCAGCAGTCGCTGAGCCCGCTCCTGAGCCGCCGCCAGAATGGCCTCGGCTTCCTTCGCCGCTGCGCTGAGCTTGGCTTCATAGGTCTTCAAGGCCCGCTCAGACTCTGCACGATGACGTTCCGCCTGGTCGAGGCTGTCCTTGATCTTCTTCTCCCGTTCTTCGAGGACGCTCAGGATGCCGGGAAAGGCAAACTTATAGAGCACGAAGAACAGAATCCCGAAGGACAGAATCTCCCAGAAAATCAGCGACGAGAAAAAACTCGATTCAAACTGCGGCATTGTT
>OMJA01000129.1 GCA_900299245.1 Nitrospiraceae bacterium | reverse complement strand
TTCTCTTCATCCAGGACCAGACGATAGGTCGTTTTCCAGACCGGGGTTTCAGTCAGGTAGGCGACGCGGGCCTGGCGGCTGCCGGTGCCGTCGAAGGTGATGGAAACCGTCTTCCGCTGCGCATCGTGGTTGGTCGCCAGCGTGGCCAGCGCCTGCTGCAGTTCGACGTTCAACGCGGCATCCAACAGTTTGACCCGCTGGATCTGCGGGAAGGGGAGCGAGCGAAAGCCCTCGTCAGTGAGGAGGTTCAGGTATTCCTGTTCAATGACACGGCGCGTTGGTCCGTCGGTGATGGATTCCGTCTTCTTTTCGACCCCCAGAATCGTGCCCGTCAGGGGGTTGGGGGCGGAAACCTCAACCCGTTCGCCACGAACCTGCGTCAGGATCTGGCCCAAGGTCGGGTTTCCGTTCAAATTGATGCCGAACGTGCCGAGTGTTTTGGTGACGGGGTCCCGCGATCCGTAGGTGACGGTGGAGATCCTGCCGCCGCCGAAATCCTGAACCACGAGACTTTTCAAGAGATCGTTGATCTGACTGGTCTGGAGCCGCAGATCCAGTTGCGTCCGGTCCGTCACGCTGCCGTCATGCTGAAAGTAGCTGACGCCGCTCGAATAGAGCACGATCTTGGACAGGGGCAGGAGCGCAACGGGTTCTGTGGCGAGACCCGGGTGAGGGGCCAGCAGGGTGAAGAGACCGGCACAGGAGAGCACTACCGGGGAGATCGCCGCACGCCAGCCAGTTCGCATTGGAGCCTCCATCGTGAAGTGATGCACCGCGGATCCTGGCGATCCGGGCGCAGGTGATATGACCTATCCCTGATATGTCGTCAAGAGGCCGATCCTTTCACCCGTTTTCCGGGAACCGGCGCGCATGGTAGGGTGGGGAATGTCGCTGTCGGACGCGGATACCATCGAGCACATTCTGGCACACTGCCGGGTCATCGCCGTCGTCGGCGCTTCCTCGAATCCTTCCCGCGTCTCCAACCATGTCGCAGCCTACATGAAGGCGCAGGGGTATCGCGTCATTCCGATCAATCCCAACGAACGGACCGTCGTCGGCGAACAGGCCTATGCCTCGCTCAGCGAGGTGCCCGGTCCCGTCGATCTGGTCGATATCTTCCGTCGATCCGAAGACGTCCTGCCGATCGTTGAGGCCGCCATCGCGGCAGGAGCCAGAGCGGTCTGGATGCAGGAGGGGGTGATCAATCATCCCGCGGCGGAACGGGCACGTGAGGCTGGTCTGGCGGTGGTCATGGACCGCTGTTGGCTGAAAGAACATGCGGTGCGAGAACGCCGTGACTAACCCGTCATCCTTTTCCGCACAGAAGCCCTCCGGGACGGAAGAGCAGCGCCGGGCGCTGGTCGCGGCGGCGGAACTGCTTGCCAAAGTCCTGGATACCACGGTCAAAATTCCTGGAACTTCGCTCTATCTCGGTCTCGATCCGCTCATCGGGCTGATTCCCGGTCTCGGCGATGTGCTGGCGAATCTCATGGGGGCCGTGATTCTGGGTTTGGCTGCGCGTCTGGACGTGCCCCGCATCGTCATCACCAGAATGAGCCTCAACCTCCTGATCAACGGAGTGGTCGGAGCCGTTCCGGTCCTGGGCGATCTCTTCTCCGTCTGGTTCCAAAGCAACATGCGAAACGCGGCGCTGCTGCGCGACGCGGCGACGCAACCGGCCAGAACCACCCATCGGGACTGGACCTATGTCGTCGGACTGATCGGCGGGACGGTCGTGCTGCTGCTGGCGTTGGTCGCCCTGGTCGTTTGGCTGGTAATCAGCCTCTGGAGCCGGTTTGCCGGATTTCAGTAAGGCGTAGTACGGGGCGGTCAAAACTCATCTCTTCCTTGGTGCCGTCCGCCTTCCATGGTACACATGGAGCGGTTTGTTCAAGGAGGTGTCATGCAGAGTTCCGATTGCACGCCGTCCGGTGCCGCGCCTTCACCGCTCCATCAGGGAAAAGTCCTGGTCGTCGATGACGATCCCGCCGTCTGCCATGTGACCGGCCAGATGCTCGAGATGCACGGCTATCAGGTGCTGTATGCGGAAAACGGGGAGAAGGCGCTGTCCCTGTTCGATCAATATGACGACCAGGTCTCGATTCTGGTGGCGGATGTCGTGATGCCGAAGATGTCCGGTCCGCAGTTAGCCCATCTGCTGCGCATCCAGCGACCGGAACTGCCGGTGCTGTTCGTGTCGGGTCTGGTGGCGTATCAGGATTTCGAGGGGCTGTTGGGCGCCTGTCTGTTGAAGAAGCCCTATTCGCCGTCCGTGCTGGCATCGAAAGTCCGCGACGTCCTGGCGACGTTCGAACCCAAATCCGGTCTGGCCTCCTGACCGAATCTTCCAGGCTAGTGTGATTCCTTCACCCGGTCTTTAAACGTCAGTTCGGCGATCGCCGACTTGTCCAGCTCGCCTTTTCCGCTCGCTACCAACCGCTGATATTGCGCCAGCGTCGCTTCGGCGACCGGAAGCGACAGTCCGGCTGCCCGGCCCAGCGCCACGGCGATTCCGGAATCCTTCGCCGCATGGGCGGCGGAGAAATAGCAGTCATGCGCGCGCTGCTGCATGTCTTCGCCGTCGGTTTCCAGCACACGCGAATTGGCGCCGGTCTGGCTGAACACCTCGCGGAGCATCGTCAGATCCAGCCCGAGAGCCTGGCCTAATCCCAACCCTTCCGCCAGCGCCGCCGTGTTGCAGTTCATCACCATATTCACCAGGGCCTTGACCTCCGCCGCGCTGCCGCTGGCTCCGATATAGCGGACGGTTTTGCCCAGGGTCTGCAACATGGGCTTCGCCCGTTCAAACGTCAGCTTCCGGCCCGCGCACATCAGATAGAGCGTGCCCTGGCGCGCCTGCGGAATACTGCTCGCCATGCAGGCTTCGAGTGAGGCGCCGCCGCGCACGGTGACCCGCTGCTCCACCTCCCGGTGAATCGACGGAGAGACCGTTGCGCAATTGATGAAGAGCCGGTCCTTCGCGTGGGCCAATAGACTGGTCGGGTCATCCACGGCAAAGATCTGATCCATCGCCGCATCGTCGGTGACCACGGTGATAACGGTCTGCGAGGCTTGCGCGACGGCCGCCGGATCGGCCGCGGCCTGACAGCCGAGCTCTTTCGCCAGTTCCGTGGCGACGGCCGTCTGCCGGTCGTACACGGCCGAGATCGGGAACCCGAAATCCTTCAGCCGGCGGGCCATGTTCGCGCCCATGCGCCCGACGCCGACAAATCCGATGGTCTCATGTGTGCCGGACATGGCCGTATCTCCCTGCGAGGGCACGGTCTGAGTCGTGCCCGATGATGCTTAGAGTGGTTGTGGGGAATCCGGTTGCGGGACGAGGCGGGTCCAGCGGAGGCTGGATTTTCCATCGCTCGTGGTGAAGCCGTCGTCCTGAACGGCGACGATCCCGATACTGCGCTGCCGTTTTTGCAAGGGCTGCAACTGAGTCACGCCGCCTTTTGTCACCAGGGTGCCGCGGGTTTGGTCCATGATGAACAGATCCGAGGCCGCTGACGCTTTGATCGTCCAGACAAACGAGGCCGGTCCGCCGGCATAGGTGCCGGTGCTTTCCCACGTGCCTACCAGCGCGTCATCGACGCTCTTGAGTTGAAAAATCGGCACGCTGGTCGTGTTCTTCCGCTGGCTCCAGAGTTCCGCCGGAATTTTGCTCGGGGGTTGATCCGCGGCCAGCCTGGTCCAGGTGCCCTGGAGACTGCCGGTACTCGAAAAGGAGTCAGGCTGCGCGGTGAGGTAGGTGCCCTTCCACGACTGCCCCTTGAATGAGTTGGCGCGATCCAGCGACCAGCGCCCGGAGGCCGCGTCGAGCACACCGTCGAACTGCGTCAGGGAGGACAGCGTCCAGGTCTGAGTGGGTGCAATCTCCAGCAGATAGTTGTGTCGCGTGGTGCCCTGCATCGTGTGCGCCTGCCAGGTGCCGACGAGCGCGCTCAAGTCGGCGGTCGAGGCCTTGGACGGGCCCGTTGAACCGGTCTGTTCGACGCTTCTCGTCTGCGTTACGGCGACCGGCGACGTCCGCAACGCCGGAGAAGACGTTGTCTGGCGATCCGGCATCGCGTCGCTGGAGGCGGTGACCGTCGACGAAGGTGGAATCTGCGACAGCGCGACGGTGGCGCCGTAGCGTTCCGCCGCCCGTTTGCCGATCGTCATCACCGACGCCTGAAGATCGGCGGCGTGAATCGACGACACCATGACCGTGACCAGATTCTCGCCGCGTAAAAACGTGAGACGGGAAAGCGACGGGGGCGAATCGATCCGGACCGCGCCGTCTCCCAGTCCGGCAATGAGAACGCTATCGCGCCGCAGCCGCTCCTTATTGAATCCCGCACGTCGGTCGACGCCGGGCGCTTCCTCGACCTGCACGGTCACGGCATTGGCGCTGTCGCGGACGGATTTGAAGATGCAGGTTTTGGAATCGGCGCGCTGGCCTTCCTGCGCCGGTTCGCCCAGCGCGGCTTCGGCCTCCGCCGCGGTGATTAGCTGACAGGGGTTGGTGTCCCAGGCAAACGGGGAGGCCCCGTTTCCGCAGGAGATAAGCGTTAGACTCGACAGGCACAAACTGCCGAAGGAGAACCAGCGTGACATACAGATTAAGACTCCAGAAGATGTGAAGAAGATTGTACATGGATCAAAGGGCCGGTGCTACCCGCTCTCTTGGGGGGAGCGGATAGCACAGAGATGAACAATCGGGGACAGGTGACAGAATTGCGCGGCGCGGCTGCCGTGGATCAACCGGCGACAAATTTGAGCGAGACGCCGTTGATGCAGTAGCGCAGGCCGGTCGGCTTCGGACCGTCATCGAAGACATGGCCCTGATGGCCGCCGCACCGGGCGCAGTGGACCTCGACGCGGGTCATGAAGAACTTTGTGTCGGTGCGCGTCTCGACCACCTTCGGGTCGATCGGTTGCCAGAAGCTGGGCCAGCCGGTGCCGCTGTCGAATTTGTGCTCCGACGAATAGGCGGGGAGATCGCAGCCCGCGCAATAGTAGATGCCGGCCTGGTGGTTCTCATGCAGCGGACTCGTAAAGGCCCGCTCGGTGTCTTCGTGGCGCAGGACCTGATAGGCCGCAGGCGACAGGAGCTTCTTCCACTCCTCATCGGCTTTCGTCACTTTGACGATGGCGGGGATGTCGATCTTGGATGGCATAGGGTGTCTCCTTTATCGGCCGAAGCGAGTAGATGGCTGTCAGTCGGATGGCGGGGATAATCCTTACATAAGGAAAGAGGGAAGGGCAAGGAGAGGGAGGGCGGGGCTGGGGCTCAACTGCTCTCGCACCTCCCGGAGCGACCCGTTCGGGTTCTGCGAAGCGGAAGCCTTCGGAAATTCCCTCGCGGACTCGGTCAGTTTCCGCTTTCCTTCTTAGCAGAACCTCGACGGGTTCCCGCTCCTCCGGCGATGGTCGCGTTGAGCCCCAGCCCCTTGGGAGAGGAAGGGGGAGAGATGGACTAAGAACACGCTGGTTATTTAGTGGGTGACGGAGTCGCGGCGTCGGTGGCGAGGTCATGGAGGAGGCGTTGGTACTCTTTGTCGTTGCGGAGGAGTTTCGTGGCGGCGAGGAGGAGGTGATCCAGTTCGTCGTCGGTCAGCGCCAGGTTGGTGGGGATGTTCATGAGGCGCGCCTGCTCGTCCGGATCCGCGATCTCTGTCAGGCTGGCGTTGATGAAGTAGACGTCGGCATCGGGCGCAAAAATACTGTCCGTTCCGGGCGGGCGCTGGCGGAGTTCCCGCTGCCATTGCGCGACGGCCTGACGCATGAGCTCGGCGGTGTCGGTGGAATAGCGGTTGATGGGTATATCGACCAGCGCCCGGCTCACCCGCATGAGGCCGGGGATTTCGTTCAGCGTGTACTGGTGGGGATCTGGCGTGGTCTCGGCGCTCACCAATAAATAGACCAGCCTGCGGATCTTCTTCGCGCCCAGCGACCTGAAGGTCGATTCCAGGTCGCCGATGTAGGCCGTGTTCTCCAGCACCGCGCGCATGCCGATATTGTCCGACAGCCCGCCGTCCAGCAAATGGATATAGGGGCGCTTCGTGGGGTCGAGGTACGACCGCAATTCGTTCGCCCGCTGCCGGCCCCACGTCGTGGTCTTTTCCTCCTGCAAGACCAGCGGCGGGACATAGCCGCATTGCCCGGCATAGTTCGTCATCGAAATCGGACTCAGAATCAGCGGCAGCGCGGCCGATGAGGCGGTCGCCACCGAGATGGGAAGTTGGCTGAGGTCGGAGCAGATCAGGTCGAACTGCCGCTGATTGAACTCGAACCGCGAGAGGCTGGCCATGTCGGAGGCATGAATGAAGACCATCGGCCGCCGGCGCTGCGCCACGAGATCGCCGAACGTGTGGCCGTCGAAGAGCGCTTCATCCAGCAGTTCCGAAAAGACATGAGCCCGGCCGAAAAAGGGAGACCAGAGCCGGAGCCAGTTCGAGGGCGACCGGAAGATCCGCGACCGGAGTTCGCTCTCCCAGTCCTTCCGGAGAAAGCGGTATTCGAAGTCGTGAAAAATCCGGTCGCCGTAGAGGGCGTAGTAGGCCGCCGTGAAGCTCCCGCCTGACAGGGCATTGATGATGTTCAGTTCATCGACCAGCCGCTTCTCGACCCCTTCCCACCGGATCTGCGTCCGTGCCAGCTCCCGCAGCACGCCATAGGAAAGGGCTGAGGCCCGCGCGCCGCCACCGGAAAACGAGGAGACGATAAAGAGCCCGTCCGTGCTGCCGGTTTTGGACGGAGGCAGGTTGGTGGAGCGATAGCCGTAGTCCGTGCTGTACTGATCCAGCGGCGCATTCATCGTCGGCCGCACATACTCGCAGCCGAGCGTCAGGCTCGATAGGAACAGAAACAGCCACGCAGCCGCCAACCGGCCAATACCTAGGAGTTTGTGTGAAGGAGCGGTCATGTGTGGCGCAGGGTACGCAGGAGGGAGAGGGGAGTCAAGGACAAGGCTGGGGCGTACGGGATCGCTAGGATTGTTGTTGTGCCAGGAGGTCGAGGGTCAGTTGGTCGGGCTGGCCGTGGAAGTATTTGAGCAGGGCAGATTTGAAGAGGGCGTTGTCTGTCGTAGCGGTAGAAAACAAGGTCATGCAGGAGCGGAATTTGAGATAGTCGGGAGAGCCGAAGATCTCCTCAGCGCTGCGCCCTTCCACATCAAGCACCAGCTGGGTGCATTCGCGGAGTCTGGGACCTAAGGTTGGATGTTGGAGATAGGCCTTAGCCTCGTCGAGGGAGGTGATGGCGAACTGCTGCGCCGTTCCGCTGCGACCAAGACCGGCGATCTGAGGAAAGATAAACCAGATCCAGTGACTGGATTTTCTTCCGGCTCGGAGTTCAGCGAGGACTGTGTCGTAGGTGGGCGCTTGGGCTGTGAGGAAGCGGTGGAGGTTGTAACGGTCGGTCATGACTGTATCCGTGGCGCCTACATCGACTGGTTGCTTACTCGATATTGTCTCGTTTCTGGAGATTGTGTCGTGCGCACAGAAGTTGGACATTCTCAGCCGTGAGTGAGGTGCCACCTTTTGAAAAGGGAAGGATATGATCAAAGTGAAGTTCGTCAGTGGCTTCACAGAGCTGACATTTCCCGCCATCTCTTTTCCAAACTGCAAGTTTAACGGAAGTGGGGATGATACGCCGTCGTTCTGCGTCTAGATGAACGGGCTGTGCAAAGTCTTCGTCGCCCTCGACAGCGACGAGTTTGAATTTGTAAACGACTCGATGTTCATCCTGTTCTTGCCATGCGTCAACAAGATGAAAGACGCCGTTGTATGACCAGATGCCTGACCGGATCTTTTCATAGACGCGAACTCGTTCGGGTGAACGTTTGCCATCTTTGAATCTTTGCGCTGCCTCATGGAACCTGCCGTTCTGAGTAAGCCGCCCTGATGGAAGAGCTCCAGGCTGATCAATTACCTTCGGGTTAGGGGACGAAGCAGTTTTGGGGTGGTCGTGTCCCTCATAGATCAGAGTGGTTCCACCGTCTTCGAGGCGATCGCGGTAGGGAGCATTTGGGCGCACGGACATCAGAATCACGGAATGATTTCCGCCAAGGCCGAAATTCATCCCTCGCTGGAGACTGACTCCTTCGCGCCGACACATTTCATTGTGCGAGAGAACGTTGTCGTTCATGTATTGATTCGTGACGCCTAATTATCAAATCTGCAGTATCCATCACTCGATCGATAGGCTTGGTGTGTGTGTTTGATGGGATGGAGGAGAGACTCCGTTTTGCTCCATGAAGTGGCTTTTAGCGGCAGTTCTTTCCTTCTAAGTTGCCACGTCTTCTTTAGACAGAATTTCGACAAGAAATCTCTTCAGCTCTTGGAGAGCTCCAGGATCGTTCTTGAGTAACCACTCTGTGAGCTGAACTGAGTGATCAGTTTTGTTGTAAGTATGGCGTGTCCCAGAAAATTCTTGAAATAGGTCAAGTAACAATTTGGCTCCGTCAACCGTTCTGAGCCATTCCGGGTCTGTAAGGGCAATCTTCTGCTGAGGAGCGGATAGGTATTTTCCACTTCCTCCTTTCGAGGTCAGCCAGGCGTTAACCTGCTCCACGGTGATTGGCGTCTGAGAGAAGTCATGGAGACTATTCATCAGAGTAGTCAAAGCCGTGGGAACGAGAAGATAATTTTCATACATGCGACGAGGTAAGAATCGCACGCTGTTCCGTGATTGGGTTTCGATCTCCTTTATTGGGGCCTCTGAACGTGATTCACGGTCGAAGATGAAGCCGACCGCGGGCGGTAAGTGCGCATTCCCCTTGCTGAGCTTCTCGTAGATTCCCACGATTGTTCGAACGGGTACCCGTTTAGAAGCAAAGTCCCCCGTGTGTTTTACGCCAACGATGTTTGTGCCTATAGCCGTTCGATGGCTAGACAAGAGCAGCGCAAAGCATTCCTCTTCCGTGTCACCTTCAACCCATAAGATGCGATCCGCGCCAAAAACATCTGATGGTTTTGCTCCAACCTCCACCAAACACTTCCGTATCCCGATCAGTTTCTCGGCGTCGACAAGCTCGATAATACTCTGTGGCCTCTGCCAACGGATAAGTGTCAACGTCGTGGGATTGGCCGCCCTTAGGATTTCGCTAGAATGCGTCGCGATGATGTACTGGTGTTGCGGAAATTCCTTGAGGATTTCGATGAGCTTGCGAGCCGCAGCAGGATGGAGAAAGCTACTAGGTTCATCAATGAGAATTGTTTGAGAGTACTTGGATGTAAGAGCGACATATAGGAGCGCAAGGACCTGCCCGACACCAGTTCCGCTTTCAGATAGCTGGATGGCGAGATCATCACGCCTGCTCTGCGGGGCGTCTGTCCAAACCAGAATCTCAAGTGCACTATTTACTAGCGGCCTAACAGAGACTCTAAATATAGAGGGAAATATACGATGCACCAGTTCGTTGAAGTCCTGAAACAGCAACGCATTGTTCTGTAAAATATTGAGGACCTCTGGAAGATTGCTGGCCGTGGGGTGCAGAACAGAATTATTGCCAAACCCGCATGAACCCAAACCTACGCGTTGCGCGTCGAATCGATAGATGCGGTTTCTTAGAGCTTGGGCTACTAGAACTCCGAAATCCGCTTGCCGCCCTGTCTGTTGAGATCCGGCATGACTGAAGCCTGATTTGTCTGGCAAAGAGCGAAAGATGTGAAAATCATTAGTTGCTGGGTACAAACCATGGGTGGGGTAATTTTCGACGGCAAATTCGCTGATAGAGCTATTAGGGGCATTGAGGCCTAATGTGAAGTGTGTTTCGTCTCTAGCAAGAATTGCGTTAAGTGCACCATACGGGTCCTGCGGTACGGCTGGCGGATCTGCTTGATGCGGAACATTAAAATCCCCACACTGAAGAAGAATTTCCCTGAGTTCTTCCCCGCTAAGAGCAAGCTTCACGAGTGCAGAAGAAAAAGGGTTAATTGCGGAATTCTGTGACGGGGCTGTCAATTCGCTCCTATGTGGTTTCCCCGTGAACCTGAGCGACAAAGCTTCGAGTAATGCTGTTTTGCCCACATTATTTTGACCGACGATGAGATTAAAGCCTTCCTGGAGTGTCAGTTCTCTTGGCTTAAGAAAACTCTTGTAGTTCTGAATTTGGAAAGAGCAAATTCTCATTTGGAGGCACGCCCAATAGAGTAGTTAGAACGCACATGCATTCTACGTGTTCCTAGTCAGCTGGTCTATCCCCATATGGGGCTGTCCAGATTTGGAGGAGTGAAAGGTGTCAGGAACCATTTCGTCTGACGGTTTTGGCATCATCTCCTAACGCTGCGCCGGGTAAAAAAACCATGACGCATATGGGGTATTCAGATATTTCTCGCGTATTTCCTCATCAAGAGAGGTAGGCGGGGAGCGTGTCGGCGGCGAATTTGCGCTAGGACCTAGTAGGATTACGGGTTGGGAGGTCGCTCACGGCTCTTTTCTGACAGCCGGTGGGCAGGGGAGATGCTTTGAATGACGGTCGCGGATTGCGGAAAATAGAGTCAGGAGCCATTGTTCGAGTGGGAATGGCTGAACAAAGGCATGGATCGGTCGTATACTATGGTGTCCATCCACCAGGAGTATCAATGACTATGCTCAGGGATCCCTTCAAGATGTTTCGCCCCCTTGAGGTGGAAGACGACTTCTTTGGGCATCTGAAGTACATACGGTTGCCTCAAGACTGCATTTCGTATTGGGAAGCCACACGTCTCTTTACGCCAATGGCTCGCGAGATCGAGCTCTTTGTTGATGCTCCAGCCCCTGAGCTTCCCCCCAGCGAACTACAGCGCCAATTCTTTCTGACGGTGGAACAGCACTACAGCCGCATCCTGGTTGAGGTTGAAGCCGTCTTGCGACCTCACTTTGAGGAATGGGCACGCAAAACTCTGTCTGGACCATTCTCAACCGAGTTCACGATGACGAGTTTCTCCATTCCGAACGTGGCCATTGAGGAGGCTCATTGGGACATGTGCTTTGAGTCAATCACGGAGCCCAATCATCTGTTCATGGTGGAGATGCAGGGCACGCATTCGTCGGGGGCCTCAATTATCGGGTAATGCACAGGCTCCTCCGCCGAAGTGAGAATGGTGTCTGTAGCGATTGTGCGCATGGCACGAATAGGACTGAGAGAACGTTGATGATGCGAGGGGGGCGGTCTTACGTTGGGCCAGGGGAGATGCTCCGAATGACGGTGAGTTCATCGCGCACTCTGGTCTTCTGATCCCCTTGGACGCTGACACCCCTTACTTTTGGCCCGATGACCCTGCTATGGTGCAGGCATGTCTACAAATTCTCCCATCGCTTCAGAAACTGTGAACTGTTCGAATGGTCAGTGCGGGAGGCCGCTCGACACGCAGCGGAATCAAGGCTACCCCGATTCGACCGTGCCGCCCGGGAACATTCACAAACGCTACGATCCGGCTCTTCCACCGTACCAAGTCGTCTGCACAAAGTGCGGACACTACTCGCTCCGGTATCAACGGCCCAAGCCTGACTGATCGACGCCGGCCTTCTCCACAGTAGCAGGAAGCCTTCTCCGCACTCGCGCATGCGCGTGCCGATTCGTCACGTTCTCAACCGGAGCCCATCTCTGTCGTGAACTGAGAATAGAAGAGTGAGAGAGTTCTTGAACCGAGAGGGGAAGGCCCCGGCTTAACACCGGGGCCTCCTCGTTTTACGACGCGGTCGAGGTGGCGAGCGGTTCATCCCGCTCAGCCGTGGAGGCTGCGGGGCTGTCCTGATTGAACGCCGCCGGCAGGACTTCTTCGATCCGCTCCACCGGAATGACGGTGAGCTCGTCGCGCACTTCCTGCGGCACTTCTTTCAGGTCCTTCTCGTTGGCCTTCGGCAGAATGATCCGCCGGATACCCGCGCGATGGGCCGCCAGCACTTTCTCCTTGATCCCGCCGACCGGCAGGACCAGGCCGCTCAGACTGATTTCTCCCGTCATCGCCGTATCGCTCCGGACCGCCTTCCCGACATAGGCGGACGCCAGTGCCGTGGCCATCGTGATACCGGCGGACGGGCCGTCTTTCGGAATCGCGCCCGACGGCACGTGGATGTGGACGCCGTTCCGTTTGAACTTGGAGATATCGAGTCCCATGCTTTCCGCATGCGACCAGAGATAGCTCCGCGCCGCGCGGGCCGACTCCTGCATCACATCGCCCAACTGTCCGGTGATCGTCAGTTCATGACTGCCGGGCAACAGGGTCGTTTCGATATAGAGGACATCGCCTCCCGCCGGGGTCCAGGCTAATCCCGTCGCCACACCGGGCGGCAGATTCTTTCTGGCCTCTTCCGGCATGAACCGTTCGGAGCCGAGCCATTCATCCAGCATGTCCTGGCGGATCGTGACCGGCTGGCGCTCCTGTCCCTCCGGAAGTTCCGCAAAGGCCAGAGCGACTTTTCTGGTCAACCGGCCGAGCATCTGCTCCAGCTGCCGCACCCCGGCTTCTCTGGTGTAGCGGCCGATGACGAGATTCAACACGTCATCGGACAGCAACGCCTGTTCGGCGCTCAAGCCCGCTTCCTTCAGCCGTCTCGGCCAGAGGTAGCGGCGGGCGATTTCCGCCTTTTCGCGTTCGCTGTAGCCCTGGAGGCGGATGACTTCCATCCGGTCCAACAGGGGCTGGCTGATGGTGTCCAGCGTGTTCGCGGTCGTGATGAAGAACGCCTTCGACAGATCAAAGGGCAGATCCAGATAGTGGTCGCGGAACGTGTGGTTCTGCGCCGGATCCAGGATCTCCAACAGCGCCGCAGAGGGATCTCCGCGGAAGTCGCGCCCCATCTTGTCGACCTCGTCGAGCATGAGCACGGGATTGTTCACCCCGGCCCGCCGGACGGCCTGGATGATGTGGCCCGGCAATGCGCCGACGTAGGTGCGGCGATGGCCGCGCAATTCGGCCTCGTCATGCACGCCGCCGAGGCTGATCCGCTCGAAGGTTCGGCCCATCGCTCTCGCCACGGACTGGCCCAGGCTCGTCTTACCGACGCCCGGAGGCCCGACGAGGCAGAGGATCGGCGCCTTGGCCATCGGATTCAGCTTCAGGACCGCGAGGTGTTCCACGATCCGGTCTTTCACTTCCTTGATGCCGTAGTGATCCTCTTCGAGCACCTGCCGGACTTTCGCCAGGTCGAGATGATCTTCCGAGGCCTTCTTCCAGGGCAGTTCGAGCACCAGTTCCAGATAGGTCCGGAGCACCTGGTGATCGGCCGATGACGGCGGCACTTTCGCCAGCCGCCCGAGCTCGCGCTCCGCTTCCTTCCGCACATGGTCGGGGAGGTCGGCTTCCGCCACTTTCTTCTTGAGCAGAGCGAGATCGCTGTCGTCGCTGTCGGATTCGCCCAGCTCCTGTTGAATCGTTTTCAACTGCTCGCGCAGCATGTATTCGCGCTGGCTCTTGCCGATCTTCGCCTGCGCATCGCTGGTGATCTTGTCGCGCAGCTGGAGGATCTGGATCTCTTTGGACAAGGCCACGTAGAGCGCGCGCAGCAGATCGATCGTCGACGTGGTTTCGAGCAGCTTCTGCTCTTCCGCCACGCTGAGATTGACCAGCGACGCCACCCGGTAGGCGAGCGCCACCGGATCGTCCTCATGGCTCAGCGCTTCGCTGGCTTCCTGCATGCCGGGGGCCTGGATGACTCTCGGCAGTTCCGTCACCAGTTCCTGAATGGCCCGCTGCAAGGCCTGCACTTCCGTACCGGTGTCAGAGGGACGGTCCAGCGACCGGACCTTAGCCACGGCATAGGGAGTCGATTGGGTTTCCTCGATCAGGGCGACGCGGTCCACGCCCTGGACGAACGCATGGATGGCGCCTTCCGAGGACTGGCCGATCTGCTTGATGATCGCTTTGGTCCCGATCGTATAGAGATCGCTCAAGTCGGGTTCTTCGGTCTGCGGGTCGCGCTGGGCCACGACCAGGATCATCTTCTCTTCCGTTTTCATCGCCGCATGCACGGCCGCCATCGATCGTTCGCGACCGACGGTGAGCGGCATCATGACGCCGGGGAATAAGACGGTCCGTTTAATAGGTAATATGGGGAGGGTCAGCACTTTCGTCTCGCTGTCCATGTGTGAGTCCTTTCTCTCATCCCTGAGAAGAGACACGATGAGTGAAGCGTGTCACAGCTGAGATAGATCCAGGATCGGGCAAGTCAAGGGCCGGCTTGAAGATGTTGGGCTAAGCGCCTGAAAAGACGAAAAACAAAGACGGGGAGGGGCTCAACGGTCCTGAAACAGGCTGCCGGTCGCGCGGATCGTCCGTTCGTTGCCGCGTCCCGAGGCGGACGGCGGCGTGCCGGACTGGTTGTCATAGGTGTCGGTGCCGGAAAGATCGAAGAACAAGCCGAGACTGTCCTGGGTGCCATGGCCCAAACCGGCCAGGCCCTGGTAGCGATCAGTTCCCCCTTCATCGATGAAGAGAGCCCAGGACTCGCTGTCGGCATCCCCCAGTCCGGTGCTGCGGGTCAGGTCGTAGACATCGGCTCCTGTTCCACCGTCGATCAGGAGGCTCACGCTACGGTCGCTGGCGGAACTTAGATTGTGTTTCGGTCCGGAGGGCGTGTAACGGTCGGCGCCTTGCGCATCGACCAGGAGACCGATGCCGTAGTGGCCGGCGGCTCCCAGGCTGGTGCGTCCGCCTGCGCGGCTGTCGTCGCCTTCCAGATCGATGGCGACCCCGATGCCGAAGTAATGGCCGGCGCCTTGTGACAGATTGCCGCTGCGGTATTGATCCTGGCCTTCCACATCGATGAGATACCCGAGTCCGCCGGCCAGATTGAGGAGCTGGGCGTCGGCTTTTTTGCTTCCCCCGTCCACACCCGCGCCGCTGCCCATGCCATAGCAGAGATACTGAAAGGCGGGGTCGCCCGGTTTGGCCGCAGGAGCTTCCTGCTGATTCAGGGAACTCGGATATTTGTCGCCGCATTGATAGGCGTCGTTGCCGGTGCGGTCGATCACGGCTCCCATTCCCAGCGGTCCGCCGAATCCGATGGCAAAGCCATGGCTGGTATACCGGTCGTTGCCCGCCAGATCGACCAGGAGGCCGAGTCCGCCGAAGGCCGCGCCCTGTGTGAAGCGGTTGCCCATGTAGACGTCATTGCCTTTGCGGTCGAAGAGGATGCCGATGCCGGCGAAGCCCGTGCCGCCGGATCCCTGATCCAGCTGATAGACATCGTCGCCGGCCAGATCGACGAGCAGGCCGACGCCGAGCCGTCCCGAGGCAAGCCCGAGCGGATCGCTGGTGTAGGTGTCGTCGCCGGCCAGATCGATGACGACGCCGATCCCATGGTCGATGTCGCCGGATGCCGCAATGGTTCCGTGATAGGTGTCGTCACCGCCGAGGTCGATAACCAGGAGGACGCGCCGGTCGAGATCGTAGGTGTTGACGCCTGGTCCGCCGATGACGATCAAGCCGGCGCGGGTCTGCTGGACGAAGAGCACGTCGCCCGTGATGCCGGGAGGCGGTTGCTGCACCGGGGAACGATGCTGAAAGGTGAGCGCCAGCCGCTGCAGAAAGGCGTCGTTGCTCAACCGCGCCACGGTCTGCGCCGCGGCGATGAGCGCGGCATAGTCGAGCTGTTCGTCCACGAGCCGGGCGAACTCCGCGTCGAGCTTGAGGTGCGCGGTGCGTTCCTGGGCCGGCTCGTTCGAGCGCGGCGTAAACTGATCGGCCAGGGTCCTTGCGTGCTTGAAGAGGAATCGCCGCTCATCGTCGGAGAGGTTGGCCAGCGCTTTTTCGCGCTGTATCGCCGCATCGTCCAACGTATCGGTGAGGAAACTGAGGATGTCCTTCTGGGCCGTTGTGCCGGGGAAGGGGATCGGCTTGAAATATTCTGAGGTGCGATCGACGGCGGCCTCCATCACATCCAGCAGGGCCGGCAGATTATCGGCTCCGCCGTCGGCGAGCTCGGCCATCAGCAGACCCTGGTGTTCCAGCGTGGAAAATCCGCCCCAGGGATCCGTCAGGCTCTGGAGGGCGATCCGGCGTTTGTACCGGGCCGGCACGTCGCGCCCCACCGCATGGGTGGAGAGCACCTGCGTCTGTTGGGCGCTCTGATATTTTTCAATGTCGGGCTGCACCCCCGGCGCCAGCCGGTCGACGATCGACGTATAGAGCCGGCTTTTGGACGTGATCCCCGGCACCGGAGATTTATGCAGGAGCGACTGGCAGCCGGCCGTGGCGGCGAGCAGGAGCAGCCCGCAGGCGGTCAGGCCGCGCAGGGGAGTCAACCGCAGGCAACGATGTCCGGAATTACTGGACGGCAACATGGAATGATAATTTAGCACAGCCTGATCAAAGATTCCGGGAGTCCGTGGTGCCCGGCCAGTGAGGGGTGAGAGATGTAAATCATGCCTTGGTTACCTATACTGTCCGGTATGAACCCCCGGCCGTTATCGTTTTAGGCGGCTCGAACTTGATACAATGCCCCATCGGCTGCATCCGCATGGCTCGCGCGCCTTTTCTTGACGCTGAGCCAGTGGTTCGCAGCAGCCGGATGAGTCTTGAGTGACCGGGCCTGGACGAGAAGGATATTATGTCGGAACCCATTCGTTTCTCCACCATCCTCAAACGGTCGATCATCGGCCTCGCGGTCGCCTGTCTCCTGGCGCTCGGCTGGTACACGCTGCTTGCGAAGTCGGGCGAGGAACCCTCGCGGGC
>OMJA01000128.1 GCA_900299245.1 Nitrospiraceae bacterium | reverse complement strand
TTCCGCAATCAGGCGTTGTCGATGGAGGCTAAGCGCCGCTGGGTTGTCACCGCCAGAAACTCTATGGTGTTCGTGATCATGACCGGCCTCGTCGTGATCTGGGCACATGATCTCCAGGCGTTTGCCGTCTCCATTGTCGCCCTGGCGGCCGCGTTGGTGTTAGCGACGAAGGAGTTGATTCTCTGCCTGAGCGGAGCGGCGCTGCGTGTGGGGGGAAAAGTCTACGGGGTCGGTGACCGTATTCAAATTGCCGGACACCGCGTGGTGGTACTAGACCACGATATGTTTGCCACGAAATTGTTGGAGATCGGTCCCGGCCAGTCCTCGCATTTGTATACCGGCCGCGTGACCGTGTTTCCCAACAGCCTGCTGTTTACGAATGCGCTCGTGAAAGAAAATCCCGGACAGGAATACGGGCTCTACACATTGGTCGTGCCGTTGAAATCGGAAGGGGAGTGGCAACGGGCGGAAAAAGCGCTGCTGGCCGCAGCCAAGGCCGAGTGCGGTCCCTTTATGGAAGAGGCTACGAGACACATGAAACTCCTGGAGCAAACCAATCTTTTGGAGGCTCCCTCCCCGGAGCCCCGTATTACCATTCAACTTCCCGAGCCGGGAAAGATTCAGTTGGTGCTCCGCTTTCCTGCGCCCGACCGGGGCCGGTCTCGCGTCGAGCAGGCGATTCTTCGCCGCTATCTGGTCGAGATGACCCAGGCTTGACTGAAAAAGTGAAAGGGCCCCGGCAAGGAGAGGTCGCCGAAGCCCTTTCGGTGTGCAACAGTCGCTGGGTTATTTCGGAAAAGTCTTGGGAGCCGTGATCTGCTGCCAGCCTTCCCCGTTCAACGATTTCAACAAGGCCACTACATCCTGTTGCTCCTGGTCGCTGAGTTCGAGCGGAATGATCGTGTTATCCTGATGCGGATTCTTTACCCCGCCCTGGTTATAGAACTTGACCACTTCCTCCAGAGTCTTGAACCGGCCATCGTGCATGTAGGGGGCCGTCCTGGCGATTTCCCGTAATGTCGGTGTTTTGAAAGCCCCGATATCTTCCGCGTTGCTCGTCACCATGTAGCGCCCGAGATCCACGGTGTTGGTGTCCCAGCCGATGCCAAGATTGTGAAATTTCTCATCCGTAAAGTTGAAGCCCGAATGACAGCGGGTGCAGCGGGCTTTGCCTCTGAACAAGTCCAGACCTCGTTTTGCCGATTCGGATAAGGCCTTGTCGTCTCCGCCGAGATCGAACTTGTCGACGGCACTGTTTCCGGAGAGGATGGTCCGCTGAAAGCTCGCGATGGCTTTGCCGACATCTCCGGCGACGACTTCGTGTCCGAAGACCTCGTTGAACAGCTTCCGGTAGCCGGCAATCTTCTTGATCTTGACGACCAACTCTTCGTGGTTGGCGAAGCCGTGTTCAACCGGACTGACGAACGGGCCGATGGATTGGTCTTCCAGGGTATCGGCCCGGCCATCCCAAAACTGTGCCTTGCTGAACGCGCGATTGATCGAAGCCGGCGCACTACGGCCGCCTTTCAGCTTATTAATACCGGTCGAGACTGGCATGCCGTCGGTGAAGCCTTTCGCGGGCAGGTGGCAGCTGGCACAGGCGATGGTATCGTTCTTCGAAAGACGCTTGTCGAAGAACAGCAGCCGGCCCAACTCGACCTTCTTGGCAGTCATCGGATTGTCCGCCGGCACAAAGGTATTGGGATCTTCCAATCCTTGGATCTGAGGAAGTTTATATTCAGCAGCGGAGCCCTTTCCCTCGTCGCTTTGGGCGGGAGGCGCGACACTCACTGCTCCAACGAGCAGGAGCAACGAAACGGTCGACATGCGGAGGAACAAACCGTGTGCGATCATGAGCTGACTCCTTTCTTGAGTGAGTTGCTAGTGCGATGGTAAGTCATGGCTACAGATTAGTCCAATTGATTATGTTGAAGTAATCGATTTATATTGTTTATCAAGAGGAGGGAGGGATGACTTTTACGGAGTTGCGCTACCTCGTCGCCTTGGCTCAGGACCGGCATTTTGGCCGGGCTTCCGAACGGTGTTGCGTAAGCCAGCCGGCATTGAGTTTAGCGATCCAGAAATTGGAAGATGAGCTTGGAACAATGCTCTTCGAGCGGCGGAAGCATCACATCTCGCTGACTGCGTTGGGAGAACGGATTGTTCATCAGGCGCAGCGGGTCTTGGAAGAGGCCGACCAGATCCGCGTGATTGCGGCCCAGGGCAAGGATCAACTAGTTGGTCCGCTCCGGTTCGGAGCCATTGCGACGGTCGGCCCCTACATTCTTCCGGATCTGGTTCCTCTCCTGAACGCGCGCGCACCATTGATGCCGCTGGAGATCGAAGAAAATTTGACGCTCCATCTGGTGGCCATGCTGAAGAGCGGACGGCTTGATGTGATTATGATCGCCTTGCCGTTGGATGAACCGGGAATCATCACCAAAGCATTGTATGACGAACCGTTTAAAGCGCTTGTCCCGGTCGGTCATCCCTGGCAGAGAAAGAAATTGATCGATTCGCGCCAGCTTGGTTCGGAAAAAGTGCTATTACCGCACGCTGGCCATTGTTTCCGTCAGCAGGTACTGAATACCTGTCCGGAGTTGAGTCGATCGGACGCCGAAGGTTGGCAGGGCAACTCACTAGAAACAATTCGTCAGATGGTAGCCTCTGGACTGGGGATCACCGTATTGCCATGCAGTGCGTTGACCGCTAAACACGAAAACAAGCGGCTGGTTGCGATTGATTTGGCCAAACCGGTTCCCGGGCGTCGGATCGGACTGGCCTGGAGGCGTGGATTTACCCGTCCTCAAGTCGTTGATGCCATTTCTGATGCCGTGCATGACCTCAAAATCCCCGGTCTGAAGCATGTGGCTGTGGAGAGCGCATGACGAAGCGGTCCGGGAATGTTTCAGACCTGGTGAATTTGACACTCGTTCGATCCCGAGGCAGGATAAGAGGCGTCTTGCTCGGGCATGCCCTTGTACTTCACCTATTCAATAAGCAGGAGGGATGTATGCGAAACATTGTGATGGCCGCAGTTGCTGCGCTGTATCTGATCGGTGCCGGTTCGTTGGTCCATGCTGACGATGTCTTGAAAAGTGAACTGGGTGCGATGAAAGATCAGCTGAAAGCCGATGTAAAGGCTGATAAAGAGCAGATGAAGGCCGACATCAAAGAGAAGAAAGATGAGATTAAGGGAAAGATGAAGGCACATCGCGAGGAGGCGAAGGCCAAACGAGATGCCGTGAAAGATAAAATGAAGGCGAAGCACGACGAGATTAAGGCTCAAGGCGATGCTGTGAAAGCCCAGGGAGACGAGGTCAAGTCTGCGGGCCAGGAGATGAAGGCAACCGGCCAGGAATTAAAGGATGCGGTTGGAGCGCTGGGGAAGTAACCGAATCCCTCCAGAGTCTCGTATGATGAGATACGGCCTCCGGCGGATTGCCGGAGGCCGTGTTGCTTCAGTCGATGGCTTGTTCCCGTTCGAGCCATCTGCTAGCATCCCGCCGGTCAGTTCGTAAACGCTATGAAAATTGCGACCTTTAACGTCAACTCGCTCCGCAAACGGCTTTCGATCGTGTTGGATTGGCTGGAGCAGCAGAAGCCCGATGTTTTGTGCCTCCAGGAAACCAAGGTGCAGGACAGCGAGTTTCCGCTGCTGGCGCTGGCTCCCTCCGGTTACCACATCACGTTTCGCGGAATGAAATCCTATAACGGCGTCGCGATTTTGAGCCGCAAGAAGCCGGAAGCCGTGTTTCACGGGTTTGATGACGGCGGTGATTCCGAGGATGCCAGGCTCCTTCGCGTCATCATTGACGGGATCCCCATCGTCAACACCTATGTGCCGCAGGGGTTTGAAATCGATTCTCCCAAGTATCAATACAAGCTCGGCTGGTATGACCGGTTAAGAAAGTATTTCGAGAAACATTTGTCTCCCGACAAACCGGCCATCTGGTGCGGCGACATGAATGTGGCGCCCCGTCCCATGGATGTGCACAGCCCGGAAAAGCATCTCAAGCATGTCTGCTATCACGAGGATGCACGGAAGGTCTACGAGAAGACACTGGCGTGGGGGTTTGAGGACGTGTTTGTCAGATTATATCCGAATCGGCAGCAATATACGTTCTGGGATTACCGGGCGCCGAGTTCTTTAGAGGCGAATAAGGGCTGGCGCATCGATCATATCTTAGCGACGGCACCGCTGGCGGAGAAGTGTACAAGGGTTGACGTGGACATCGAGCCGCGGCGAGCGAAAGACCCATCAGATCATACGTTTCTCTGGGCAGAGTTTTCGGTCTAACCACGTGCGCGACGTCCACACCCGCCCGATCCGGTAGCAGGGCAAGTCCTCCCTCCTGCCGGATGGGAGCAAATCACCAGTCTCCGTCTTACGCCGCCCGCATGAAGGCGTCTTTTCTCGGTCGGCTGCTCAGGCGGTTTTGCTGTATCAAAGGATCCAAGACCAGCCCGCAGTTGATGCAGCGGTGAACGACGGATTCGGGGGCCAGTTCCGGCCGCTGTTCTTTGATCATCAGCCCTTTGCACTTTTGGCAGTTCATGAATAAAGCCTCCTACCTATGGATATGAGGGTGAGCGTATGATCAGCTTTCGGCAGAAGTCTTAACATCCTCAGATTAACCCCGTGTTAACAGGCAGTTAGAAGTGTCTAATCTTGAAGCTGATTTGCAAGGCGCTAGGGTCATGTTTTTTAGCGTCCCGTTTCCGCTTTCATAAGGCATTTGGAAAGCCGATCGGACGGAGTCATTCAATAGGCCAGTACAGCCTAATTTCCCAAGATTTGATTGATCAATAATTATTGATGTATCATGTCTACGATGTGGACGAAGAAACGGGTGAAAGCCGCTGTCCTCTTTCATGCCTTGTCGGATGAGACACGGCTTGATCTTCTGGATAGGTTAAAACGGGGGGAGCAATGCGTCTGCGAATTGACGGAGGCTCTTCAGACCGGGCAGTCAAGACTGTCATTTCATCTCAGAGTGCTGAAAGATGCAGGTTTGATCCACGACCGTCCCGAGGGTCGTTGGATGTACTACTCATTGAATCGAGAAGGTTTGGAAAATCTTGAGGACTTTATCGATGAACTCAAGCGAGCCATCGGATGCTCCGGCCCTTCAAAACAATGCGAGTAGATTTTTTTGAATAACGGATCAACATAATTTGATTTGTTCGGTGTCACGCGAGGTGGATCCCATTCATGGATGCAGCACTACCATCAACGGCTCAATCAGAAAAACGACTCAACATCTTTGAGCGGTACCTGACCATCTGGGTCGGTCTCTGTATCGTGACCGGGGTCTTTGCGGGGAAGATCTTCCCGGGATGGGTAAGTACGTTGCGCGGATGGGAGTTCGGGGAAGGAAGTCATATCAACCTTCCGATCGCCGTCCTCATCTGGCTGATGATTATTCCAATGATGATGAAAGTCGATGTCACAGCTTTGCAAAATGTCGGTCGCCGGCCGCGGGGGCTCTTCGTCACGCTTGTCGTCAATTGGCTCGTCAAACCGTTTTCCATGGCGTTATTTGCGTGGTTGTCTTTTCGCTTTGTCTTCGGGGCATGGGTGACACCTGCTGAAGCCGATCAATACATCGCCGGATGTATCATCTTGGCGGCGGCACCCTGTACGGCGATGGTCTTTGTGTGGAGCTATCTGACGGATGGGGACGCGGCCTATACCCTGGTTCAAGTGACGGTCAATGATCTCATCATGCTGCTACTGTTTGGCCCGATCATCGGATTGCTGGTCGGCGGGGCGTCTTCGCTGACCGTCCCGCTTGGCGTCTTAGCATATTCGGTGGTGGCTTTTATTGTGATCCCACTGGCCACTGGCACTCTGCTTCGGGCATGGCTCATCGCTCGCCATGGAAAGGTTTGGTTCGAACGGGATTTTCTGCCGCGTTTCGGCCCGGTGACGATCGTTGCGCTGCTGCTCACGCTCGTTTTCATATTTGCCTTTCAAGCGGACAATATCGTGGCCAAACCCTGGCACGTCGCGTTGATCGCGCTTCCGATTCTCTTCCAGGTCTATATGAATGCGTCGCTGGCCTACGGCCTCATGTGGTGGTTGAGAGTTCCTTATGCCGTGGCTGCACCCGGCGCCCTCATCGGAGCCAGCAATTTTTTTGAGCTGGCGGTGGCGACGGCGATTGCGTTATTTGGGCCTGAATCGGGGGCGGCGCTGGCGACGGTTGTCGGCGTGCTGGTTGAAGTGCCGGTGATGTTGTCGGTTTGCCACGTCTGCAACCGTACGAGACAGTGGTTTCCGAATGAAGGGACAGCCTGAAGAATCCTGGAACAGAAGAGTGTTGCTCACGGAAGGAAGACAGAGGAGAAAACCATGAAGCGTTTTCATATCCATATCGGCGTCGATAATCTGGATGAGGCGATCCGCTTTTACAGCGGACTGTTCGGCGCGGAGCCGGTGAAGGCCAAGCCGGATTATGCAAAGTGGATGCTGGACGACCCGCGCGTCAATTTTGCAATTTCGACACGAGCAAAGAAGAAGGGGGTCGATCATCTCGGGATTCAGGTCGAAGAAGAGGCTGAGCTGAACGAGTTGCGCAGTCGTCTGGAGAAGTCTGAGATGAAGGTGCTGGAGGAAGGAGCCACTACCTGCTGTTATGCCAGATCGGAGAAGTCCTGGGTGCAGGACCCGGCCGGGATTCCCTGGGAGGCCTATCGGACCATGGAGGATGCGCAGTTCTTTTCTGAAAACATGGCCGGCACTGAGGGTGCCTGCTGCGCTCCGGAGGCGCCGGTACAGTTCATCAGTCTGAAGCCAGCGGCACGTAAGGGAGGGTGTTGAGATCTATGTCGAATGATCCCAGAAAAGTACTCATCCTCTGTACGGGAAACTCGTGCCGTTCCATCATGGCCGAGGCTTTGCTGAATGATTTGGGACAGGGCAGATTCCAAGCCTGGAGCGCGGGAAGCTTTCCAACGGGGCATGTGCATCCGCGATCGCTTGAAACCTTGAGACGGCATGGTATCGATCCAGGCCAGCCGTACAGCAAATCCTGGAATGAGTTTGCATCCCAGCCGTTCGATCTTGTGATCACAGTGTGTGATCAAGCGGCTGGTGAAAGTTGCCCCATCTTTCCCGGCAAGCCGACGAAGCTTCATTGGAGTACACCGGATCCTGCAAAGGTGTTCGGAACCGAAGCCGACACTCAGGCGGCATTCGACCGGGCGTTCAATCTGCTCAAAGAGCGGGTTGAACAACTGGTTGCTGCCGGCGAGCATTCGGGCGAGACCCGGGACCGATAGTGTTCGGTGGGAATCCTTCAATCTGTTGTCTGCAGTAAGGATGTGCCATTCCTCCTGTCCGTTCTCGACCGATCCGGTCATTCCTGTTAGAGTCGCAACGCCTGACGACTCTTCAATGAGTACTCACATACGATTGGACTAACAGATCTGGCGAATGTGTATGCCTGAAAGAGAGCACGATCCGGGGGGGCCGGTCGATATTGCCATCGTCGGCGGTGGTGCCGCCGGACTCGCGGCGGCGATCTTTTCCGGAGAAACGGCTCGCCACTCAGGCGCGCGATCCACTGTCATCCTTGACGGGGCCAAGTCCATCGGAGCGAAAATTCTGGTGTCCGGCGGCGGCCGCTGCAACGTGACACACGCAGCTGTGACCCCGACGGATTATTTCGGCAATCGTCGCATCATCAAGAATGTGCTGGCAGGATTTTCTGTCGAGGCTGCTACCGAATGGTTTGCCTCGATGGGCGTTGAACTGAAGCGCGAAGAGACCGGCAAGCTTTTTCCCGTGACCGATCAGTCGAGAACCATCCTCGAAGCGCTCCGCACCCGCTGCAGGGAGCTGGGTATCATGGTGTACTCCGATCATCGCGTCACAGGGATTGAGCGATCCGGTGAAGCAGGATTTGTGCTGCAGCACAGCCATGGGGTGCTCCATGCCTCGCATGTGCTTCTTGCGACCGGAGGACGGTCGGTTCCCAAATCGGGCAGTGATGGATTCGGGTACGAGTTAGCCCGGCGATTGGGGCATCAGGTGACGGCCACGGTTCCGGCGCTCGTTCCACTGGTCCTGGACGACCGGATGTTTCACAAGGCTCTGTCGGGTCTGTCGTGTGAGGTGGAAGTGTCCACGATCGTCGACGGACGTCCGGTAGACACGCGAACGGGAAGTTTGCTCTGGACCCATTTCGGTATCAGCGGGCCGGTCGTGATGGATGCCAGCCGGTTTTGGTGCCTGGCCAGGAATCAGGGCGTATCAGCCGAGGTCTACGGAAACTTTCTTCCCGGACAGACGCAGGAACAGGTCCGGCAGTGGTTTGTGACCGAGACGCGGAACCATCCACGCCGTTCGCTGGGGAACACCCTGGCTCAACGGCTTCCTCAGCGATTCGCCGAATCGCTTATCCAATATGCGGGTTGCGATGGGCAGACGGCGATTGCCCAGTTGCCGAGAAAAGATCGGGACTCTCTGCTTCCCCTGCTGACGAAATTCCCGTTTCCTATCGTGCAGGATCGAGGATGGAACTATGCAGAAGTGACGGCAGGCGGCGTGCCGCTGGAAGAAATCAATTTCCGGACAATGGAGTCGAAGGTTGTCCCGGGGCTCTATTTGATCGGCGAGATTCTGGACTGCGACGGCCGGATCGGCGGCTTCAACTTCCAATGGGCTTGGGCCACGGGTCATCTTGCCGGGTGTGCGGTCGGCCGGGCGCTGACACAGTCAGATGACAGGCACAAAAAGCGTACGCCCGACTCGGGTGAGTCGGAGTGAGAAAACGGACACCGTTATGGGGTGGTTTCAACTGGTGTCGGAGCGGCGTGAACCGGATCGTTCACAGGAGAAGCGGGGGTTGTCGCTTCCGCAGCAGCCGCGGCCTCTATGGTTTCTTTCGGAGTGAGGTCGACAGTATCCGTTTGAGGTAATGTGTGTCCGGGCACCGGAGCTTGCTTCACCGACTTGGGTTTTGAGGCGATGCGCTTCGCCGCTGGGGCCTGAGCGGTCTTTCCCTCCAGTTTCTCCAGGAGCGTTGTGAGATGAGGGTCCCGATGGATGCGTGTCTTTGCTCGTTTGAGATGGGGAGCGGCTTCGCTTTTGCGCCCTTTGTCGATCAGGAGTTCTGCCAATGCAAGATGTGGAAAAGGATCATCCGGAGCAATCTCAATGACCGTCTCGAGAAATTGCTGGGTCAATGCCCGATGCCGGAGCCCCCAGTAGGCTTGAGTGAGATTTAACAGGGCTGTGGCATTGCGCGGGGCGAAGGCGACCGCGCGTTTGAAGGCTTTGACTGAGACGTCGATCCCGCCGAGTTTTTCCTGTTGTACGCCCAGATTGTTCCACAAGGCCGCCACATAGGCTTTATCCCGGGCGCTTGTCTGCGATGTCTCGCTCAGGCTACGCAAGGCCGACTCAGCCAGTTTGTATTCGCCCCGGTCGAGATCATCGCGTATTTGCTGGTGGGCAGCACTCGGGGCCTCGCCGAATTCGATGAGCCGGGTCCGGGGTACATCGAGCAGCGGAGTCGGTTCGACCAGCACCGGAGGAAAATTGGTCGTCGCATCAATATTCGTCGTGGGCAACGAAGCCGGTGCCGGTACGGACGTCACCGGGGGTTGTGTCCAGACGTGGTAGAAGACAAACGCGCCCAACAGCACGGCCAGAATTCGGAGTGTCGATGAAATATCGCGACGGTACACACGCGCTCCTTGTCTCGTCTGCGATATTTGCACGAGGCCTGAAAACGTCCAAGTACATTTGTGATTCTTGATACACGAATCACAGGCAGGCGGCGCCGGTTTCCGGTCACGCGGTCGGTCGCCATCGCGTAAGCAGGCTGCGGAACTTGGCATTCAGCTTGACTGCGGGCCAAACACATTTATAGTGGCTTGCGGAGGCCTGTGTGTGTCGGGCCTGGGGGGAAGGGGAATCGTTCTGCATGCTGCGTCAGCTTACATGCCCACAATGCCGGAAAAGCGCGGTCCTGCGCTCGCCCCCACAGTCGCCGCGGGAATATGTCGCATCCTTGGTCTGGATCTCCCCCTTTCATTGCCAGGAGTGCCGGTACCGCTTTCTTGCCTGTCGTATCGGGCTTGAGGAGCCGAGGCAGGTTACGGATCGCCGTGAACATCTCCGCATTCCGGTGCGGCTCTTTCTCTCGTTTTCAGGCGGGAAGGTTCGCGGCGAAGGGATTGTGATGGATCTCTCGATGGGGGGCTGCATCATCAAGAGCGATGCGCAGGTTCATGCCGATGATATTTTCTATCTGGAAATTGCGATTTCGGATCGGGAGCCTCCGATCGAAGTGGCGGCGATGGTCCGGTCGATCAGCTCCCGCGGCATAGCCTTTAAATTTCTGCGAAAAGCGCAGGACAACAAGCAGTTGCTCGCGTTCATTCAATCCAACGCCGGCACGACCAGCACGGTGCTCTCGAAGGCCGTGGAGTCTCCGGTGGCCCGCTAGCCGCGTCATTTCTCCGGTCATCACCATCAAGCGGATAAAGGCAGTCGCCGCCGGTTCGCTCTAGATCGGCGTTTCCCAGGCAGAGGGGAGCGGATACTCGTCGAGTAAACGGTTGTGTTCGTCCAGATCGTAGGGTTCGACCGTCAGGTCATGGCGATCCATCGGTTCCCCGCACATGGGCGAGCAGAGAAAATCGACAAGAGCCTGGGCTTTCGTCTCCGTCGAGAACCGGCACAGTCCATACTCCGGCATTCCCGAGGACGGGTGCCAGAACGCCAGTTCGATCGCACTGCCTTGATAGATGCCCAGGGAGCGGTGCCGCACTTGAAACCCGCCCGGCAGATGTGACGACGACTCCAGCGACATCGAGACCTCTTGACTCACATATCTTAATGACTATTCCCATGGTAGCATGATCACCGGATCGGACGACAGCCTGGTCTGAGCCGGAACAAGGAGGAGCGTATGAGACGTGTGTCTGTAACGAATCTTGCAGTCGGCCTGGTCATCCTGCTCGCGGGACTGACATCGGGTTGCGGGTACAACGACCTCCAAGGATTAGATGAAGATACCAAAGCGGCATGGAGCGAGGTCATCAATCAGTATCAGCGCCGGGCCGATCTGATTCCAAACCTGGTGGCTACCGTGAAGGGGTATGCTGAACACGAGAAGGACACGCTCGAAGGGGTCGTACAGGCGCGCGCGCAGGCGACCGGGATTCAGGTCACGCCCGAGACATTGAAAGATCCGGCTGCATTTGAACAGTTTCAGAAGGCCCAGGCGGGACTCACTACGGCGCTGGGACGGCTCATCGCGATCGCCGAGAATTACCCCAACTTGAAAGCCGATCAAAGTTTCCGGGATTTGCAGAGCCAATTGGAGGGGACGGAAAACCGGATTACGGTTGCGCGAAAGCGTTACATCGACCGTGTGGCGGAGTACAACAAAATGGTTCGATACTTCCCCACCAATCTCACGGCGAAACTGCTTCTTCACATGGAGGAGAAACCGAATTTCACCGTGGCCGATGAGAAGGCCGTGGCGAAGCCGCCGGAGGTGAAATTTAACTGAACCTGATCAGAACGATGAATGTCATTCACATGAGCCGTGTCTGGCGCAAGCCGGCGCGGCTCTTTGTCTTTCTTGCGATGCTCCTGAGTCCGGGTTCGGTCTGGTCGCTCGAAGTCCCGCTGCTGACCGGGCGTATCGTGGATTTGGCGCATGTCTTGTCCACGAGCGAAGCGGAACGACTGACAGCCGAGCTCCAGGCACACGAGACAGCCACCGGCAATCAAGTGGTCGTGCTGACACTGCCGTCTCTTGAAGGCGAACCGCTCGAACCGTTTACCCACCGCGTCGCCACGACGTGGAAACTCGGTCAGAAAGGAACGGACAACGGGGCGCTGTTGCTGGTGGCGTTGAAGGAGCGCAAAGTCCGGATTGAGGTGGGCTATGGTCTTGAAGGAAGCCTGACCGATGCCAGGTCGGCGCAGATCATTCGTAACGAGATCGTTCCCCGTTTTCGCGCCGGGGATCTGCCGGGCGGGATTGTCGCGGGCGTCGCCGCGATTCTGAAGACGATCGAAGGGACCTATCAGGCGCCGGAGAGGCCGGTAGCCTCTGTCCGTGACGAGGACACAGTCGGCCGGATTTTGATGGCTCTGATCGTCGGAGTCGTCTTCGGTCTGGTCCTGTCGAATGTGAATCGTCTGGTCGGCGCGCTGGCCGGTACCGGGCTCTCGTTGTGGCTGGCACCCTGGTTGATTCCGGCTCTTGTCACGGGCCTGATCACCTTGCTGCTCGTTCTGGCGTTTGGAAGCGCAATGTCGGGCCGCCGACACTCCGGCTTTGATGAGTGGACATCCTACAGTAGTCGAGGGGGAGGCTGGGGCGGCGGATCGCTGGGGGATGGCGGAGGATTCAGCGGCGGAGGGGGAGATTTCGGAGGAGGAGGGGCGAGTGGCGACTGGTAACAAGGCTGTGTTGTCGGAAGGAGATCGAGAGCGAATCCGGCAGGCGGTCGAGTCAGCCGAACGGCAGACCATGGCCGAAATTGTGCCGATGATCGTCGCGCGCTCCGGCCTCTATCGCGATGCCCAACATCGGGCGGGACTGATCACTGCGCTGAGCGCGCTGGTTCTCTTGCTGACCATCGAGGCTTCCTGGCTTCCCTGGGGATGGCATGCGTCGAATGCCGCCTGGTTGGTCGTTGCCGTCACACTGGCTTATGCAGTCGGGGCCTGGATAGGGACATGGCCGGTAGTCGTCCGTCTGATGACGTCTCCGGCTCGCCTGCGACACAAGGTCGCGCTCAGAGCCGAGCGGGCATTTGTGCAACACGCGGTCTCGCAGACACGCGAGGCGACGGGTGTGCTGATCCTGCTGTCGATGTTGGAACGGCAGGTCTATGTCCTGCCGGATCCATCGTTGGCTAAACTGGTCCCGGGGGAACGATGGAACCGGGTCGTCCAAGCGGCGGTTGAACCCCTGCGAGGCGGCGACATTGCCGGGGGGCTCTCTCGCGCGATACACGCATGCGGGGTCGTTCTTATCGATGCGTGTCCGTCGCGCTCCGGCGACAACCCCAACGAACTGCCCGACCACGTCATCGACGAACGGTAATGGTTCATTGATGGACGCCCTGTCGTTGTTCCGCTAGAATCCGCCTCCATGTCCGAATCGAGCACACCCGCAACCTCCGCGCAATCGGCCGCAAGCGATCAACGTTCGGTGGTGAAAGCCGCCGGGATCATCGGCATCGGGACTTTTGCCAGCCGGATTCTCGGATTTATCCGGGACATGGTCATGGCCGGCCTGTTCGGTGCCACGGCGGCAGCCGATGCGTTTTACGTCGCATTCCGGGTGCCCAGTCTGTTGCGTGAGCTTTTCGCCGAAGGCTCCATGTCGGCGGCGTTCATTCCCGTCTTTACCGAGTATCACCAACAGAAGACCAAACGTGAGGCGTGGGAACTGGCCAGCGCCGTCTTCACCACGCTCCTGACGATCGTGACGGGGACCGTGCTCGTCGGGATTGCCGTGACTCCCGCCATCGTCTGGTATCTCGCGCCAGGTTTTCACGGCGATCCCGCCAAGCTCACCCTGGCCGTCGTGCTCTCACGCGTGATGTTTCCCTATCTGTTGTTTATCAGCCTCGCCGCGCTGGCGATGGGGATTCTGAATTCGCTGCGGGCCTTTGCGGCCCCCGCGTTTTCGCCACTGTTTCTGAACGTCTTCATGATCGGCTGTGCGCTCTTTCTGTCGCCGCATCTGCCGGAGCCGATTATCGGCGTCGCCATCGGTGTGGTTGCGGGCGGTGCCGCGCAGTTTGTGATGCAACTGCCGGGATTGGCTCGCCGGGGGTTTCTCTTCGGCTGGCGATTTGAACCGGGACATCCGGGTGTCAGGCGGATCGGCCGCTTGATGGTGCCCTCGCTGCTGGGCCTGTCGGTGACGCAGGTCAATCTGACGGTGAGCACCATTCTCGCGTCGTTCTTTGTGGGAGGTCCCACGTATCTGTTTTACGGGATGCGGCTGATTCAGTTTCCACTCGGCATCTTCGGCGTGGCCCTGGCGACGGCGATCCTTCCGACGCTGTCTGCGCAGGCGGCGCGGGGGGCGATGGACGAACTGCGGACGACCTTCGGATTCGGGCTCCGGATGATTCTCTTCATCATCCTGCCAGCGATGGCCGGGTTGATTCTCTTGCGCACTCCGATCGTGCATTTGTTTTTCGAGCACGGAACCTTCTCGGCCCACGATACGTCGGAGACGGCGCTGGCTGTCCTGTGTTATGCCGTCGGCCTTTGGGCGTTCGGCGGGGTGCGGATTATTGTGGCGGCATTCTACTCTCTGCAGGATACGAAGCTTCCGGCGATTTCTGCGGCGGTCGCCGTGACGGCGAATATTCTGTTCTCGCTGGCGCTGATGCCGATGCTTGGCGCCGCCGGCCTGGCTCTGGCGACGGCACTCGCGGCCATGATCAACGGGGCCATTCTGATCATCGTCTTGAATCGCCGCCTGGGCGGCATCGAGTGGGGCTCAGTGGGGCGATCGTCCCTCAGAGTGGTGCTCGCCTGTTTTCCGCTCATCGTGACATGTTTCCTGGCCGCGAGCGCTTCGCTCTGGACACATCCCGGGGAGTGGATCGAGAAAGCGGTACTGCTGGCCGTTGCGATTGCCTTCAGTGTCGGAGGCTATGTGGGCGTTCATCTTCTGTTGAAGTCCGACGAAGTGGATGTGGTGTGGGGCATGGTCAAAAGAAAACTCGGTCGAGCAGCCGGCCGGTAAGGATGCAGATGCGACGGGCAATCGTGTTCAAGTCACGCTGGGGTTGGATGGGGATCAGCGAATCCGGAAAGGGAATCGACCGGATCGCATTGCCGCAGACATCGAAGCAACGGGCCCTTGCCGCACTCCGTGAGCAGGCGTCCGGGGTGCTGGTCATGGAACCCTCTTCACAATTGGAACAAGCGCAGGCGCAAGTGCTTGACTACCTGGCCGGCACACGGCAGACGTTTGATGTGCCGTTAGACCTCTCGCAGGGGACCGCCTTTCAACGACAGGTGTGGCGGACACTGTTGCGAGTGGCTTATGGCAAACTTCGTTCGTATCAATGGGTCGCGACGCGCGTCGGGGGCCGGCAGTACGCCCGCGCGGTCGGGAATGCGGTGGGAGCCAACCCGTTGCCCATTGTCGTCCCCTGCCATCGGATTGTGGCTCACGACGCCACCCTGGGTGGCTTCTCCGGAGGGCTGCCGACCAAGCGCAAGCTTCTGACCCTGGAAGGCACGTTGGTTCAATTGCAGCACGGACGGACCTGATAGATGAAGGCGATTCTGCAGCGGGTGACCGGCGCATCGGTTGAGGTGGACGGAACGGTGGTCGGGCGGATCGGAACGGGACTGCTGGTGTTCGTGGGCATCGCCAAGGGTGACGGAGAGGCGGATTGCCGCTATCTCGTTGAGAAGCTCCGTACGTTCCGGATCTTCGCCGATGAGCAGGGGAAAATGAACCGGTCGTTGGTGGATGCGGGCGGGGCGGTATTGCTGGTCTCTCAATTTACGCTGCTGGGCAGCACGACGAACGGCCGCCGGCCGAGCTTTGAAGAGGCCGCGCCGCCGGAGGAGGCCAAGCGTTGGTACGAGCAGGTGGCTGCCGATCTGCGGCGGCAGGGCACTCCAGTCGAAACCGGCGTATTCGCCGCCCATATGAAAGTCGCGCTCGTAAACGACGGGCCGGTGACTTTCGTGCTGGACAGCCGCGACAAGCCTGCTTGATGACGCACGCTCAAGTCCGGCCGTTCACAACCGATAGAACGGATAACGCGTGAGTCGGAGAATAGATGACTCTGCTATACTGAACGTGTGCGGCTGTGGTTAACCCGATGAGGTGGAGATGGGAACGGCGGTTCCTCCACAACATCCGCTCCGGCAGCTGTTCGGCGCTCTGACCGAACGGAGTTTCACCGAGCATCTCGGGTGGCCCGATCTGAACGTGGCGGGCTATGTGTCCAATCTTCTCGTCGACTTTACCCATACCGACCAGTTGTATAAGATTCGCACGGCGCAGGATCAGCCTGTCGACACGGTCGTGGATCTGTTGTTCGAATCCGAGGTGATGCTGAATGCGCAATCTTTCGAGCGTCAGCGGGAGGTGCACCGGCATATCGGAGACTTTACGCTGTTTATGGCCGGGCTGTTTCCCGAATATTTGCGGCGGCTGAAAACCGCCGGATTGATCTATCATAAGGATTTTCTTGTGGACTATATGAAAACCGGCAAACGCTCCTACGGCATCGTGGCCGAATTCGGCGCGCACGGCGCCGAGGTCGACCCTCCGCTGTTCCGGAAGCTCTCCGATAACTTTGAACTCTGCGTGGCCGGGCTGGGATTTGTCCGGTCCGATCTCGATCGCATGAGTGATCCCGCCTACCGGCGCGTGAAGGGTCTGTTGCTCAATTGAAATCGTCCCGTCCTGTGCTCCTTGTCCATGGCGGTGCCGGTCTGCGCCGCATGACCGCGCCTCAATCCGGCTGTCTCGCGGCCGCACTGGAAATCGGATATCAGCTTCTGGATCGCGGCGCACCGGCGCTGACCGCGGTCGAGCAGGTGATTTGCGTGCTGGAACGGAGCGGTCTGTTCAATGCAGGCCTGGGCTCGCATGTTCAGCTCGACGGGGTGCGTCGCATGGATGCCTCGATCATGGAAGGGCGTGACCTCCAGGCCGGGGCCGTCGCGTCGATCGAAGGGATCGTTCATCCCATTTCAGCGGCGCGATCGGTGATGGAGCAGACGACGCACGTCTTGCTGGTCGGGAAACCGGCGTCGGCTTTTGCCCGGCACTGCAAGTTGGAGCGGCAGCCGGTTCGGCCGTCCGGCCACGCTGTGCGCACAGCGACAATGACGAAGACCTGGTCTCCAAAAACGCTGGCGCTCTACCGGGCGATGATGTCGAGCGGACCGGCGTTGCGGAAGCGGGCCGGGAAGGAAACCGTCGGCGCCGTGGCGCTCGATCGTACCGGGACCGTCGCGGCCGGCGCCTCCACCGGCGGTATCGACCTGATGTTGCCGGGGCGCGTCGGCGACACGCCGATCATCGGTTGTGGGGTCTATGCCGATAACGAGAGCGGCGCCGTATCCATGACCGGGCTGGGCGAGGGGATCATCCGGATCGCGGTGGCGAAAGAAATTTGCGATCGCCTGGAACAAGGAGCGCGTCCGGTGTCAGCGGCGAGATATGTCCTGCAAAAACTGGTTCGACGGATCAACGGTGCCGCGGGCTCCCTTGTGCTGGCTCCAGACGGTCGGTTCGCCATTACCCATGTCACGCCGCGGATGGCTGCCGGCTGGTGGGACGGGAAAAAACGACCCACCGTGCGGGATTCTTTCCGATGAGCCGCAGTCTCTTTCACCTCGCCTTTCCCGTCCATGATCTCGCCGCTACCAAACGCTTCTATGTCGAAGGCCTGGGCTGTACGCTCGGGCGCGAATCGGCCAGTGCCGTCACATTGGGGCTGGGCGGGAACCAGCTGACCGGGCATCTTGAACCGGAAGAGGCTCCGGTGCAGCAGGGGATCTATCCGCGCCACTTCGGGCTGGTCTTCTTCGAACGATCGGACTGGGAGGCGCTGGCCGAACGGGCATGCCGGCAGGGGCTTCCGTTCTATCAACAGCCGCGCGTGCGTTTTCCCGGCACACGCATCGAACATCGCACGTTTTTCCTCCAAGACCCTTCTCGAAATCTGCTCGAATTCAAACAGTATACCCATGAGTCGGCGGTCTTCGGCGAGCGGGATCTTCGGGAGGTCGGCGACTCTGGCGATCCCGATTGACGGTCAGTACTCGGCCCGGATTCCTCCCATGATCAGCAGTGGGCTCCCCAGTGTTTTCACGGGACCGGTTTGGGTCGCGATGTAATGCCGGTCGGTCAGATTCTCACCGTTTAGCATGAGGTGAAGGCCCTTGCCGATCCGGTGGCGGAGCGACGCATCGAGCACGACAAAGTCGGCGACAGGCTGGGTGTTGAGATCGTCGACGAACTGGCGGGAGAGATACCGTGCCATGAGTGTGACTTCAACCCAGTCGGGCCGTCCGATCGTGGCGCCGACGGTCGTCTGGTGCCGCGAGACGTTCGGAATCCGCTTTCCTTCGCGATCCGGACTGCCGGGGGAACTGTTGATAGATGAATCGACGTAGGCATAACCGAGTGTCACGGAGAGCAGCGGCGTCACACGATAGGCGAGATCCAGCGCTCCTCCAGTCGACAAGGTTCTGCCGATGTTCTGGCGTTGAGCCGCCAGGGGGCCTTGCGTTACAAACAGAATCTGATCTTTGACTTCGTCTCGATGGACCGACAGGCGCCATCGGAGGGCCTGTCCATCCAGCAGCTCTCCTTCGGCTTTCAGCTCGGTTCCGGTCAACCGCTCAGGGCGAAGTTGATCGTTGGGC
>OMJA01000127.1 GCA_900299245.1 Nitrospiraceae bacterium | reverse complement strand
TTCGAAGTCAAGTCCACCAACGGCGACACCTATCTCGGCGGCGACGACTTCGACCAGCGCATCATGGACTGGCTCGTCGATGAATTTAAGAAAGACCAGGGCATCGACCTCAAGAAGGACCGGATGGGCTTGCAGCGATTGAAGGAAGCGGCCGAACGGGCCAAGATCGAGCTGTCCTCGTCTCCGGAGACGGAAATCAATCTGCCCTTCATCACGGCGGATGCCAGCGGCCCCAAGCACATGGTTATCAAGCTGTCCCGGGCGAAACTGGAGCAACTGGTCGACGACCTGATCCAGCGCACCATCGAACCCTGCCGCAAGGCGTTGTCGGATGCCGGCGTAACCGCCAAGGACATTCAGGAAGTCGTGCTGGTCGGCGGCATGACCCGTATGCCGAAGGTCATCCAGATCGTGAAGGAGTTCTTCGGAAAGGAACCCCATCGCGGCGTAAACCCTGACGAAGTCGTCGCCATCGGCGCCGGCGTGCAGGGCGGCGTGCTCAAGGGCGAAGTGAAAGACGTGCTCCTGCTCGACGTCACTCCGCTCTCCCTGGGCATTGAGACATTGGGCGGGGTCTTTACCAAGCTCATTGAGCGCAACACCACCGTTCCGACCAAGAAGAGCCAGGTCTTCTCGACCGCGGCCGACAACCAGACCGCCGTCACCATCCGCGTGTTCCAGGGCGAACGCGAAATGGCGAACGACAACAAGCTGCTCGGCCAGTTCGACCTCGTCGGCATTCCTCCGGCACCCCGCGGCATGCCGCAGGTCGAAGTGACCTTCGACATCGATGCCAACGGCATCGTGCACGTGTCGGCCAAGGATCTGGCGACACAGAAAGAACAGTCGATTAAGATCACGGCCTCCAGCGGCCTCAGCAAGGAAGAAGTCGAGAAACTCGTCAAGGATGCGGCGGCGCATACCGAAGACGACAAGAAGCGGCGCAAGCTGGCTGAAGCCAAGAACCAGGCCGACAACCTGATCTATCAGACCGAAAAGAATCTGACGGAGTACGGGGACAAGGTCGATGCCGAAGAAAAGACGAAGATTCAGGACGCCGTGGCGGCGCTGAAGAAGGCGCTCGAAGGCACCGAGCCGGACGCCATCGAATCAGCCACGCAAACCCTGATGACCGCCTCGCATAAGCTGGCGGAAGAGATGTATAAGAAAGCTGCCGCAACCGCCGCACCGGGAACGGACGCGGGCGCATCGGCCTCCGCCGAATCCAAGACCGATGAAAAGGTCGTGGATGCAGAGTTCGAAGAAGTAGACAAAGAAAAGAAGTAAGTTAGAATAATCCCGGAAGCGACCGAGTTTCCTCGCAAGAGGAGCTCGGTCTTTCTCTGCTGTTCACCCGGTGATGGCTCCTGTGTCCAAACGCGATTATTACGATATTCTCGGTGTCGAGAAAAACTCTTCCGATGAGGAGCTGAAGAAGGCCTATCGCAAGATGGCCCGCCAGCACCACCCCGACCTGCATCCCGGCGACGCCCAGAAGAAAGAGGCCGAAGCCAAGTTCAAAGAAATCAACGAAGCCTACGAAACCCTGTCCGATCAGGAAAAGCGGAAACGCTACGACATGTTCGGGCATGCAGGGGCTCAACAGGGCCAGGGCTTCGACGGATTCAACGGCGGCGGATTCGGCGACGTCTTCAACGATATCTTCGAAGATTTTTTCGGCGGCCAGCGCGGCGGCGGTCGCGCCGAACGCGGGAGCGACCTGCAATACAACCTCGAACTCACCTTCGAGGAAGCCGTCTACGGGAAAGAAGCCAAGCTCAAGATTCCGCGCTGGGAAACCTGCGGCGACTGCAAAGGCACCGGCGCCAAATCGGCGGCCTCGATCAAGACCTGCCCCAGCTGCAAAGGCGCCGGCCAGCTCCGGTTCCAACAGGGATTCTTCAGCGTCAGCCGTCCCTGCGGACAATGCGAAGGGGCCGGACAGATCGTTACGGAACCCTGCGGCACCTGCCAGGGCCGCCAGCGGGTCTACCGGGAACGCACCATCGCGGTTCACATTCCCGCCGGCATCGAAACCGGTATGCGCCTCCGCCTGTCCAATGAAGGCGAACATGGCGCGAACAGCGGCCCTCCCGGCGACCTCTACGTAGCCATTACCGTCAAGCCGCATCCGGTCTTTCAGCGCAAGGGTATCGATATCTCCTGCGACGTCCCGGTCAACTTCATTACCGCGACGCTCGGCGGCAAGATCGAGGTCCCGACGTTGAAGGGCAACACCGTCATCAAGATTCCGGCCGGCACCCAACACGACAAGGTCATGCGCCTCAAGGGGCTCGGTGTCCCCAATCTCAAAGGCGGCCATACCGGCGACCAGCTCTACGTCATCAAAGTGCAGATTCCCACGAAGCTCAATGCGCGGCAAAAAGAGCTGCTGACCGAATTTGCCAAAGAGAGTGGCATGGTCATGGAAGCCGACGGCGACGGCTTCTTCGACAAGATGAAGACCTTCTTCGAATAACGCCGACGCACGCGGTTCATTCGACCGGCTGAGCCTCCCATGCCTGTGTTCTTTCTTCCTCCCGACGCGATCACGCCTCCTTCTATCACCGTGCCTCCGGCACTCCAGACGCATTTGCGCGACAGTTTACGTCTGGAACTCGGCGAACAGATCTGGGTCTGCGACGGACAAGGCTCCCGATACCTGATGGAACTCACGCGCGTCACCAAGCAGGAACTGGCGGGCCGTATTTTGAGTACGACCAGGGAACCGGCACGCACTGTTCCCCGCCTGCTCATCGGGCAGGCCGTGCTCAAGGGCGAGAAAATGGACTGGGTGATTCAGAAGGCCACGGAGTTGGGTGCGAGTGACATCGTCCCGCTCCAGAGCCGGCACACCATCGTGCAACTCAGACCGGAGCGTCTCGACGCGCAATTGGCCCGCTGGCAACGCATCGCGCTGGAAGCCGCCCAGCAGTCGGAACAGTGGCGTGTGCCCGTGATTGCCAAGCCCCAATCCCTGGCGGAATGCCTCGCACACCACCCTGCCCCGTCACTCTCCCTCATGCTCTCAGAACGAGTGGAAGGACAGAGCTTACGCGCAGTCCCGCTCCCTAGCAGCAACGAGGAATCTGTCTTCGTGCTGGTCGGACCGGAAGGGGGATGGGCACGGGAAGAAATGACGCAGGCCGAACAGGCCGGTTACACACTGATTACGCTTGGCCCACATATCCTGCGCGCCGAGACCGCTGCCATCGTCGCACTGGGAATTCTGCAAAGCCGCCTGGGAGCCCTGGGCTAGGAAGCGTGTCTACTTACCGGCTTGCAGGTGCACCACGGTTCCATTCTCGCCGCTGGCCCAGCCATGCATCGCATCGGCAAAGGTCAAGCCGAACAGCGAGACCGGCGCAATCGGCATCCCGTCGCTCCAGGAATAGCCCGCGTCCGTCGTGCGGTACATCATGCCGCGCTCCCCTACGATCCAGCCTTCCTGAGGGCTGGTGAAGCGGACTTTCAGCAGGTCGATCACCTTCGTGCAGGTCTTCCCGCACGGCAATGTGCGGTCCACCCACTTGGCGCCGCCGTCGTTCGTTTGAAACAACGCGCCGGCATTCCCGACCGCCCACCCGGTCGATTCGTCGGTAAAGAACACATCGAACAGAGTCACGGCCCCTTGCGAGACTTGCGGCACCCAGGTGCGGCCTCCGTCGCGCGTGGCCAACACGGTGCCGAGCGCGCCTACGGCGGTGCCGCGTTGGGCATCGAGGAACTGAACGGCATACAGCGCCGCGCTTGTCCCGCTCGCCTGCTCGACCCAGTGTGCGCCCCCGTCTGCGGTATGGAGAATCGTGCCGCCCCCGCCAACTACCCAGCCCTCGGTCGCAGAAGGAAAATGGACTCCGTACAGCGGCTGTTGCGTCTCAAGCGGATGGCCCGTCCAGCTCTCTCCCCCGTTCACCGATTTCCTGAGCGTGCCGGCCGCGCCGGTCACCCAGCCGGTTTTCTGATCGATAAAGTAGACGCCCGTCAGCATCGCCGACGTGCCGCTCGCCTGCTTCTTCCATTTCTTACCGCCGTCGACCGTGCTGAAGAGCGTCCCGCCGGATCCGACTGCCCAGCCGGCCTTCGCGTCCTTGAACTGAACAGCCATCAGCGTCATCGGCGTGTTGGTTTTCTGGAGACTCGTACTCAATGTTGAATCGGCTCCACGCGCAACGGATGGACCGCCTATGGCGAGCGCCGAAAGAGCAACGACCAATCGACTGCTTGCTTGAGCAAATTTGAGAAACCGTGTCATACGATCCTTTGTTCTACCGGCTGAGACAAACCGTGTCAGCATCCGCTATTGACTCGTGCTCGCATCCGGCCGGTTATTTTCCCAATAGCCTTTATCAGGAAGCCCCTTGGCCTCGATCGTAAATTGCCCCGCCTCGATGGTCAGCCATTGCTTCTGTGAGCAGCAGGTCCCGTCCGGCAACACGTCCCACGAGCCTCTCCGGACCACCAGCGGCCCGGTCGAGAGGTCATCGAAAAAGGCGCCGCGCCGCCCGATTCCGTACAAGTTGCGATGCGGCACTTTCACGACGATCTCGGTGTCCGTCCAGGATTGCACCAACGCCGCCGCACCATTGAACAGCACTTCCGTCCGCGAGACGTTGGAAATGACCGTGCTGCCGGAGGACTCCGGCTCATTGATCTCCACATCCAACCGCCGCTTATACGCTTTTTGGCTCAACTCCAATCCGGTGTGTTCCGCCGTCTTCAGGAAGGTGCCGAACCCTTTGCCCTTGATCGTCACCAGTTCATCCAATCCAGCTGACTTCGGCGCATAGGATTCAATCACCGGCGTCACCAGCGTAAAGTCACCCGCATCGGTCACCACTTCACCACGCGCGGCGCAGCAGGTGCCGTCCGGATTGGGCTTGGTCCCGCTCCGGTAGATTTTCACGGGACCGCTCTTCACACTGAACGGCACCCACACATCGATGCGCTCGTCGATCCAGCGGTAAATGACCGCCGGAACGCCGCCGATCTCGACGCGGTTGTCGCCCTTGTTGAAATCGGCAAAGTTGAACGGCGTCGAACCGCTCTCCGAATACACACCGAAGTGCTCACCCTTGATCCGGAGCAATGTTCCTATCGGAGCGCTCGCCGGTGTGACCGGCAAGGCCTTGGGGACATGCACAGTGAACGTACCCAGCACCCGGTCTTTTCCCTGGCGCTTCAACACCAGAGGTCCGGTTTCTGCTCCAAGCGGCACATGCACGACGATCACACCATCCTCCCACTCCCCCACCGCCCCCACACCCCCCCCCACCAACACCCCACCACCACCCCCCCTCGCTCCACACCCCCCCCCCACTAACACCC
>OMJA01000126.1 GCA_900299245.1 Nitrospiraceae bacterium | reverse complement strand
TTATCTGGTCAAGGTGTCTTCGATATCGGGCGACGTGGCCTGGATGCGGTCCCCGAGCATAGGATACCGCGCGGCCAGCTTCTGTTTCATCAGCCAGGCGACGGTGCGGTACGACCAATGGCCTTTCACCCCGGAGCGGAGCTTGGCGATGTATTCCGCTTCGGCGTAGTCCATCTTGAAGAGGCAGCGGACTTTGAACCCGAAGGGGATGGCGTAGAGCGACCCTTCGGCGCTGGTCTTCTTGAGCTGTTCGATGTCGGCGCGCACGGCGTTCATGGCCTGCCGGTATTCGGCATCCAACCCCGCCTGTATGAGCGGCGGCGGCACGTCGTAGCCGTGGAGCGTCGTGAAGTTCTGCTGGATCTGCTGGCAGCGCCGATGCCGGTGCATGTCGCGCCAGCCGCCGATGTCCATGAGGATGTCGAAGGTGAAGGCGTAGCCGCTGCGGAACTCCTTGATGAGTTCGTCGTAGGGGCCCCGTGACTTCATGCCGACCTCGATGGCGTCCTGTTTCTGCTTGTCGGTCCAGTCGCGCACGACCGCGAGGATGTTGCGATAGGGCGCGTGGGAGACGCGATACAGCAGCGTGGTGACGACCTCATCGATCGGGTCGTGACCTTCGATGAGTTCGACCGTGTCCTGTTCACCCCAGGTCGAGGGTTGATCCAGGCCCGTTCCCTTGAGCGCCTCTTTCGCATACCGGCCCAGCTCCTGATACACCGAGGCCTGATAGTCGTTCGGCTTCGCATGGCGCGCGAGCGTCGGGGCCATGGGTTCGGTCATGCCCGCCGACTGGCCGCTCAACTCGCCCCACACGTTCATGGGAGCCCGCTGACAGGCATCCTTGAGGTCATCGGCGATGAGGCGCAGTTCCGGCAATTGCGAAGAGAGTAAGCGCGTGATCTGCTTTTCCAATGTCCTGATGCTCACCACCTGCCCGACGTTGGTCTTCGCCGCCAGCGGCAGGAGATAGCGCGTCACGTCGAAGGCCCGCGCGGCAATCGTCCGTTGGTAATCCGCCGGCTTCATCGACTCGGGACGCGGTTCGCGCTCGGTGAGAAACTGAGTCAGCTGCGGATGCAGGAGTCGATAGACTTCGGAGAGGCTCCGCAGGATGCCTTCGTAGGTGCCTTCGGTCTCCGACCCGCGTAACGAGTCCGGTATATACCAGCTGCCGGACGCAAAATTCTGATAGCGGCTCGACTTCGCCTGCCCGTCCCACAGCTGTTCGTCTTCGAGGCGGATGGCGGCGAGTTCGGAAATATTTTCAAAACAGATGATGACATGGCCCAGGTCGGCGATGGAGGCATGGCCGTAATCGAAATAGAACTGATCCCAGAATTTTTCCGAGGAATGGCCGTGCACCCACCTGATGCTGCTCTCGATGGAGTCGGGCGAGCGGCTGTACCGCGCCAGGGCATAGGCGGATTTCTCCGGTGGCATGGGCGCCACGGCGATGACACGCCGGCTGGATTGATCCTGACTCATCGACCCGAAGACCTCACGAGGCTGCAGACATGCACGAGGGCCGAACTATACCCCCCGACTGCCTGAGGCGCAAGGCCGCTCCGTTGACTTGGCTCGGAATGCGCCGCTATAGTCCCGACGTTTTGCCTATGGTGAGGATCGAGGATGATCAAGGGTATTAAGGGCGTCAAAGATCTGCTCCCGGAAGAAACCCCGCGCTGGCGATTTATTGAAGAGAAGGCCCGGTTCTGGGCCTCCACGTTCGGTTTTCACGAAATCCGCGTGCCGATCTTCGAGGTCACGACGCTCTTTGCCCGCAGTATCGGAGCCTCGACGGACATCGTCGAAAAAGAGATGTATACGTTTCAGGACCGGGACGGCACCTCGCTCACGCTGCGTCCGGAGGGCACGGCCGGAACGGTCCGGTCTTTCATCGAACACAATCGCGCGGCCGAGCCGCTTCCCCAGAAATATTGTTATCTCGGGCCGATGTTCCGCCATGAGCGTCCTCAAGCCGGACGTCTGCGGCAGTTTCACCAGTTCGGCGTGGAATCCTTCGGCATGGCCGATCCGCGAGCGGATGTGGAAACGATCGCCCTGCTCTGGCAGCTCCTGTCCGATCTCCAACTCCCCGCGCTGACCCTGGAAATCAACAATCTGGGATATACGAGCGACCGTGAAGCGTACCGGCCGGTGCTGGTCGCCTATCTCCGCCAACAGGAAAGCCGGCTCTGTGCGAATTGTGTGCGGCGCATTGATACCAATCCCTTGCGCGTCCTGGACTGCAAGGTGCCGGACTGCCGGGCCGCCACGGATGCCGCTCCGACGCTGGCGGGATCGATGTCGGAACCGGCCACCACGTACTTTTCAAAAGTGCTGGAGGGGCTTCAGGCGATCGGCATTCCCTATCAGTTGAATCACCGGCTGGTTCGGGGGTTGGACTATTACTGCCTGACGACCTTTGAAGTGACGACCACCAGTTTAGGGGCGCAGAACGCCGTAGGAGCCGGCGGGCGTTACGATGGCCTGGTGGAGACTCTGGATGGTCCGAAGACCCCGGCTGTGGGCTTTGCCGTCGGCATTGAGCGCATCTCTCTGATGCTGCCGGAATCACTCACGCCGCCTTCTATCGGAAACAAGACGGTCTATGTCGCGGCCTTCGGGGAACGGGCTGCCCTTCATGGATTGAAGATCCTTCAGGAACTTCGTTTGGCCGGTGTGCGAGCCGTGACGGATTTCCGGTCGGCCACGTTAAAAGCCCATCTCCGTCAGGCGGATCGTTATGCCTGTCGCTATACGCTCATTCTCGGTGATGACGAACTCGATAAGGGCACGGCAATCCTCAGAAATATGGAGACAAAAGAGCAACAGGATCTTCCTCTTTCCACGCTCGTCAGCACCCTCTCAACGAGAATTCTTCCTTCTTAGTCGGGCAGTTTTTGCGGTTGACTTTCCCTTCAAAACTTCGTAGTCTGTCCATCTGGATAATTATTACAAGTTATTGATTTATTAATATAAATATCTGTGAATTACCTATGAATTCAAAGAAGCTCGGGCTGCTTCTTTCAGTCCCTCCGACTCATACAAGCGTTGAGACAGTCTATCGTCTTTCTCGCGCGGCCTTGCCGCGCAATACCGACGTATATTTGTACCTGATCGATGAAGGGGTGAAAAATATTTCCGATGCCCGCTATCAGGAATTGGCGACGGATGGAGTGAAACTGTTTGCCTGCGCCTATGGATGCCAACAGCATCACGTTTCGACCGACGGGATCCATTCCAAGATCTCGTTATGCGGGCTTGTCGTGCTGTCCGGAATCATCGATGCCTGTGATCAGTTTCTCGCGTTTACATAACTCGAAGGTGTGTGACCGGAAATGGCGAAAAAAATAGCCGTGGTGATCAGGGAGGATCCCCGTACCACCCACCGTCCGGTGGAAGCGTTACGTATTGCGCTCGGATTGGTTGCCGGGACTCATGACACGACGGTTGTGTTGCTGAATGACGCCATTCGTCTTCTTTCAGACGATCTTGATGACGTCGTTGATATGGATATTCTGGAGAAATACCTTCCCTCCATCGAACATCTTGAAATTCCATTTATCTTACAATCAGATGCGGATCGATCATTAGTGCAGGAACAGTTTGCTGTGCAATATCAGACTGCCGACGATATCCGGCGTTTTCTCACTGAAGTGGATCGAACGCTCGTCTTTTGATCGTTTTTCGAGAGGTGAACGTCATGGCGTCTTGTTTGTATCTTCTCCGCGAGCCGGTTGAAGGTCTTGAAGCCAGTCTCTTTGCTCCACAGGAAGCCACTTGTGTTCTGATTGAAGGCGGGCTGCCTGTTTCTTCGACAAGTTTTGCTGAGAAGATGCCCGGGACCGGTTCAGTCGATTCTTTTCCTTCCGGCAGTTTGACGGACCAGGATCTCCTTGAATTGGTATTTGCCCATCCAAAGGTTATCGTGCTCTGACTTCTTAATATCTTTACCAAGATAAGAAACTCGTAGGAGCAGCAGAAGTAGTAGTAGGGACAGGAATAGTGGGAATAGCTCGTAGCGTATTGGAAAGATAGAGCAAGCTCGTCCGACTTCAGTCTGATGAACTTGTGGATTTCCTCCGTATAGGCCAGCGGAGTCGGATGGGATAGGGTGTGTGTCACGGTGGATAGAGAAAATCCGACTCGACAATATGTGGGGGTACATGGTAATCACCGATTTCTTCCGGATGAGAGATTACAGGGAAATTTGCGGATTCTGATTCAGTTGTCCACAGGTGTGAATAATCCTGTGTATAGGAAATCTGTGGGGTTATGAGCGTCGATACGGTCTGGCAAGAAGCGCTTCACTTCATCCAGGGCAAGGTCCCGAAGCAGGTGTATGACACCTGGTTTATCCCTGTGCACCTGGATCGGATCGAAGATTCGACGGCTCATATCGGCGTGCCGAATAAGTTCTTCGGCGACTGGCTGGGGACACACTATGGTCCGTTGCTCGCCGAGGCGGTATCGACTGCCCGTGGCGGCGGAGATGTCGCCGTGTCGTTCGTCGTGCATCAGAAAGCCGCGAAGCCGCTCGCCGGAGCTCCCGCTCCCGAAGCCGCAAAGCCGGCCGTGCAATCCAAGTCGCGGCGGGGCATTCAGCTCAATCCGAAGTACATTTTTAAGAATTTTGTCGTCGGCGCCGGAAATCAGTTTGCTCACGCGGCCTGCATGGCGGTTTCCCAAAAGCCCGGGGAAGCGTACAAACCCCTCTTTTTCTACCGAGGGGTGGGGGTTGGGAAAACGCACCTTCTGAAACCGATCCGCAATCAT
>OMJA01000125.1 GCA_900299245.1 Nitrospiraceae bacterium | reverse complement strand
CCGATTGGTACGACAAGGATTATTACGCGACCGCGCCAGATCACAACCCGAAAGGACCTGAGACTGGCACGCAGAAAGCGTTCCGCGGCGGCGGCTGGATGGACAGCACGACGACGATGCGTGTGGCCATGCGTAACGGGACGGATCCGAACACCCGAATCAACTGGATGGGGTTCCGGTGCGCTCGTGATGCGCAAGGCGACGCGGGAACGAAGGTGTCGCTGATGAAAGAGTAGCGGAGCGTGTTTCTCCCTGCCATATTCGTGCGGGAGGCGCTCCAGACGGAATTGCGGCGACGGGGAATAATCCGTCGCCCGCATACGTGTCTTCATGTCGCGTCAGGGCAACGGCCACGATCCTGCCGCCGGTTGAGAAATGAGTTCATCTGGTGTCGGCGTGACCATGCTCAGTGGTCTTGTTTCGAGAGGTGCTCCATCACACGCACGGTATTGGGTTGGCGCAAGGATCGGTAACTTGTGAAACGGAAGCCTTGTCTCATCGAGAATTGCGATACCTGTGGGCTTCGCTCGAAGGTGGTGCTGTGCGACATTGAAGGCAAGGATCTCGCCGAATTCCAGAAAATCAAACGCACTCTCGAATACGCACCTCACCAGACCGTCTTTTATGAAGGCCATGTATGCCTGGGCCTCTATGTGCTCTGCACGGGTAAGGTCAAACTGACACGCTCGTCGGCGCGGGGCCAGCGGCAGATCGTCAGGATCCTGGGTCCCGGTGAGTTGATCGAGAAACACATCTTCGGAGATGGCGCGCTTCATGAAGTGACGTGCGAGACATTGGAGCCTTCTCAAGTCTGTGTCATCGACAAGGAACGCTACCTCGATGTCATCGGCAGAAATCCTCAACTGGCGATCAAGCTGATCCAACTCCTCAGCAAAGAGGTGGGAGTCAATATGGATCATCTCGATCAGTTCACCTTCAAGACGGCCCGCGAGCGGCTGGCCGGCCTGCTGCTGGACCTCGGCGATCGATTCGGCAAGAAAGACGACGATCATGTTCGGGTCGGGCTCACGCTCAAGCGGGAAGAGGTGGCCGAGATGGCTGGGATCACGGTTGAAAGCGCCATTCGCCTGCTTGGCGTGTTTCGGGATGAGGAATTGCTCACTATCGATGGACGAACCATCACCTTGCTGAATCCGGACCGCCTCGAGAAAATTGCCCGTCGCTAGCAGAAGCCTTTAGCTCGCAGTGTTCAGCCATCCGCCCGGGAAGACCGTTCGTTTTGACTCCCCGTCGTCCGCGTTGCCTCATCGCATCCTCTCTCCGGAATCCCGCATCTGTGTCTCCACTGCGCAACCATTCCTCTATTCCCGAGACGTTCTAGCGATCAGTTGTTCACAGATTGCGACTTCTCGCTATAGGCCTAATGGCCTATCTGAAACATTGAGATAAATCATGGTTCGAACCGGCCGATCCCAGTGTGAGCCCGCTGTCTGTTCGGTACAGTGCGCGCGGCATAAGGCAGTCGCGTTGCTCGCATAGTCGAGCTTTCGTACTCGGGAAACCGGAACGATGGTGCCTCAAGCAAGCAGACGAACCAGTCTCGCCATTGATCCGGTGGCCCTGCTCAAACGAGAGCACGGACTGATTCTGGACCAACTGGCCATGATCGAGGCGGCGATGGGGTCCCGCGCGGTCGGGCGTGGGACGGCAAAGGAAACGGATCGGACTACATTACGTGAATTGTTCCAGTTCTTTACCGGTCCTGTGGAGGTGCATTTCAAGCGGGAAGAGGTGTTGGTCGGGGACCTCCAACGTGTCCTCGGCCGGAAGCAGGAGGGGCAGAAGCAGTTTCAGAGTTTCCTGGACGATCATCGAATGCTGAAAGCCGATGCGGCATCGGTCATGAGGAAGCTCGGGGGAAGGCGGGCCGACGGCCCGGATTCGGCGGCGGTCAAGACGCTCGGCGGATTGCGGACGGTGAATGCAGAGATTCGCGCCCTGATTCTCCGCTATCGCGAACACATTGCCTGCGAGGAGCGGCTGCTATTCGTGTTGGCCGAAATGCGATTGACCGCCGTGCAGAAGCGGCGAATCAGCCGGTGCATTTTGCAGGTGTGACGAAGAGCGTCAGTGGGGGACAGGGTGCGGGGCCAATGTGTGCAGCGATCGCAGCAGGGCTAAGACAAGGAACGTTCAGGATGTTCAGAGGGGTCAACCACGTGCTTACGCTGCTCCTGCCTGAGGCCGGCAAGGGCAAGACAGGAAGCCAGCCGGAGAGCCGATCAGGCGCTTCGGTATCACATCAAGGAGGGGAACATGATGCAGGTTCGGGGAGTCGTACGGAGCATCGGAGTGTGGTGTGCCGGAGTTGCGATCGCCGGGGGGCTCGCTGCCTCTGGTGTATCGCCGGTTTCGGCTGAGGAGTTCGGAAACGGGAATCAGGTCTTCTTCAAGGGCGGGTTCATGAACTTGAACCGGGATCGCGGCTCGCAGATCTTTACGGATACGAACGGGGTGCTGGGAGCAGGTTCCGTCAACGGGGGCAATACCGGGTGGTATGCGGGCGCAGGTCTTGACTTGATGCTCTCCAAGGATGTGTGGGGGGCATTGGAGAAGACCTCGGTCCTGGGGGAAATCGGGTTGCAGTTCAACCGGATTAATTCCCATCGGGTGAACAACGCCGCGGGGAGTATCGCGACCTGTACGCTCGGCGGTACCTGTCCCACTGTCGACCCGCAGGAAGTCCAGCTCACGATGATGACCATCAATGTGGCGCCGAAGATTAAATTCATGGAAGGCAGCATGTTTCGGCCCTGGATTATCCCGATCGGACTGGATTTTCATGTGATCAGTCCGCCTTCGAACAAGACCCAGTATCTCGATATGGGTGTGCAGTTCGGCGCGGGATTTGAGGTGCAGGTGTGGAAGGCGCTCAAGCTTGGTGTCGATGCCCGCTATCATCTGACGGCCCGCATGACCAACACGGTGAACGATTATTTCCAGGTCGGTCCGTATGTCGGGATTTCGTTCTGACGGGACAGGCGGGTGAGGATCCTCGTGGGCGATGCCCTGTGAGCGATCGGGGTTGAAGAATCCGGCGCGCTGAGTGAAGCTCAGCGCGCCCTTCCCGTTATCCCATCCTGTGTCAAGTCGTCTGCCCCCTTGATGGGTGTCGTGCAGAAATCGTAGAGTCGCAGTCATCATGACGCCATTTACGCTCGTCTGGATTCATCTCATCGCGGCCATCAGCTGGATCGGAGGGACGATTTTTCTTTCCCTGGTGCTGGCTCCCTCCTACCGTTCGCTGGTGTCAAAGCCTGATGCCGGGGTGCTGTTCAGGACCACCGCCAAGCGGTTTCGTCTGGTCGTCTGGGGGGCCGTGGCGCTCCTTCTGTTGACCGGTCCCATGCTGATTCTTTCCCATGGATGGTCGCTGTTTGAACCGGCTCGCTGGCCGTCTCCCTTGGGGATCAAGCTCTCGCTGGTCGCCGTGCTGTTGCTGATGACCCTTGCGCACGATCTGGTGCTCGGTCCCCGGGTCCGGGAGATCCTGGCTCAGATGCCTGACAAGCGGACGGCCGCCGATCGGAGCATACTCGCCGCCGCCGCCTGGTTGCCTCGTGTCGCGCTTCTGCTGTCGCTGGCCGTATTGTTCGCCGCCGTAGTGCTGGTCCGGTCCTGATGACGAGCACGGGCGGCGAGGGCCATATCATCAGAAACGACCGGTTGTTCATCGTCTGATCCTGCCTTTCTTGCTCAATCGTTTCCTCAGCGAAACTGACCCGTTCCGCGACAGTGCCATTCATGGCGCTGGGGAAAGACTCCCCTGCCAGGCCGGTGATCTGCCGTCGAGGCAGGGTAACCGTAGGATTTTGCTGAATAGAACGTCTATTACCTCAGTTCTGCTATTCCGGTCTTTCCCTTGCACTCACCCACGAACCATGGCGCTCAGCTAAAGGAGAGCAGGTATGCATCCTATCCATCCCATGTTGGTGCATTTTCCGATCGCGCTGCTCTCGGCGGCGGTGTTTTTTGATCTACTGGGGAGCAAGTGGCGTCCGGAAGACTGCCGAGTCGCCAGTCTCTACACGCTCGTGCTGGGCTTTGCCGGGGCGGGAGTATCGGTGATCTCGGGAGGGATGGCGGAAGACGCGGTCGAGCATAGCGGGGTACCCGAGCGGGCAATCGAGCTTCACGAAGTGCTGGGGTACGCGACGTTCTGGATCTTCGCCGCCTTGTCGGGCTTGCGGGTGGCCGCATGGCTTGGGTGGATTCGTGAGCAGGGGATGATCGCGCGGCTATTGGGAATCGCAGGAGTCGTGGTGATGCTGGTTGCCAGTTACTATGGCGGAAGTCTTGTGTATGACTATGGCGCCGGGGTGACGGGTCATTCTGTCACGGCTCCGTGATGGGGAAAGAAATGAAAATGCAGATGGGTGTTGTTGCGGTCCTTCTGTGGGTCGTCACGGTGGCCGGGGCCGGCTGGTTCTTCGTGAAGGGCTGGACGGTGAAAGGAACCGACGGCCGTATGGAGATCAGCCTGGCTCCAAGCGAGCGCGATCTGATTCTCGGAGAGATGCGGCAATTGCTGAAAGCGGTGCATGGTGTCGTCACCGGTGTGGCGGGGCAGGATCAGGCTGCGGATCGGCAGCAGATCGAGCAAGCCGCCCGCGCCGCAGGGATGGGAATGGCGGTCGATGTGAATCCGGCGATCATGGCGAAACTGCCGCTTTCCTTCAGGCAGATGGGGATGTCGATCCACCGCGATATGGATGCCCTGGCTGATGCCGTCGCAAACAAAGAAACCTCTCAGCAGATTCTGCAACGCCTGTCGAATATGACCGCCCGCTGCACGACGTGTCACGATATGTACCGGTTCGGAGTGGGGCAATAGCCGTCAGCTGTCAGCATAAGCGTATAGTCGAAGCATCACGAGAAGGCAGCACGGCGAGTAAAGGCTGAATCCATTTCACGCGCGAAGACTCATACCTTGGAGGATGGATGTGTCCACATGTGTTGAGAGCGGACGGCTTCTGAGAAGGGAGGATTCCATGGCACGAGTGGTGATCATCGGAGCGTCGATCGGAGGGTTGCCGGCGGCCTATGAAGCGCGGGAACTCCTGGACCAGAAGCATCGGGTGACGGTGATTTCGAACGTGGAGTCCTTCCACTTTGTGCCGTCGAATCCCTGGGTGGCGGTCGGTTGGCGCAAACGGAAGGACATCAGTTTCGCGCTGGGGCCGGTGCTGGAGAAAAAGGGAATCGAGTATATCCATGCAACGGCGGACCGGATCGAGCCGGAGCAGAATCGGGTGATCACCTCGAAAGGGGAGGTGCCATACGACTATCTGATTATCGCGACGGGGCCGAAATTAAACTTCGGCGCAGTCCCGGGGCTCGGCCCCAGCGGGTACACCCAGTCGGTCTGCAATGTGGACCATGCGGAACAGGCCTGGGGCGCCTATCAGGGCTTTCTCAAGGATCCCGGTCCGATCGTGGTCGGAGCCGCTCAGGGAGCCTCCTGCTTCGGTCCTGCCTATGAGATGGCCTTTATCCTCGACGCTGATTTGCGCAAAAAGAAACTGCGGAAAAAAGTGCCCATCTACTTCGTGACGCCCGAACCCTATATTGGCCATATGGGGCTGGCGGGGGTCGGAAAGTCTCGGCGGCTGATGGAGGATGAGTTTGCCGAACATTCCATCAAGCCGCTCTCGAATATG
>OMJA01000124.1 GCA_900299245.1 Nitrospiraceae bacterium | reverse complement strand
CGGATTCCCTTGATGTCGGTCATCATCACCAGCTTTTCCGCGTGGAGCGAGGCGGCAATGGAACCGGCTACGAGGTCGGCGTTGATGTTGTAGGTATTGCCTTCCTTGTCCGTTCCGATCGGCGCGATTACCGGGATGTAGTGATCCTGCTGGAGTTTGAGGACGAGGCTGGGATCGACGGACTGCACTTCGCCGACCAGTCCGAAATCCCCCTCGTCGTCGCCTTCCAGATCCTTGCCCAGACTTTTTGCCCAGGATTTGGCCGTGAGCGGCTGCGCCATAATCAGCCCCCCGTCTTTTCCGCTCAGACCCACGGAGCGCCCCCCGTGGCGATTCAGGAGCTCGACGATTTCCATATTGATTTTTCCGGCCAGGACCATCTCCACGATTTCCATGGTGGCTGCGTCGGTGATCCTGACGCCGTGGCGGAATTTGGCCTCGATCCCCAGCCGGGTGAGCATCTTGTCAATCTGGGGGCCTCCGCCATGCACGATCACCGGATTGAGGCCGACGTATTTGAGGAGCACAATGTCTTCCGCGAACCGTTCCTTGAGCGCGGTCTCGGTCATGGCATGGCCGCCGTACTTGATCACCACTGTTTTGCCACGGAAGGTGCGGATGTAGGGCAGCGCCTCGATCAGAATATTGGCTTTTTTAATCAGTCTATTCATGGGCTGCTCCTAGTTCTCAGGGGATGCCGGGACCGCATTCCGACGACCTGCCGTGGCGCACACCGGCCGGAGGTCCGTGAATATATCAATTTCATCCAGAAACACAATCCCGTTGTGCTCCATGAAGGACGAATTTTTATGCAATATGGTCGTCGGTATTCCCTGACCCCGAGGCTGTTGGCGGGTGTTCAAGTTGCGGGACCGTCTTTCTCTTCCGGAGTCGTTTTGGCCGATCTGGCCCGGGGATGAGCGCGGTCATAGACGGCCATCAGCTGGTCGGTTGCCAGGTGGGTATATTTTTGAGTCGTACTGAGCGAGGCATGCCCTAGCAGCTCTTGAATCGCGCGGAGATCTGCACCTTCGTCGAGGAGGTGAGTCGCATAGGAGTGGCGGAGCGCATGGGGACTGACGGCTCCGCCTGCCAGGCGGCTTGAGTAACGGGCGACGAGGCGGGCGACGCTGCGCGCGGTCAATCGGCCGCCTCGGTGGTTCAAAAACAGGGGGGTTGCCGGTCGATCATCCGCCGTGGCCTGCGTTAACGAGGCCCGATACGCGTGGATCGCCTGGAGTGCGACGTCGCCGACCGGAACGATCCGTTCCTTCCGGCCCTTGCCGCGCAGGTGGACGAGTCCGTCGGACCGGTTCAGATCGCCGAGGTTGAGTGCGACGGCTTCGCTCACGCGGGCGCCGGTGGAATACAGTGTTTCCAGGATGGCCCGATCCCGCAGCGATAGTGGTGTTTGCCCGACGGGGAATTCCATCAGGACGTTGGCATCGTCTTTCGTCAGCACCTGTGGCAGGGTTTTCGGGAGCTTGGGGCTTCGGATGCCGTCGGCCGGATTTTTTTCGACGGTTCCTTCGCGAACATGGAATCGGAAGAAACTTCTCAGGCAGGCGAGTTTGCGCCCGAGCGAGGACGCTTTTTCACCCTTGCGGTCAAGCCACTGTAAATACGCGCGTAGCGAATCTGTGGTCACGTCGCGGATGGCGACCATGGGTTGCGCTTGCGGAGAAGGCCGGGCTTGTTCGAGAAAGGTCGCGAGCTGTCGAAGATCGGAACGGTAACTTCGGATGGTTTCCGGTGAGGCCTGCCGCTCGACGGTGAGAAAGGTCATGAAAGCGCGGATTGCGTCGTCCATCTCTCGAAATCCTCACGTGCCCGCTGAGCAATGAGCTGCCGTTTCTTTTCTTTATCCCTGACCGGCTGGGCGAGAGGCGGGAAAAGGCCGTAATTTGTATTCATTGGCTGGAAATGTTTCGGATCGGAAGAGGACACGTGGCCGACCAGGCAGCCGTGCGCCGTGGTGGGGGGCGGTGTGACCAGGGGCAGGCCTGCAAGGGCCCGTGCCGCATTGATGCCCGCGAAGCCGCCCATTGCGGCGGATTCGGTATAGCCCTCCACCCCGACCAACTGGCCGGCAAAGAACAGGGTGCCGCGCGATTTGAACTGCAATGTATTCAGGAGCAATTGAGGCGAATTGATGAAGGTGTTGCGATGCAGGCTGCCGTAGCGGAGAAATTCCGCCTGCTCCAGGCCGGGGATCATGCGAAACACACGTTTCTGTTCCGCGTACGTCAGCTTGGTCTGAAAGCCGACGATGTTGTAGCAGGTTCGATGGACGTTTTCGGTCCGGAGCTGGATCACCGCGGTCGGCCGTTTCCCGGTTCGGGGGTCTTCCAAGCCGACGGGTTTCAACGGGCCGAAGAGCAGGGTTTGCCGCCCCCGTTCAGCCATGACCTCGATGGGAATGCAAGCTTCAAAATAGGGCGTCTTCTCAAACTCTTTCGGCTGTACTTTTTCTGCCGCCATCAGTGCGTCGTAAAACGCGTTGTATTGGGCGTCGTCCATCGGGCAGTTCAGATAGTCCGCGCCTCCCTTGTCATAGCGTGACGCGGCGAAGACGACCTCCATATTGATCGACTCGGCGTCGATAATCGGCGAGATGGCATCGAAGAAATACAAGTGCTGTGATTGTGTCACGGCGCGGATCGCCGCCGATAGTTTATCCGATGTCAGGGGGCCTGTGGCGATGATGCAGAGGCAGTCCGTCGGAATTTCCGAGATCTCTTCATGCAGAATACGGACATTGGGATGGCTTTCCAGGGCTCGGGTGATCGCGAGCGAAAATTGATCGCGGTCGACGGCCAGTGCCGACCCGGCCGGTACTCTGGCTTGTTCGGCGGAAGCAATAATCAGCGACCCCAGCCGTCGCATTTCCTCTTTGAGGATGCCGGGGGCGTTCAATGGATCGGCTGATCCGAGCGAGTTGGAGCAGACCAATTCGGCCAAGCCGCCCGTTTTATGTGCTTTCGTCATCTCTTTGGGGCGCATCTCATAGAGCGTTACCTTGGCACCTCGATTCGCGGCCTGCCAGGCTGCTTCGGATCCGGCCAGACCACCCCCTATGATGACGATGTCATCTCGCATGCCTGCACAAGCTCCTCTCAGGAAAAATGGGAAGGATGCATTCTAGAAACCGAGTTTCAGCGAAGTCAAGGCAGCCGGTGCTGCGGAATCCGATGGCCGGAATCTTCTATCTCTGCGATTGAACCGGCGAATTGCTCCGTGCTAGACTTAATCCGCATGGGCGATTGGCTCAGTGGTAGAGCGCTTCCTTCACACGGAAGAGGCCACAGGTTCGATCCCTGTATCGCCCACCATGTCTTTCCAGATTCCTCCCCCCCAATCACCGTCCGGCTGGACTCGTTCGATAATTGCCTGGTTTCTAGACAGAATCGGGGATGTCGGCTACACTTCACACTGTATTTCGGGGATTGCTTAGACCACGTCGATGGATCGAACAAAGTGAGGTTATGTATGCGACCAATATCCTGGACAATGGGTGTCGTGTTGATGGCGGTGCTGGCAACAGGATGCGGAACGACCAATCAAGCCGGTACGGCAAGTGCTGATAGAGAGTATACGCCTCCGACCAGCATTTATAACGTGCTGGACAGTACGGCATTGGTATATTCAGATCCTACGGCGGGTAGTGCCATTAACGATAACCCGATCCGCTGGTTGGGTTTCATGTTTCATCCGGTCGGCCAAGCGCTGGATTACGCGGTGAATCGTCCGCTCTACACTCTTGGCGGTGCGTTTCCGTATCTCTTCGGGTACACAGCAGAAGATAATATGTTGGACGCACAGCGTCGCTAGCCAGATCTCGCAACCGATACTCAAAGCCCGCTCTCCCGATAAGGGGAGCGGGCTTTTTCATGCCTGTTCGCAAAGCCCGCCGGATTCATGTAAGTTTCAATAGCTCGAGATGCATCATTGCCGGCCGGAGGGGTATGCCGCATCGCAACCGACTCATGACTCTCGCAGGGATCGGTCTCCTTCTCGGTCTGACTGCCGGATGTAGCGGTCAGGCTCCTGTCGTCAGACCTGAACTCCCTCCGTCCGAGAGCGACCTCGTTCTACTCAAAAAGACGGCGGATCTGTGCGATCGCAAGCCGGACGTGTTGAAAAAAGTCCCGCTCCAAACATTCTCTGCGAGATCCTGGGGAAGCGGTCAGGAATTACTCTATCCTGCCGCACATAGCCCCTCGCATGCAGACGAGACGTATTTCTTCGATGAAGATGGCTTGCTGGTGGGGGCGATCTTCATATTCCCGAGTGGATTGGATCTCGAGCCGTTTCCGGTCTTGAGGAAGACATTGTCGGCGTTGAAGCCTCAACTGGAGTTCTATTTGAACGTGTCGCAGCTGGCGACGAAGGCCAATATGGACACCAGCGCCATTTTCGATACAGGCGATGAGAAAACCACGGTTGAATATCTGGTGACCGGCAACCGTGAGCAGCGGATTCTCCTCGCGGCTTCGTTCACGATTGATCCCTATGTCCGGCTGTTTTCACCGTATCGGCGAGAATTTCTCGACCGGCTCAGGCAGCCGGCCGGCGGCAAAACCGGGATGACCATTGAAAGCCAGGGGAGCGAAGACAAAGAGCTGTTTGCCTCGTTGCAACAGTTCGCACGAGGACAGACGGCGCAATTGGCATACTGCAAGGATAAGAATTACGATGTTGCGGCGGATGCCTACCGGAAGTCGATCGCGAGCGGGTTTACCAATAAGGTGTGGCTGGCGGAAGCACACCACCGGTTAGGGGTATCCCTCGATGCGAAGGGACAGCTGGAGAAAGCGAAAGTGGAAATGCTGCAGTCGCTTGCCATCCGGCCGAATGTTCCAGAAGTCATGAACAATCTGGGGGCCGTCCACAATAAGCTCGGTGAAAAGACCGCGGCAATGAGTCTGTTTGAAAAAGCGGTCATCCTGCGTCCGAACTATGCCATGGCCCGGTACAATCTGGCGGAGGCTTACGAGCCGACGAATCCGAAACGGGCAGTGGCCGAATATGAAACCTTCCTTGCTCTCGTCGAGGGAATTCCAGAAGAAGAAGGGCGGGTTGCCCGTGTCATTGAACGCTTGAAGGTTCTGAAAAAACCGTGACCAGGAGATGGGAGCGGGCCGGCTACCGGCGGGCTTGCTCTTTCTGTTCCTGAAGCGTTTTGCATTCGATGCAGAATGTTGTCACGGGGCGGGCTTTGAGCCGCTTGTAGGGAATGTCCTCACCGCACTGTTCGCAGATTCCGTAGGTCTGGTTCTTCATCCGCTCCAGGGCTTCGTTGACCTTCTTCAGCAGATTCTGCTCGCGTTCCATGATCCGCATGGAAAAACGCTGATCTTCTTCGGCCGAGGCCTGATCGCTCACATCCGGCAAGGCTTCCGGCGTCTTGTGCTGCGTCAGCACATCGCCGACCTCTTCGAGCAGATCGGCCCGCTGCCGTTCAAGAGCTCGTCGAATGTCGGGATACTTGGCGGACGTCTTCGGGGCAGACGCTTTCTTCGCGTTGGAGGAGACGGTGCGAACGGCGGTTTTCTTACGCGACGGTGCGGTACGCGATGCGGCGGCCTTTTTTCGAGGGGCAGGTGCCTTCATGGATGCTGGCTCCGTTACTCTCGACCGAGCGGGGACTATATCAGCCGTCGAAAGAACCGGTCAACGGGAATGATGTCGGGGCGGCGAGTCTACAGATCCCGCCGGCCTTCGATCGACTTCAGCAACGTGACTTCGTCGGCATACTCGATATCCATGCCGACGGGAATGCCATAGGCGATACGCGAGACACGGGTGACGAACGGCTTGAGCAGTCGCGTAAGATAGATCGCGGTCGCTTCTCCTTCAATGGTCGGGCTGGTCGCGAGAATGACTTCATCCACGCCGCCGAGCTTGACCCGCTCAACCAGCTCTTCTGCCCGAATATCTCCCGGGCCGATGCCGTCGAGCGGGGAGAGGGTGCCCAGCAGAACGTGATAGAGACCGCGATAGCCGGCCGCCCGTTCAATTGCGTAGGTCGTACTGGGCTCTTCCACGACGAGGATTTTGGTGTGGTCCCGTTTGGGGTCGAGGCAGAATTCGCACAACTCGCCTTCGGCGATATTCCGGCATTGGCGGCAGAATGCCAGTCCGTCCTTGACGGCATGGATCGCGTCAGCCAGCCGGAGCGCATCCTCCCGGTCGGCCTTGAGCAGGTGGAAGGCCAGCCGTTGGGCGCTTTTCTGTCCCACGCCCGGAAGCCGGACGAGTTCTTTCACGAGCCGGGCCAGCAGCCCCTGTTGATCAACGGCCATACGTTCCTTTGCCTCTGCGTTCCATAAACTAGAAGAGTCCCGGCATCTTCATCCCGCCCGTAATAGCTTTCATGTCCTGCTCCATCAGGTCTTTCGCTTTCCGGAGCGCATCGTTGGTTGCGGCCAGCACGAGATCCTGGAGCATGTCGACATCGCCGCTTTTACCGACTTCGGGATCGATGGCCACGCTCACGATCTGCATCGCGCCGTTGGCGGTCACCGTGACCCCGCCGCCTCCTGCCGTGCCGACGGCCGTTTTAGTGGCGGCCTGTTCCTGGATCCTGGCCATTTGTTCTTGCATGGCCTGAGCTTGCTTCAAAATGTTGGACATATTGCCAAAGGGATTTTTCATTCGCCTGTCTCCTTCTGTGCCACAGTGCGCACCGCGGCGAGATCCGCACCAAAGATGTCCATGGCCTGTTTCACGACCGGATTGGCCCGCGCCCGCTCAAGCAATACCACGCGCTGCTCCTGTTCCTTGGCCGCCCGGACTTGCGCCATCGTCAGCCCCGGCGGATCGGAATCGGTCAGCTCGATGACACGGATGCGTACCGGTTGCCCGACCTGCCGCTCGCAGAGCGCAGCCAGTGCGAGGAGGTTATCTTCCTTTTCCATCCGCGAGCGAGCGAGTGCGGCCTGCTTAGTGAAGCCGATCGTGACTTGCCCCCCCTCCAGCGAGACAAAGCGCCCGGCTTCTAAGTAAGGCGCAAAACGGGGATGCGATGCCGCCACTTCTTCCTGCACCAGATCCCAATTGAGCGTAGGGATCCCCGGTAATACTGCGGGTACCGGTTGATCGGCTGCCAGAGATGGGGAAGCGTTTTTCGATAGGCTGTGCGGTTCGGGCGCTGGGCTCTTGTCCAGCCCTGCGATCCCCGGTGTTACGGGCTGCACTGGTTGAGCTGCCGTAACCGGTTTTGATACGGCGGGTGGTGCCGGCGGTGAACCTTTCGCTCGGCTTGGTGGGCGTGCGCGCGGGGTGGGTGGTGGGGCTGGCGG
>OMJA01000123.1 GCA_900299245.1 Nitrospiraceae bacterium | reverse complement strand
CGCCGCAAATCAGGACGTTGCTCTTGGAGTCGGCCACTTTCTTGACCACATCGAACACCTTCTGCATCGCCTCGCTCTGTCCGACCAGCTGAGCGAAGGACGACTGACTCGCCATCTCGCGCTTTAACAAGATATTCTCGGTCGTCAACCGGCGCTTCTCGAGCGCATTCCGGATGATCAATTGCACTTCATCAACCTGAAAGGGCTTCGTCAGATAGTCGTACGCCCCCTGCTTCATGGCCTCCACGGCCGAGTCAGCCGTAGCAAACGCCGTGATGATCAACACCACGGTTTCCGGCGACGCGGACTTGACGGCCCGCAGGACTTCCATCCCGTCCACCTTGGGCATCCGCAGATCGGTGATCACCAGGTCGAAAATTTCTTTCTGCACCTGCTCGATCGCCTCTTCGCCGTCGGACACACTAGTGACGGCATACCCGGCCCGCTTAAGCATGATGCTCAAAACTTCCCGTAAACTCTGTTCGTCATCGACGACTAGGATCTTTTCCACGGTTCCCTACCTTCGTGCCAGAGCCTCACGCCGCCAACGGCCGACCGAGGCAAACAGACCACAAATCGCGACCCCTCGCGCTCCCGGCTTTCGACCTTGATCCAGCCGCCGTGCAAATCAACGATCCGATGCACCGCCGCAAGCCCCAAACCGGAGCCCTGCTTTTTGGTCGTGAAGAACGGAAGAAAGATGTTGTCGAGGTTTTTCTTCGAGATGCCCTCGCCGGTATCCTGAAAGGAAATCTCGATGACATCCCCTTTTCTTCCTCCGACATCGATAGACCGACAGCCGGTCGAGATCGTCAATTGTCCGCCATTCGGCATGGCATCGAATGCATTGGTCGCAAGATTCCAGAACACCTGCTTGAGTTGATCCTGATCGACCTGCCCGACCAGTGCGTCGGGAGACGACTTCGCTTCGATACGGATATTCGTTCTCGTTCGAGCTTCATGTTGTACCAGATCAAGCGTCTCAGCAAGGAGTTTGTTTAAATCATGCTCCCCCAAATTGAGGGCCGGCGGCCGCGCGTACTGAAGAAATTCCGTGATGATCGTGTCCAGCCGAGTCGCCTCGCGGATGGCGATGTCCATCAGCCGCTGACTCGTCTCATCCGCATGCAGATCCTTCCGCAGCATCTGCATCGCCCCGGCCAGCGCGCCGAGCGGATTGCGGATTTCATGAGCCATCCCGGCCGACATTTCGCCTAGGCTGGCCAACCAGTCTTTTCGCCGCATCTCCTCTTCAAGATCACGGATCTGCGTCAGATCCTTAAAGACACCGACCATGCCTGTCGTCCGTCCCTGTTCCTGAAGCGGCGACAGTGTCATACCCAGTACCAGGCGATTCCCGTCCGCACGCGTGCACTCCACTTCGAACCGCATGTTCGCAGCCCCATCATCCTGCATGTCCAGCGGTCGATCGGGATGCCAATTGAACACATCACGCCAGGGGCGGCCCTGAACCTGCGCCAAATTGTGCCCCGTTGCTTCCTGGGCGGCGGGATTGAATGAGGTGATTCGTCCCTCTTCATCCGTCGTAAAGACGCCGCTGCTGATGCTGTGAACGATATTTTCGTGAAACGCCTGAAGCCGGCTGAGCCCCTGCTCCTTTTCCTTGAGCGAATGATCCGCCCGCTGAAGCTGTTCGGTCAGCAGACCGCTCAAAAACCCTACCACCAGCAAGGCCAGACTGTGCACGCCGAATGTCTGAAGTGTTTCGGGCGCACTCAATCGGGTGCGAGGCAGCCAGCCCCAGGCTTCAGTCAGTCCGTACAATTGCAGGTTCGTCAGTAGGCCAAAGAGGATCACGCACAGGCTGGCCGTGAGGAGCCCGACTTTCCGTCTGGGCACCAGGCTGGCCAGCGTCACGGAGATCACATACAGCACGAGAAACGGGCTCTCGATTCCACCGGTTCTCGCAATGAGGACAGTTTCGAGTAGGAAATCAACGCCGATTTGCACCCAGGCCAATTGAACGAGCGCGTCGGCGGTGTTCACATAGCGAAGCACGAGCGCATATAGAATGGTGACCGCGTAGGTAAACACGATCAGGCTGTAGAAGGTCTCGACCTGCTCTCCTCTGGTGACTTGAAACGTCAGAGAAAGCCCGAGCAGGAGCGTCACAACCAGGACCCTCAGCCCCATTAACCATTGGATGCGTGCTTTAATTTCAACCACAGAAACTCCGGACTTGGAGGAGAAATCCGCTCAGCGAAGTCTCAGAAAGAGGGCAGGATACCGTCGGCGTCATTTCAGGTGCCGGAGAGAAACCGGCATTTCAACGGAGCAGTGGCGGGCGCCGGCGCACTCTGTCGCCAGCGCCCGCTGTACCATCCGTTAAAACCCTACCCGATTGCGGACGCCATCGTGAAGATCGGCAGATACATGGCAATGACGATAAAGCCGACGGTGACGCCGAGAAATACCATCATCATCGGCTCCAACAACGCCGTCAGGTTCGTCACGGCCGCATCAACTTCATCCTCGTAAAAATCGGCGATCTTGCCGAGCATGTTATCCAGCGCACCGGTTGATTCGCCGACGGCAATCATGTGGGTCACCATTTTGGGGAACGTCTCGCTCTTCGCCAGCGGCTCGGAAATCGTCTTTCCTCCGCTGATGCTGACCCGGGCGTCCATCAACACATTTTCGATGACTTTATTGCCGGCCGTTTTCGCACAGATCGACAAGGCCTCGAGCAGAGGAACGCCGCTCGTGATCAACGTCCCCAGCGTTCGCGTAAACTTGGCCACCGATGCCTTGCGGATCAAATCGCCGAACACCGGCAGCTTCAGCACAAGCTTGTCGACCGTCAACCTGCCCTGAGCCGTCGCATAGTATTTTTTAAATACGATCACGCCGCCGATGATCGCGCCGAGAATGATGAACCAGTACGACTGGGCGAAGTTGCTCATATCGATGACCAACTGGGTCGGTGCCGGCAACGCCATCTTCCCGCCCGACATTTCCTTGAACATTTTCTCGAATACCGGAATAACCCAGATCATCAATACCGTGATGACAATCGCCGCGATACCGCAAATGGCCGCCGGGTACACCATGGCGCTCTTGATCTGTGACTTCAGCTTCATCGCCTTTTCGATGTGTTTGGAAAGCCGACCGAGAATCGTATCGAGCAGACCGCCGACTTCGCCGGCGTTCACCATGTTGCAGTAGAGATCGTCGAAAATCTTCGGATGTTTCCGCAACGCATCGGAAAAGGTCGAGCCCCCCTCGACCTGCCCCTTGATTTCACCGACAGCCTTCCGCAACGTCGCATTCTCGGACTGGGTTGAGAGAATCTCCAGGCACTGAATCAAGGGCAACCCCGCGTTGATCATCGTCCCGAACTGGCGGGTGAACACCACCCAATCCTTCTCCGCCATCCCGTTGCCGCACCCCCGCTTGAAGCCTTCCTTCGCCCCTTTCTCCTCGAGGCTCGTCACTACCACGCTTTGCTTCCGAAGTTGGTCTACGGCCTCATCGCGGCTCTTGGCCACGAGTTCACCCTTCCTGACTGCTCCGGACTTGCTTCGTCCCACATACGCAAACGTAGCCAT
>OMJA01000122.1 GCA_900299245.1 Nitrospiraceae bacterium | reverse complement strand
TAATCATGGCAGACTCCGTGTGAACCTACGATTGGGACGGCCGCTCACTATGAGCGGCCGTCCCTTCTCTTACTACCTCTGCAGCAAGGCCAGAGCCTGTTGCGGAAGGTTGTTGGCCTGTGCCAGAACCGAGATGCCGGTTTGCACCAGAATCTGGTTCTTTGTAAACAAGGCCGTTTCATGGGCGATATCTGCGTCGCGGATACGCGATTCTGCTGCGGTGAGGTTTTCGCTCGTCACCTGCAGGTTCGCGATCGTCGCTTCGAAGCGGTTCTGAATCGAACCGTATTCGGCGCGGGCGGTTGCGACGGCGCTGATCGCACTGTCGATGTTCGCCAGCGCGCTGCTCGCATTGGCCGACGTCGACACGTTCACCGAGCTGATGCCGAGTGAGCTGGTTGTGATGTCGTTGAGATTCAGCGTCTGGGTGTTCCCCGCTCCGCTCCGGAATCCGATGGCGATGGAGAAGCTGATGGAGCTACCGCTCGTCAGCGCCTGACCGTTGAATTCCGTGACCTGCGCGATACGATCGATTTCCGAACGCAACGCCACAAACTCCTGATCGATGTAGGACCGCTCAGTGTTACCGACCGTGCCGCTGGCGGATTGGGACGACAACTCACGAAGACGCGACAGCAGGTTGCCGATCGTCGCCGCGGCTCCGTCGGCGATCTGCGTCAAGCTGATACCGTCCGATGAGTTCCGGACGGACTGGTTGATGCTGCGGATCTGCGCCCGCAAGGATTCAGACAATCCGAGACCGGCGGCATCGTCTGCAGCTCGGGTAATCCGAAGGCCGGATGAGAGACGTTCGACCGAACGTCCCAATTGGTCGGAACTGACCGACAAATTCCGCTGCGCAGAAATTGATGCCGGGTTGTTGTTAATGATTAATGACATGGATGCTTCCTCCTTGCCGACTGCTGATACTGTCCTTGTCTCGCTTCCGCGTCCGTGCAGAAGCGTCTTCTCTCTCTACTCCTGTAGAGCCGTTGCACCTCTTATCGGACGAAGCGTTCAGGACTTGAGGCGTCCGATGCAACGATCGAATACATGAAGGGGATGCACGAATGAACAACAACGGGCAGCAACATCTTAATACTCCAATCTGGGGATCAGCTCATATTCGAGGAGGTCGGCCAGTCGGACGACATCTCTCTCTGCCCTCGCCTCCAGCAATTCTTGAACCCACGGAGTGAGAGCTTTGCTGGAGGGAGCCGTCCGCCGTCCGGATTCGACGAGTTCGATATAGTCGGCCAGTTTGCCCAGCCACGCGTCCAATGAAGCGAGACGTTCTTCTCCCATCCTGAACTCGGCGGCTAATTCTCTGGCATCACTTCGCAAAAGGGTGGCGTACTGTTGAATCGATTGCGCCGCTCCGCGCATGACATCGTCCAGCGTTTGTGACGTTGCCGTCAGATGTGAAAAACGTGCGACGGGTTCGCGAAGGAAATCGGGATCGAGATCACGGTCCGTGATAGACCGCTGGTCGACGATCAGCGATGTGATCAGACGCGAACGTGCATGAGATCTCTCGCTGATATCGGCAAGCACGTCGCCGAGTGTTCTGGCATCGGCGACTTCCCAGTGTTCCTGATCAAGCATGACGTGCATAACGCTCCTTTTTCTTCAGCGCGCAGAATGGGCGCGAGTGAACAACCGTCTATCCGGAGTGCGCGGCCAGTGAACCGGTGAACATTGGAAATGAACGCTGCATTGATTTCGATGTTCTCTGGGTAAGCAGTTTGTGAATCTCTTCGAGATGCCGCCTCCAGTGGCGGTAGGCCAGCGCATGATGCCGGGCCATCCGTTCCAATCCTTTGACGTTGTCATTATGGAGGCTTCGTACGAAGGCCGTCGTGACAGGAGAACTCACGAGATGGCTCATTCCCGACTGTACTACCCGTTCGCGGAGGGCTGTCTGTTCCCGCTGCAACGATTGCAGGCTGTTCGGTGACTGCGAGGCCTGAGCCGCCGCGCGCACGATGGTGTCGGCCTGGCGGCAGAGCGTCTCGACGAACGGCATCATGCAGGAAAGGTGATGGATCGCGGATTGGAGGTTTGAAGGACCGGTCGAGTCAAGTGGAATGCGGCTGGTTGTGTGCGTCAGACTTTCGTACCAATAGCGCCTCCAAAAGCGGCTGTACCACTCGACGTCAGATATGTCCGCTTGTCCGATCAAACGAAACGATCCGAGTTGATCCTCATCAATTGCGGACTGAAAGATTCGATAGCCTGGTGCCGATTGTGGCGCCGGATGTTTTCCGAGGACATGCAGCACCACGTCCGCGACCATCCTGACCGGCAAGCGATCTTTACAGGTTTGATGGGCGCAGACTTGATCGAAGCCGCAGGGCGCGCAGTCGAGCTCCGGTTGGATGACCCAATGTCCCGATCCGTAGGGTCCGGTCTCGCGAAAATCTACGTGTCCGACCGACAGATCGATGACTGGAATGCGGACTCCCACGGCCAGATGCATCGGCCCGGTATCGTTTGTCAGAAGAAGGCGGCATTCTGCGAGCAGCCCCACCAGCTGTTCGAGCGTAGTTTTGCCGGCGGCGTTCAGTACCGGGCTCTGGCCACCTGCCTCCCGATAGGCTCGTACGACCTGAGCAATCGTGTTTTGCTCGGCGGGTGTTCCGATCAACACGATGCCACCGTCCCATTGAGCACTCACATGAGCCAGGGCACGGCCGAAGTATTCTGGACGCCAGGATTTCATAATATCGCTGGCCCCGGCCTGTACGGCGATCCATTCTCTGGTATCGCCGGAGGCCGTCGATAGAAACCGGCGTGCCCAGTCTTGTGCTGCGGCAGTGACGGTCACGGCCAGAGGCGCAAATGTGCCGACGCCACTTCCTCCCAACGCATAGACATCGACGAGATTGAAGCGGTTCATGGCACGAAAGTGATGCATGTCGGTAAAGTAGGCCATCCAGTGATTGTCGATGACGCTTTGTCCGTCCCAGGCGCTCCGTGCTCCGCGGATGTCCGGTGCGCCGATATAGGAGCTGAGCATGGCGCTGGGCCGATTGAAGGTGAGATTGATGATGCGGTCATACCGTCGGTCCGCCAAGGGACGAGCCCAGGAAGCGACATCCTGGTAGAGTGCTGCGACATTCTTGACGGCTGCCCGGCTGTCGTCGATCAGTGCATGAAAGTCGTAGGCGATAATCTCACGAAGGCCGGAGAGTAACGACGCAACGGCCGCAAACTGTCTATCCACAACCAGGTCGATGGCGACCCCGGGCCATTCTTCCTGTAGCCGAGCCAGCAATGTACCCATCTGCACGAGGTCGCCCATCCGTGTCATGTTGAGGATCAAGACTTGCCGGCTCATACAAGATCCCTGGTTTCAGTCCGATAGCTATCGAGCATGAGGATGAGCAGATCCTCCCGGCTGAGCTCCGTCGCTGCGCCACGCGAGCGTATGTTTGCAGCCAGGTCTTTCAGTTCAACCCGTTGACCTGAGGGAAATTGACGCAACAGTGGTCCTAATTCCGATGGCGTGGTGGTTTGAGCGGCGAGCGTCTCGGCGTTGCGATCCCCTCGAAGAATCGAACCCAAACGATCCGGTTCGCGCATTCCCAATTCGGCCAACATATCCTTCATGCGATGCTCGTACGTGTGCTGGCGTAAAACCCGCTGGCGTGCGGCATCGGCTATCGTGCGTCGCCCGACGGGATCTCGGAGCCAGGTGCGGATCAGCGACGGGACCTCCTCGACCTGTTCGAAGCTGACCATCTCGTTTTCTGAGAACAAGTCTGGAAGCAAGGCCCGTCGATCCACAAGCTGAAACGCCCCGCAGGCCGCCAGTTCAAAGGTGCGCGGATTGACAAAGTCAGCGGCCGGATCGAGGCCTTCGCTGGTATTGGAATGCAGGTTCAGATTGATCGACGACGCGTTGAAGACCTTTACGCAGGTGTCGGTATCAATACGTGCGCCGTGCCGTTGGAGTACTGAAGATAAGGCCCCGGCGCCGTCCCATTCGTTTCCCCACACTTTGAACGTCCAGTCTTTCTGTATCCAGCGAGGCAGCAGCATCCGACGGTTGGGGTATCCTGCTCCGACAAACGACAGGTCCGATCCGAACTCCAGTTGTTCATTCATGGAGAGGGTCAGGGGCCGATGAATGGTCGGGTCCGCAGCCATTGGAAGGTAGCTGACATGAGGCGCTCCGGCTCGCCGGAGGGCGGCGTGACAGTCGTCCTGCTGGATGACGAACCAGTAGTCGTATCCCGGAGCCAATTGTTGCCAGTAGGTCAGATGGCGATAATTTTCAACGAACCACATGGCCGTCATGAATTTTTTGCGACGAAGATGCTCGAGCGCCCCCAGCGACAGCGGAGCTTGTGCCATGGCCAGAACAAGGTCCGGGGGATCCTCAGAGAGTTCGGTCAGGGTACTCATGCTGAGGACATCGGCGAACCGGCTTTGCATCGACAGACGATGGCGCGGATCCCGGAAGGTGTTGAACCGGTTGTAACTTGCGTGGTGCACACTATGGTCTACCCAGGTGAAACGATGTCCCAGAGATTCCAGCGCTCGTACGACATAGCCGGTGATCGGGAGTGAGCCACCGTAGATGGGACCGACGACGGCGACGTGCAATCGACCGTGTTGTCGTGTCGCCAGGACCTGGCGGAGGCGGACATCGAGCTCCTGATGCTGAGCTGCGTAGGGACGTGCCGCCGGCACGTTGGTGAAGAAGCGTAACGGGGCCGATTTGGAGGCCAACTGCGTAGCCATGTCATCGGTGCTGCCCCATATCCATTCAATTGCGTTGAACCAGGGACCCATAACCCGAACGGTGAGCGCGTCTTTGAAGGCGGTAATGTCGGAGATCACCACTGCCAGGCACGCTCCTGCCGGTTTCAGGGCGAAGAGCGCTTCAACGTGATACAGCAGTCCGGTGCCGAGTACGACGCCGAGTTCGCCTGCTTGCCACTCTTTGGCCTGAAGCTCGGCCCAGGTCCGTGCCTCTTTCCTCGGATCGTACGCACTATGAATCCAATGCTCTTCCTGCTTGGCCGTGGGGCTGCCTTCCCGTGATGACGAGATGGTCAGTCTACCCCCGGAGCTTTCCTCCAAGGCTGATACCAGCTCGGGGAAGGTTCTTCGAATCCCGTTCAGGTTGGCATGCAGATGTTGCATTAGGTCCTCATACGGGTACGGCTTGAGACAGTTCGTGCCACACGTGTTCACGCTCCTGCGGAGGTGGCGAAGTCTGCCCGGCTTCACTGTAGTAAGTTCCCCAGCGGTCGATGTGACTGATCCACTCTGACCAATGGGGGGCGGATCGAGGGAAATCGTTCAACAGGAGATCCAGGGACGGTTCGATCGGCCAATCGGCCGGTACCACCGGTCCGTTATCCATGCTCTGTGCCTGCCAGACCCGGTGATTCGGTCCATATGGACCTGTTTCGTGTACTCTGGCCCGGGCAAAATACCATCCGATGACCGGAACCCCGACGGCGGCGGCCAGGTGGAGCGGGCCGGTGTCCGAGCCGATCACCCGTTGGCAGCGGGACAATGTCTGCGCCAGTTCATGGATCGTGGTGCGACCGGTGATATCCCAAATACGGCCGAGTACGGATGGCGGCAGGGTCTGTTGAATGTTCTGTGCGCGCTCACATTCCGCACCGTGCCCGATTAGGACGACCCGTCCTCTGGGGATGAGGCCGAGAAACCGCACGATCCATGTCCGCCATATTTCGACCGGCACCTGCCTGGCCGTATCCCCTGCCCCGACTATCAATCCAACCCAAGGTCCTCCGTTGCGGCCGATCTGTTCAAGGTGGCGGGACTGTGCTACCAGCGGTGTCAGGCAGCGCGACGGGGCGCCCGTCGGGAACAGCCCGCACATCCCGCAAAATGCGTCCGACAAATGTATGCGATTCGGTCGTCTGGTCCGCGCAACGTCACGCACATAGGCCGCCCATGGGGTCAGTTGTTCGCTCAGCGGACCATGCAGAAGCGGTCCGATGCAGGTTTTAGCCAGGAGTGTCCCCGCTACCATGGCTCTTGTATGTTGATTCAGTACCAGAGCCCGGTCATACGGTTCCGGACATAGAGCTGCAAGTTCCGTCTCGATCTCACGAAGCTGCTCCGGCTGAACCCCCTGGCTGGCACGATCGGCCCAGTGATGCCACTGTGCGCCATTCCAGCCTATGACCCGGTCGATACCCGGAATTAAGTTGCCGAGGTCGCGAAGCGGTTCAGGACAAAGCAAGTCGATAGTCTCCCTCGGATACTGTTTCCGTAACGCTGCGATCATCGGCATGGTCTGGACAAGATCGCCGAGTCGTGCAAGTTGGATGACCAGTGTTCGCGACATGATGTCCTAGGCGTTCGACACATCCACAGCCATGAGAGTTTCTTTCCCTGCAATGGCCTGCCCCAGCTCGGCCAGTCCTTCATAGGATGGCGCTAAGGCGCGCAATTGATCGTATTCCTGACGCGCTGCTTCGACATGATCGGCACGGAGCAGGACTACGGCATAGGCAAACCGGACAGACAGGTCACTGGGATTGCGGGCCAGGAAGTTGCGAAGTTGCACACTCAATTCCCGCCAACGGTTCTGAGCGGTCCCGGCCCGCAGCAGCCAATGCACAACCTCCGGGTCATCGGGGTTCTCCGCAAGCACGCGCAGAAACGTCTGCCATGCCCCTTGAGGATAGGCACGGCCCATCGATGCCATCCCGATGCCCATCAGGCATTTCCTGCGGTTGGCGCCATGATTGAGCGCAGTCGTAAACGCGATTTCCGCCTCACGGTATTGTTCACGCTGCATATGGAGGATCGATCGAAGCAGCAGCGCCTCGGCATGCGCGGGAAATTGTCTCAGCAGCGCGTCGACGCGGCTTGACGCTTGTGAAAGCTGGCCGGAAGTTAGAGCTGTCCGGATCTGTTCCAGCTCTCCGCTTGCCGGATCGCTCAGTGTTTCAGCTCTGCGCTGACACTCTTTGGCAACGTCTGGAAGGTGCATGGCGGCGGCAACGGAAGCCGCCCACTGCAGGACCGAGGCATCGGCCGGCCATTCGGCGTTCCGGCGCAAACAGGCTTCGACGGCTGAAAGATCCTGTTGCGCTGCGGCTCTCTGCATCAACGCCACAAGTTCCCAGGCGGCGCGTTCCTGAGGGCCGTCGATCAGGTGGAGACTGTACGAGGCCGTGCCATTGTGATGTTCCAACACGGCTCGATATCCGTCTCCCGCATAGATGCTGTCGTCATCGACCAGCCACCAGCAGTGTCCCCAACGCTGATGCAACCGGCGTCCGTTTGCTTGATCGTGCTGTTTCCGCCCGGGTGTCTGACTTTCCAGGTGATACAACACGCTCCGTGGCTGGTAGACGATGCGGCCCTGCTTCTCACGTACCTTCAGGCACAGATCGATATCCTCAAACCCGTTGCGGAATCCTTCGTCGACCCCGCCTAGGTCAGCGAACACCGAGCGCCGGATCAACAGGCAGGCTCCGGTCACGGCATTCAATTCCCGCCGTTTGTTGACCGCGGGATGATCGCCGGCGAAGCCGGCATAGATATGGTACGGCGTGAGGTTGTTCCGGTCGATGGCGACGCCGGCATGCTGTACGGTCCCGTTTTCGTAGAGCAGTTTGCTGCCGACTACCGAGACGGCCGGATCCGATTGCACTTCCTTGACTAACGCCGAGAGCCATCCCTTGAGCGGAATGGTGTCGTTGTTCAGGAAGACCAGATACTCCCCTGTCGCCGCCTCGGCTCCCTGGTTGCAGGCTTTGGCGAATCCGAGGTTTTCGTTGTTGGTGATGATCCGAACATCGCCGCCCAGCGACGCCAGCAATTCAGGCGTCGCGTCGGTTGAATGATTGTCGACGACGATGAGTTCGAAGGACACATCGTCGGTCGCCGGGCCGAGCGCGACAAGGCATTGGCGGGTGAGTTCGACTTTATTCCAGACGGGAATGATGATGGAGCAGACGAACCGTTTCTGTACATGAGTCTTTTTGAGATTCGCGAGTCGCTTCTGTTGATTCTCCCGTACGCCGGCGTACTTCGCCGCGTAGGGCGCATATTTCCGGTAGATAATTTCGGCGGTCCGGACGAAGACTTCTTTTGACTCGCTGGACATGGAGGACCCGTCGGTCCGCCATGTGAACTCGGCTGTGGTGACTGCCAGGTGTTTGAAAGGATATTTGGTGGCCATCCTGATCCAGAGATCCCAATCCTCATGGGCGAAGAGGCTTTCATCGAATGTGCCCACCTCGTCGAGGATGGCGCGTTCGTGCATGAGGCAGAGGACCGGAAAATAATTACCGATCAGCAATTGGTGCGGATTGAATTCGTCGGAGTACGGCTGGTCGCGACCCACTTCGGTTACCGCGTGATTGATCAGACGCTCGTGCACCCGCCATGCGTCGGTGTAGGCGATTTTGTCGCCGGAGGATTCCAGATGCGTCACCAGTGTCCGCAGATGGTGCGGAAGCAGCCGGTCGTCGTCATCGAGATAGCACACGTACTTTCCAGACGCCTGGCGCAATCCCGTGTTGCGTGAAGCCGCCAGTCCGCGATTGCGATCGTGTGTCACCAGGATGATGCGCCCGTCACGATTCAACTCGTTGACGACGGCTTCGACCGGAGTCGTTCCGTCATTGACCACGATAATCTGAAAATCTTGAAAGTCCTGATTGAGCACACTGGTGATCGCCGTCCGGAGACGGTCAGGGCGGTTGTATGTCGGAATGATGACGCTGACCGCCGGCGTCTTGTTGATCATGGCGCGCAGCTGCCCCTGTGATCCCGCCGTTCTCTGTGCAACCCACACCTGATATATGGGAAGCAGGTTCATCGTCCGTAAGTTATCCGGAGTGGGCGCAGGGATATACCGGAGGGTCGGAATCTCGACGTAGATGCGTTCGAGGCCCAACGGGGTGAACCCCTGCGCGTTCAGATGGTGGTCAAGTCGTTCTTCTGTGATCCAATCCTCGATCGGTTGGCACGGAGGGGCGATCCGTTCCCATTGCTCCCGCATTTCCCCTCTCGGCGTGGTCAGAATCAGGTACCCTTCAGGAGTCAGAAGTTGCTTAAGCTCCTCGAGGAAGGCCGGCTTTTGAGGGTCCGGCACATGTTCGATCACTTCAGAGCACAGCACCACATCATAAGGACAGAAATCAGGCCGGCTGAGGACGGACGCTGCCGTTCCTGTTTCGAAACGAATGCTCGGAAACATCTTGCGGGCATGGGCCACGACTCCTGCCACCGGTTCGACGCCCTCGATCGAGCCGTATTGCGAGGCCAAATGGCTGAGCCAGCCCCGGCCGCTTCCAACCTCGAGCATGCGGAGTGTGGCATCGGGGTTGCCGGTTTTCACTCTCCGGATAATATGCTCCAGGAAGCTCGCGATCTTGGACCACCTCGCGGCTTCATCCTCGTTGGGTTCCGGCGCAGACCAGCCGGGACTCTTTACGAACATATTGATATAGAACTGATCTTGATCCATTGCGCCCTCGTGTGATGGGGTGACAGGTGTGTGGCGAACGCGATGTGCGTCAGGCGAAACAGTCGCAGAAGGATGCGGCGTATTGACTGCGGGACTCTGGCTGCGAACCGCTGCCTGCGGCACGGATGCTTCAGCATGAAGTGTCCGGTAGCGGGCTCGAAGGTCGTCACGAAGACGGGCGATATGTTCGGGGGTATCAAAAGAGCGGGAAAGGCGCCCGTCTCGGATCAACTCCACCCAACCTGCGAGCAGCGATTCCCATCGATAACACGTCGTCCAATGGTCGTACCCTGCGTGAGCCAGTTGCGAGGCATAGTCCGGATGCGCCATCAGGCATTCAATCGCTGAGGGAAAGTCCTCCAGCGGGAGGATCAAGCCTCCGGCCTGTTCATTCGCGGTCCCGCAGCCCGGGGTAGCCAACCACGGCCGCTTTAAGCTCATGGCTTCGAGCAGGCACAACGGTGACACTTCCGAGTCGGAAGACAGGACTACAAGATTGGCCGCCTGGATCGCCGACGCAACACCCTCTCGATCGAGCCCGGGAATATAGAGGACGTCAGGATGTGCTGCGAGGGCCTGCTGCACTTCCGCAACATAATCGGTTTCATGTGTCGGATGTCCGGCGACGACGAGTGTGGCTCTTGGCGGCAGCGTATTCAGTGCCGTGAGCAGACCAGGATGGTTTTTGACTCGATACAGATTGGCAATATGCACGATCAGGAAGCGATCTTCAGCGATCCGGTGCTTCTGTCTAAAATCACCCGACGGCTTCAGCGTTGGTGTGCCGTTCGGGATGATTGTCGCGGGAGTGCCGATCTCCCGGCAGAAGCGGGCATCAAGGGTATCATGCCCCAATGCAACGACGGCCGTCGTTTGTTTAACCAACTGTTTGAGCAGAGTGAGGACAACCGGCCGCTCCTGAATGAACCTGTACCCCTCTTGATTGAGGGTCGGCTGGAAAATAATATTTCGGCTTTTCAAATCTTCAAGGTCGAGCATCGCATAAAAAAATGCATTCATGGGCGAGCCAAGCAGAATGCAGGCGTCGTAGCGATTCGATGCGATTAGTTGTTCGACTTGAAGCGCAGACCTGGGCATGCCGTCGGACGAGTCCTCGGGTTCGGCGAGTTCAATAATCCCGATTCCACGATGCGTCGATGCCCGGCGGTCCGGGTGCCGATAACATGCGACATGGACGGTCATGCCGGAGGCAATGAGTCCGGCTGCCAGATCTTCTGCCACCGTCTCCACGCCCCCGACCGACGGCCAGAAATAAGGAGTCACGATGAGGATGTGGCGAGGCTGCCGGGCTGAGCCTGTGGCGGATGTCGCAGGGACTGAGGCCGGCTGTTCCAATGCCGGCCGGGTGCGATCGGTAGACGGTGGAATCTGCGGATTCGTCCCGCTCACCTGATCATGGGGAATCGGTGGATTCTTCAGCGGCACGGCCGCTCGTGAAAGATCGTAGGCCTGGCTGGCCGGCGGGGTGTGTTTGAAAAGCCGCCCGAAGATTTCCAATTCTTTCAAGTTGTACGCGCGGGCGTCTTTCTCCCGGTCCGGCACATGCGGGGCATCGATAATGCCGTGCGCGGCTCCGAGCAACGCAAACAGTTGGACGATGTCGCCGGTCTCCCGGAAGCGATGGGCTTTTTTGTGAATATCCGACGTCAACAGATTCCACTGACGGATATCTTTTTCGTACATTGTTTTGTAACGCCGGTAGATGGTATCGGGGGTGTACTGGGTGCCATGGCGTCCGAGCACGTCGGGATGAAGGATCCATCGGATCCCCTGCTCCCCCATCTGGTCCAACAGATTCATTTCGCTGGCTTTGAGATCGAGGAATGACACCTGTTTCATCGACTCGGTTCGGTAGATCTTGACTCCTTGGATCGGACATTCCCGGTCTTCGTCATAGAGATGAAAGCAAATCATGCCGACTTCAGATGGAGCGTGCGCCATCTGCTGCTCCATCCGGCTGACCGCATCGGGATGTAGGACCATATCTTCATCGACCTGAATGAAGTATGGCGTGGTACAGCGCGTAATCATTTCCTGGGCGGCAGCATTGAAGGGACAGACGTTTTGAATCGTTTCGACCTTGAAGGTCGTCCCGGTTTGCCGTTCGACCGAGTCTTTACAGGCTTGGAAGGCCGGATCACCGACCGTCAGCAAAAAGACGGTCGTGGATACGGGAGCCTGTGACTTGGAACGCGGAGCTGCCAGTTGACCGGCAGGTGTGGCGGAGGCGAGGCCGGTGGGCTGCTCGGCGGCCGTTGGCGTGATCCCGTAATCCGGCTCTTTGCCCGTGTCCAACCACTGGAGAATGTCCTTCATCCGGCGTTCGGCTGTATGGTAGGCAAGAAGTTTGCGCTGTCCCTGGGTGCCGATCGACTTGGCAAGATGCTTGTCGGTGAGAATCCGATCGATCTGCTGGGCCAACGCCCCAGGATCATCCGGCGCGAACAGCAGGATCTCCCGCTCGTCCTCAAACAAGGCATTGACTCTGGGTCTGTCGGGAATACGCCAGGAAATCACCGGGCGCCCTACCGCCATGGCTTCATAGACGCGGCCGCCGAAGCAACGCGTGAGACCGGGAAGGTTGACGATGCCGGCCCAGTCGGCAAGTCCGGATAACCAGTCACGAAACTCGGCCTCACGCACGTTGTGCAACGCCCGAACATAGCGCTCCAGATCAACGGCCGTCACTAATGGAAGATGGCGCGTGCGCTCGCTTGCAATTGCTTGAAGTTCGTCGAACTTTCGTTGATTCGGGGTGTATTCATCCGGCGACTTGGCAAAGGTTAACCGTTCGCGCAGCAGCGGATGCTCGATCCAGCGCGAGCGTTCGCCGTACACATTGCCATGAAACACCGCCCGGTTGTGGCGGGGAGCGTGCGAAGTGCCAGTAATGAAGCGTCGCGGCACTAAACCGGGGCACCAGAGGGCCGGTTTCGTTCCAAGGGTCTGAAGCTCGGCGACATCCCGTTCATCCACCAGCAAGGCGTGAGTGAGGTAGTCAAGCTGGCGGTGAAAGGTGACATGTCGACTCCGCAGTTCGGGCGCCCACCGATAGTCCTCCTCCTCATACCGCAGCGATTCCATGAAGAAGCCGATGCGCACAGGAGCTAATTCCGCCGCCCATTCGAGGACCCGTGCGTCGAGAGGCGCATGCACGAGCCAGATCCACACCTGATCGAATCGCTGTCCAGCCAGCATGCGGCGGGCGTGAGACAGCCATGAATCGGGAGCAGTGGCTGCTTCATCGGGCACGATCGGAACGGTCAGGCAGGTGACTCCGTTGGCGGCGAGTCCATCGGACACGGCGAAGCTTGCTCCGTACGTCCAGGGTCTGGCCGTTTTCCAGGTCGGAAACTCGAGTTGGAGAAGCAGCACTTTCATCGATAGCCTATGAAACGATCAAAGGGTTGCAAAGCGATGCCGCCTTTCTGATTCAGCGGCGCAGATGAGAGATGTTCAAGGAATGTGCCAGCGCCTGTCGGCTTGTCTGCGAAGAATATGCGGCTGATTACGCAGGCAATCGCCAATCCGGGCAAGCAGCGGAAAATTATGCCGGGTGAACCGGCATCAATTACCTGGCGAGTGGCGGAGGGGATGAGACGCCGCGTGATGGTGCGTCAGAAGGCGGGCAGGCCCCGTCTTATGCCGCCAGCGGAATCGCCAGTGCATTCGCGGCGCGGACTCGTTCGGCGATCGCACTCATGCCCAGCACGGTAAACCGTTTAGTCCAGTACGCCGACTCTTCCTGGTATCGTGTTGCCAGCGCAAGCCGCCGTTGACTCTCGCCGAACTCCTGGAGTTTTGACGCAATGACGGCAAGAAACAGGTTGCCCATGGCATTGTCGACGGTGTAGTCGTCCGTGATTTGCTGCAGCATCACCCTGATGTTGCGCAGCTTGACCGGTTCATGCACAGACAGAATCTTTTCATAATTCATTTTATAGTCGGCAACGAACCAGAGGTCGTCTAGTTCGGCGGTCGTCGGAACATGATCGGCGGGCAGTGTCGCCAGCAGATCGACAAACTCTCTCGCGGATACTTTCTCGGTCTGTTCGCGATGCCGGAGTGTGCCGCCGCCTTTGCTCTTGGAGCCGGCCGCCAGGCCTTTGAAACTGGCGTCGGTCGGCGGTTTGATCAGCCCCTGTTCGATCATACTCAAGGTTATTTCCGTCCCGGGCAAGGTGGTCAGCAGTTGCAACGGATACCAGCCGAATTGCAGTTCGCATCCGAGGTTCACGGTGTCGCGAATTTGCGCAATCGTCTCATGGGGGAAGCCGATGATCATGAAGCCTTTCACAAAGACGTGCGGGTACCGGTCAAGGATGCGGCGGGCCTTTCGATAGCTTTTCGTGGTGCCGGGTTTGTGGATTAATTTCAGAATCCGGTCGTTTCCCGACTCGAGTCCGAGATTGAATCCGATACAGCCCGAATCGGACGCGGCCTGCATCAGTTCCGGTGTAATGGCCGCCGCGATCAATCCGTTGCTGGCATCCCAGGTGATATTGAGCTTGCGCCGCGTGATTTCCTTGAACAGCGCGATCGCACGGGTGGTGTTATAGAGCAAATCGTCGTCGAGCCACATGAAATGGGTGACGCCGTAGCGATCGCGCACCTGCTCCATCTCGTCGACCACGCTTGTCACCTCGCGCCCTCTCACGCTGATGTCGTTGAAGTTGCGTACGGCGCAGAAGGAGCACTTCGCCCGGCAGCCCCGGTTACTGATGACGGTCGAGGCCGGGCGTTCTCCCCGCATAAAGTTATAGGCGCCCATGGAGCCATACCGGGCATACTCCCCGATCGGCAGATCGTAATATTCCGGCTGCACGTCGATTTCCTGATCGGTCGGAGTGGCGCGCTCCCTGGTTGAGACGAAGGTCCCGTTTTTTATGACGGCGATCTGGCGTATATCGGACACCGGCCTGGTGTTGTTCACGACGTCCAGCAGATCCGGTAAGCTGCGATCCGCTTCGTAAAAACTTCCGATATCGATTTCCGGGACACTTCGTAGAACCGACTCGACATCGTTGGAGACACAGATTCCTCCGGCGATGATGGGAATGGACGGATGAGTCTTCTTGAGATAGGCGGCCACGTCGCCGAGCGACGGCCGTGAGATGGTGAACATCACGCTGATGCCGATCAGGTCCGGTTGGAATGCCTGAATCTTTTCCTCCAGGCACGTTTCCCATACGCGGAAATTGAAGTCCTGCGGATGTTCGTGCACATGCTTGAGGACGTGATAATTCAAATCCAGCAACGCTCCCTGATAACCACGGTTCTCAAGATTCCTGGCCAGAACCCCCGGGCCGTAGGGAGGAAAGCAGGGATAGCGTTTGCTCAGGACCAGATCGCGGTTGAAGTCCTTCTCGGGAGATTCCGGCGGCGTGATCAAGAGCACGCGGCGGCACCCATGGGGAAATAAGGCCTTGAGATGCTCGAAGATGACGGCTTTTGTTCCGGGCAGGGATTCGCTGCATCCCCCAGACGGTTCAGTATCTGTAGGCTGGTGTATGACGTTCAAGAGTAGTGATTTCATGCCGGTTCTCCTCTGACGAGCGCTGCCGCGGTCTGGCAGTCAGCACTGAGCGAAATTCCGCAAAGGTATCCAGATAATTGAATTCTGGGGACTGTTGAAACTCCGCAAAACGTTGTGCCGGAAACTCCCGTCTCCCGGATAAGAGTTCCGTGCACGCCTCGATAAACGGCTCCCCGCTGTCGATTACGTTAATGAACGGATCGAGGGGCGAGCGTATTGAGGTGCGTTCGAAGACATGCGGGATGCGATGCACCAGGTGATGATAGGCTCGCATCGTGGACAGAATCTTCGTCTCCTCGGATAATTTGAGGCCGAGTGACAGTCTGCATCGATCGATAAAATCATTTCTCAGATAAGCCGGCATATGCGCTTCGAGCGCCACGACCTTGAAGTTTCTCGACCGGAGTTCGTCGAGCACTTTGATGCGATAAGGCGTGAGTGTGCCGGTAAACAGAATATCGATATCTTTTTCACGGTGCCGGAGCGAAGTTGTCGGGCGTGATGGTGCCGGCGGATGACAGAGTGGCACGAGATACACGGGCTTGCCCAATTGGAAATAGCTCGATACTCCTTCCTCATATCCCGCCGGGAGCATTCCCCGGACCTTGTGCAGGCCGACCATGATGAACCCGTCAACGACCGGCACGAATCTCATGAACTCCCGGGTTCTGTTGGTCCAGTATTCGCCGTCATCGTAATGGTCTTCGGGGTTTATCCGGCCCGTTTGTTTCGAATTCGAAGAGTTGAAGCCCGACGGAGTGAGCAACTCGGTCACAATCATGTAGAGCTTCGAGTGCGGCAAGAGCTTTCGCATGACGTACAGTTGGTCATAGACCGCTCCGAAGGGATGTTCGATCAGGATATTGATGCCATGGGTTAGGTATTCGGTTTGTGAATACCCGACCTTCAGTCCTGCGCTGGTCAGGCCTTCCCGTACATACTCCAGCAGGTCTTCGGTGTGAATGGCCTGTCCGAGATTGCCCGTGATGATGTTGACGTCTAATCCCATGCTCCTACCGGTCCTGTGTCAGGCCGCCTCGGGTTGAAGCGGTGCGTCAGCAAATTTACGTTTCAAACGATGGGCTGTCATCGATTGGATATGCGCGACCGTGTCCTGTCCGAAGCGCCGCTCCACATGCGCGAGATATTGCGGGTGCTCGAAAAAAGTGTGGAACGCCTGGTCGCGGAATTGAAGGACTGCGGCAGCCGACACGTGATCCGTCGGCAAGGGCAGCGCCTCGTACGCATGTTGCGAGTACCCCACCCAGGTGTCCGGCAAGGCGGTGCCGTTTGTCAGCGCGAGGTCGTAGAGTTTTGAGCCGGGATAGGCCATGGCCGAATAGAAGTTCGCCCAGTCCGGGCAGAGTTCGATGGCCAGGTCCAACGTTTCCTGCATGGTGGCCAGGGTGTCGTCGGGAAGTCCGAAAATGAAATTTGCCCCGATATTGATATCCGCGGCACGGATCTTCTCGAATATCTCCTTGATGTCCTTCTTGCCGAAGCTCTTGTCCACTCCGTCTCGGACGTATTTGCTGGCGGATTCAATGCCGATTCCCAGCCAGTTGACCCCGGCCTGTTTGAGCTTCTTCAGCATGCTGTCCTTGACCGTATCGATCCGTGCATATGCCCAAATGTTCAGGTCATATCCCCGCCCGATGATGAGATCGCAGATGCCGAGGACCTGCCGTTCATTGAGAATGAACATCTCGTCGGCCATCTTGATGTTCCGCACGCCGTATTTCGTGACGAGCTCGTCGATTTCCCGGATTACACTTTCCGGACTGCGGTAGCGGATCATCGGTTTCCCGAAGGGTGTGTTGATGCAGCAGAACGAGCATTTGAACGGACACCCGAGGCTTGTATACATCGAGGCATAGGGCTTGCGGTCGCCGATATGCCCGAAACAATGCCAGTTGTGGGCGCGGTATTTGTCCATCGGGAGCAGATCCCACGCCACGGCGCGTAAATCTGTATCCAGATCTTCGATCACCGGGGCTTGCGGAGTCGAGCAGATGACGCCCTGCTTCCGGTACCAGAGTCCGTTGACCTGGCTGTAGTCAACCGGGCCCTTCCATTCGGGCTGGCGCAGGAGGCCGAGAAGCGTGTAGTGACCTTCGCCCTGACAGACAAAATCGACGGACTCCTCTTGCATCGTCCGTTCAGGCAAAGCCGACGGATGCAATCCGCCCATGAGCAGCGGTTGCCGGGGCGTGAGCCGTTTGATGGCTTTGCAGACCTCCCCGGCAGCCGTCATGTTCTGGGTCGACGCGGACGGTTGTTGGCCGTAGACGATGACGGCGGCCAATCTGGGATTCAGGCGCCGGACACGTTCTGCGACCCCGTCCGACCCGAAGCCTTCCGCTTCCGCATCCATAATCTTGACGGAATAACCGCGGTCCCTGATGAATGTCGCGATCAATCCGATCCAGACCGGCGGTTCAACCGCGGCGAGATCAGACGCAAGGCTTTGATAGACCCTGGCTCGCGAGTTCGGATTGATGAGCAGGAGATCGAGCCGGCCTGGAAGTGTTGTCGCCGGCTCCTGTGAACGGTGCGCTGAAGGTACTGGTCCGATCTGGATCATTGCTCCCCTCCCCTGCCCGTCAACGAGAGACGGCTGTGGCCGCTGTTATTCAATCGTGGCTCCCGCCGGCACGGTCCGTCCGCTCCGAACCAGTTCCCGAACGACGCGCACGATCCGTTCCGGAGTGGGAGTCGGGTTGTCCAGCGCGTCAGCGACGCCGGCTGAACGGTCTTCCAGACCAAGGGCGAACACCGGCGCGCCGCATTGGTGCATCAGGTCATAGGCAATCGATCGAGACGGGCCGCCGATCTCAAAGTCCGAATCGATCACGAGTCCGAGTTTCGTTTGGGACAGTGCGTGACGCATGTCGTCGGTTACTGTGAACGGTTTGAGCCAGACCAGGTGCTGGATGTTGCAGAGGATCCCCTCTTTCCGCAACGCGTGAGCCGCTTCGACGGCATTCAGGCGGGCGGCTGAAATGGGGAAGAGCGTGATATCCGCCTCCGGCTCGATACTGTTGTGAAATTCATAGTCGATGGCAAAGCTCCGACGATGCTCGCTGACGTAGAGAGGGTCGTCGTGACGCATAAACCAGTTCCAGGCCTCCGTCCATTCGCCTGGCGACATGGGTGCGCAAACCGGCATCCCGGGCATTCTCATGATGAGGCCGTGCTGCGATGCCGAGGCCACCGGACCGATGCCGTTTCCTTCCATCGCGATGGCGCGAAGAAACACCGGACAGGGGACACCCCAGACGTCTTTGGACTTTGCCGCGTAATTCACGATGGGAGCGGCGTTGTACCACATGAATCCTTGATAGCGAACCGTATAGATCGGTCGCCGGCCGGCCAATGCCGCCCCGACGGCGATCCCGGCATTGGTGACATCGGCGAGAGAGAGTTCGACGATACCTTCCGCTTCCGACATAGCCGGGACTGTGCCGCCGATCCATCCGACGGCCGTCACGCACTGTCCCAAAAAAAGACCGCGGTGGTTCGTTAGATGGTCTCTGGTCGTCTCTCTTATGACTTCCGCAACTGTTCTGCCCATAGATTCTGCACGGTCCTTTCAGTCTCGGATTCGATGGCCAGGGCATCCTGTTCCAGCTCAAGGGTCTTCATGGTCTCCTTGATCAATGCAAAGCGATTCCACTCCGGAGGCCCGTCGCAACCGGAGCCCGCGTGCCATAAGCCGCGACAGGTACGAATGTTGATCACGGCGGGTAATTGCCGGCTGAATTGCTTCACGTGATGCGCAATCAGCCAGGGGTCATCCGTGATATCGACTGCGGGAAGTCCCAGGCCCTGCGCGAGACCGCAGAGCGTCCAGGAGCGACGCACAGGGGTCCTCGTCAAGATCGACAGATCATTGTCTTCGCAGACGAAGAGGACCTGGAGTTTCTTGGTGACGGCAAACCCCAGGGCTCCGTAGATGTAGTCCTCTTCAGCGGAGGCATCACCCATCACCGTCAGAACGGGTTTCGCCGAGCCCAATGCGGCGCCCACGGCGATGGGAACCTGGTCACCCATGAGCCCGCTGTGTCCGAACATGCCGATCTGCGGAGAATGAATTGAGGCGGAGCCCCCCATGCCGCGGGCACATCCGGTCGGCCGACCCAGAAGCTCATCGATCAGTTGACGAGGATCGCCGCCGAACGACAGATAGACCGAGTGAGCCCGGTGCTGGGCAAAGATCAAACAGTCGGAAAACACCGACGTGATGGCGGCGGGAATATGTTCCTGCCCGACCGACAGATAAATCGGCAGCTTCATTAAACCCCGGTCGTACGCGTTCTTCACTTCGAACTCGAAGAAGCGATTGAAGCAGGTCTGCGCGAACAGCTTCAGGGTATAGTCTTTTGAAAACGTACCTGCTACTCCGGAGATGAGGCCGAACGCGGGAGTTCTTTGTTCAAGCTCACAATTCATCGATGATCCTTCTTAGTCGGCAATAGGCCACTGGCTCAGGAACTGTTTGAGGCGCGTCAGCCCTGCCTCCAGCTTTTCGACCGGTGGAGTAAACGCGAGACGGATGTACCTGTCGGACGTCGGACCGAAGGTCGCTCCCGGTGCCACGACAACATGGGTGTCTTTGAGCAGACGATCGGCGAAGTCATCCGAATGCAGGCCGGTGAAACCGATATCGACCAGCAGGTAGAAGGCGCCATCGGGACGGCGTCCCGCGTAGGAGCCCAGGATGTTCATCACCAGGTCGCGCTTCTGCTGATAGATTGCTCGCATGGTCTCCGGATAGGCGCCGCCATCGGCCAGCGCCTGGAGCGCAGCCGTTTGAGAGACGGATGGAGCGCAGGAGATATACAGTTCCTGGGCATTCAGCAAAGCCCGGCGCAACGCCGGATGCCGGGTGACGACATAGCCCACGCGCAGGCCGGTGATGTTGTAGCTTTTTGAGAAGCTGTAGAGTCCCACGACATGGTCGCTGCCGGCGAATGACAGTGGTGAGACGTGCCGGCGCCCGTACACATAGGTCTCATAGACTTCGTCGGACACCAGCCACACTCCCCGCTCGCGGGTAAGCAGGACCAGTTGTTCCATCATGCCGGCGTCTATGACTGCACCGGTGGGATTGCCGGGAGAATTGATGATAAGCACTTTGGTGGCCGGCGAGATAAGCGCCGTCAGCTCATTCACATCCGGAAGAAAGCCCGTCTCTTGGCGGAGCTGATAAAACTTCACGACGCCGCCGTAGTGGCGCACGGCGGCGGCGAAGTTGGGATAGCCGGGATCCGGCACCAGAACTTCATCGCCCGGATTGATCAGGCATCCGATGGTGACGGCCACGCCATAGGTGGCGCCGGGCGTGACGAATATGCTCTCGGCATCCGTCTCGACCTGATTGCGGAGGGCCAGTTTCGTCACAATGGCGTCACGGAGCGTCCGCATGCCGGCATTTTCCGTGTACGCCAGCGTGCGCGCTCCGGCGGCCTTGCCGATGGCCTCCCGGATGAGGTCATCCGTTGCTTCCTGCGGCTGTCCGAATCCCAGCTGGATCGCATCGTCCATGTCCCGGCTTCCCATGACCTGGTCCGTCAGCCGGCGGATGCCGGAACGAGGCAGTGTGCCCAACACCTCGTTCACCCTGTGCCGGGCAGCCGTCGTCATGAGTGAAGCCGTGATCGTCATGGTTAGCTCGCGACAAGCACGCCGGGTTCATGCATCCACTGGCTGACCGACTCGTAGGAGATCTTGTTGATGGCCACGTGAGAATGAATGGCATGCAGGATCGAATCGGCGGCTTCCTGCACGGACATGCTTTCGTCGTTATGAGCTTTTCTCGTGGCCATATCCCAATGGGCGGTGAAATCGGTGTTCACGGATCCGGGATTGATGAGGGTGAAGACCATGCGATATTGGACATATTCCTTCTGCATCGCCTCGACCAGCTTCTCCACCGCCCCTTTCGCAGCGGTATAGACGCTCAGCTTGGGCAAGGTGCGCTCGCCTGAACGGGACGACAACATGAGCACGTGGCCCCGCTTGGTTTCCCGCCGTTCGATCTTGTTGAGCTTCATATAGGGCAACAAGGCGCGCATCCACAGGATCGGTGCTTTGGCATTGACGTCGAAAATCGCATTGATGTCCGCCATGGTCATTTCTTCCAGCGTGCCGTAGACGTGGCTGCCGCCCGCCGAGCTCACGAAAATATCGATCTGATCTTTTCCTTTGGAATACACATCGCCGATCCAGGCCTGGGCGGATTCGATATTGCGCACGTCCATCGCGCAGGTAGTGATTTCCGTGTGGACCCCGTTTCGTTTATTCTTTTGGAGGCGGAGCAGTGTTTCCTTCGCTTCGGCGAGCTTGCCGTTCTCGTTGCGCGCGATCAGGGAAATCTTTCGGCAGACTCCGTTGAGGCGTTTGGCGACTTCAAACCCGATGCCGCTGGAACCGCCGGTAATCACCACGTGTTTTCCGATGCCCCAAACCGGTTTCGCGAGTGTCAAAGCATGTTTCATAGCGCCGCTCCTATTGTGACAGTGAGGTGATGTAATGGTGCTTGGTTGAGTCTTTCTCAAGAGCTTCGAACGCCGCCAGGCGAGCCGGCGTTCCGATATCGTATAGCGGAACAGTGCAGGCATAGCCGTAGAGCCTGCCGTCCGTCAGCTGCGGGAATATGTCCCGTTCGAGGGAACAGGGGGCGGAGTCGGGAATGTCATCGATCAAGTGTCGCTGAACGGCGTAGATGCCAGCATTGAGAAATGAACCGCTCTGCTTCTCTTGAAACGTGCGGATCCTGCCGCACGCATCCATCGTCACGCCTCCGGCGTCGGTCCGTCCATTTGACGGTATGACCGCCATCGTGGCCACGGCTTGTCTGTTGTGATGCGCCGTCAAAAAAGCATGCAGGTCGATCCGGCACAAGGAATCCCCGTTCAGTACGAGAATGGTCGGCGTAGTCAGCAGAGAGCCGCAGGCCCGGAGTGCTCCGGCTGTGCCGAGCGGTGTCTGTTCCTGCGAGATGATCGCCTCACAGTCCGTTCGTCGGCTGACATGCTGCGCAATCCAGTCCCCGTGATGGCCGGTGCAGAACACGATCCGGCGCAACCCGTAGGAGAGCACATGATCAACTACCAGATCGAGAAACGGGCGGCCATTGATCAGGGCCATGGGTTTGGGGCGATCTTGCACGACCGGTCGAAGCCTGTTTCCCAGGCCTCCGCAGAGGATGACCACATTGGTCATTGCGTGCTGCATCAGGCGGCGTCCTTCTTCCATGTCTGAGCCGTGTGTTCTTCAAGTTCTGCGGCCGTCGGTACGTCATGCCATAACGGCGCCCGCCGGACGGGAACGTCCTGTTGAAAAAATACGATCTGACTTCCCGAACCCTCGAACTGGAACGGCACTTGGAGGAGGCCGGGCAAGGCGGCATTGATCCTGGCGTGGAGCTCGGGCCTGGCATAGATCAGCATGAAGCCTCCCCCGCCGGCGCCGAGCAGTTTTCCTCCGAGTGCGCCGGCATTGCGCGCCGCCTCATAAATCTGATCGATGAGCGGAGTGGTAATCTTACTGGTCAGTCCCCGCTTGACCATCCAGGCCTCGTGCAGGAGTTCGCCGAACTCCGAGAGGTCATGGTCCCCGGTCAGCAGTGAGATTCCTTCCTGCACCATCTGCAACATGGCGAACAGTTCGACCCGGCGATGTTTGGTCTTTTCGATCTGCTCTTTGGCGATTTCGGACGCCGTTCGGGAGAATCCGGTGAAGTACAACAGGAGATGGTCCTGGAAGGCTTTGAGCCGCTCGGGTTTCATGATCAGCGGGGTGTAGCCGATTTCCCCGGTGGGAGAGAAATTCAGGCGGCACAGACCGCCATGGGCAGCCAGGACCTGGTCTTGGCAGCCGACGGATTCCTGCACGATATTCTGTTCAATGTGAATCGCCGCATGTGCCAGTTCCGATTTGGTCGGCATCCGGTGTTGCATTGCGTAGAGAGCATGCAGCAGGCCGACCGTGAACGAGGAGCTGGAGCCTAATCCGGTGCGGGCCGGAAGGTCGCCGTCATGATGAATCTCGAGGCCTTCCGTCATATTCAGATATTGCAGGACGCCTCTGACGGCCGGATGCTCGATCTCGGCATTATTCTTGGCGTGTTCGATTCGCGAATAAGCGATCCGCGTTTTATGTTCAAAGAACGGCGGCAGGTGCCGGCAGGAGATGTAGCAATACTTGTCGATCGTGGTGGCGAGCACGGCACCGCCGTGCTCTTTGAACCAGACCGGGTAATCGGTCCCGCCTCCGAAGAAGGAGATGCGAAATGGTGTGCGGCTGATGATCATCGAGCCCCTCCTTCTGTGCGTACGATGCCGGCGTTAGACATTGCCGTATCCTGTTCCGGTCACGATGGTGTAACACTTGGCCAATTCGCGGATGCCGCGCTCGAGCGACCAGTCCGGACGGAAACCGGTCGAGAGAATCCGTTCGTTCGACACGATGTAATCCCGTTTGTCGGGGTCCTCTCCGATCGGGGCTTCGAAGAAGACGAACTGGGGAATGTGTCGCCGGATCTCCTGGCACAGCTCCAGCTTCGAGAGGTTGGCGTCGTCCAGGCCGACGTTATAGGCGCGATTCTTCATGCTCTCGAAGCGGTCCATTGCGTGGAGGAACGCCTTCACGACATCGCGGATATGAATGTAGTTCCGTTTGCAATGGCCTTCGAACACCACAACGGCCCGATCGTGCACGGCGCGCCAGACGAAGTCGTTGACCAGCAGGTCCATCCTCATCCGCGGAGACGCTCCGAAGACCGTCGCCAGCCGGAGGGTAATCGCATTGCCGCGATCCAGCACGACCCGCTCCGCCTTGACCTTCGTTTCGCCGTACAAGCTGATAGGCCGTAACGGCGAGTCTTCCGTGCAGGGTATGCCCGGTTGTCCGATCCCGTATCCGCTGTTGGTGACCGGGAAGATGATCTGTTGCTGTGGCGAGGCGAGCTTGGTCAGCATGTGTACCGCTTCGAAATTGATGCTGTAGGCTCCGATCCGGTCGCGGTTGCACAGCGGGGCTCCGACCAGCGCCGCGAGCGGAATGATGATGTCGGCGTCGCGCAGCAGGTCTGTCACGACCCGTTCGTCCCGGCAATCCCCGCGCACGACCCGGAATGTCTCGTAGGCGCAGCAATCCAGCAGGCTGTTCTGCCGGAACAAAAAGCTGTCGAGGACGGTGACGCGGTGTCCCCGTTCGAGCAGCTGTTTGCACAGCATCGATCCGATATACCCCGCTCCACCGGTCACAAGCACATGTGTGTTACCTATGGTCATGGCAAGGCGACTCCTTAGGACTGATGGCACAGCGGAGGGGGGCCGCTCGAAACCCCGTCCTCTGCCGTTGCGTAATCCAGAAACCAGCGCACTGTTTTTTCGAGGCCGGCTGCAAGGCTGGTAAACCGGCAATCCGGAAATCGTGTGGAGAACGTCATGCTCTGCAGCCGCTTGATCAGCACGCCTTCCGGCTGACTCCGGTCGAACACGATCGGGCCTGTATATCCCATGGCGCTTGCAATGGTTTCGGCCAGAGTTTGAATCGTGGTGCCGGCATCCGGGGCGATGATGGTCGTGGTCGCATCGAGGTTGCGTTGAACCGCGTCCACGGCGATGTTGGCGACATCCTCGACAAAGGCGAATTGCCGGACTGCGCGGCCGCTTCCCCACACGACATAGGGGGCGCCCGTAGTTTTGGCCGCCCAACACCGACGTATGAGTGAGCCCACCACATGGCCGCCTTCAGGATCAAAGGAATCCTGGGGGCCGTAGAGCGTGACGGGTGTCAGCGTCGTCCACTTCCAGCCTTCTTCTTTCGCGACGAGGCGGGTATGAATATCCAGCATACGTTTGGCATGGCCGTATCCCGCATTGCCGTCGTATGGCAGGGCTGATTGGAGATCGTCTTCGGTCGTTGCCCGATCCGAAAAGAGAGGAAAGGCACAACTTGAGAGAAGCGATACAAGTCTTTGTATTCGAAGGGATCTGGCCGCGGATAATACAGCCGTGTTGATCAATGCATTCTCTTCAAAGAAACGGGAATTTTGTGCGGCGTTGGCCTTTACCCCACCCACTAATCCGGCCAGATGCAGGACCTGCGCGGGCCGGATTTCTGCAAGCAGGCGATGCGCAACACTGCGGTCACGGAGATCGCCGTCGGCACGCGACAGGAAAATGGCGTCAGGCCGGATCCTGCGAACCGCCGATCCCAGCAAGCCGGTTCCGCCGGTCACCAGTAACGGGCCTGTCATGCCGCCTCCAGGACAACCTGCGAAATCGTGGCGACGTCTTCCGGTGTGAGCGCGGCATGGTTCGGCAGGAAGAACCCGCAGTGGTGAATACGGTCGGCCACCGGGAAACTGGTTGTGCCGTACCGGCTTGTCCAGAACGGATGGAGCCCCAGATTGCCGGCTGAGAAAATGCGGGTTTCAATTCCCCGCGCCGCGAGCGCCTGGACAATCCGCTGGCGCTGCTGGCGGGATTCCGCCAACAGCCCGACAGAAATGCTGGCAACCTGGCTGTTCTGCGGGGGGCGTTGCACATAGAAATTTGCACTGAGGCGCTCAAGATAGCGCTCGTGGTTTGCCCGACGCTGTTCCGTCATCCAGTCCAGCTTTTCCAGTTGCCCGATTCCGATAAAGGCATTTAAATCGGTCGAGCGGAGATTGAATCCAGGCTCGTAAAAGACGAACGGAGAATGGAAGTCGTCGATGTGGTGCTGCGTCACCAGCGCATGATGGCTATCGGAGTCCAGATCCTTGCTCCAGCCATGACTCCTGAGCATCAGAAGCAGATTGGCCAGGCCTTTGTCATCGGTGGAGACCATGCCGCCCTCGATGGTCGACATTTGATGGCCGAAATAGAAGGAAAAGCTGGCCATATCGCCGAAGGAACCGACTTTCTTCCCTTCATAACTGGCGCCGATGGCGGCGCAGGCGTCTTCCAGCAGAAAGAATTCATATCGCGCTTTCAGCGCCATCAGTTCCCGCATCTTATGCGGGACACCCAGGACCTGAACCAGCATCACGGTTTGCGGTTGGTGCCGTTTCAAGAGGTCTTCGAGGTGATTCAGGTCAAGCCCGAAGGTGTCCGGGTCCGCCTCACACATGATCGGCTCGAAGCCGAACTGAATGGCCGGAGCGATCGACGTCACCCAGCCGACGCTGGGCACAATCACTTTCTTGTTCCGCAACCGGCCGGATGCCTGAAGCGCGTAGTACATGAGCAGATTGGCCGAAGATCCGGAATTACAAAATACCGAGCGGGATGCGTTCACCCATTGAGACCATCGGGACTCGAACTCGACAGTCAGTGCTCCCTTTGTCAGTCGGGGGTAGGTCTGGAGCCATTCCACCAGTCGATTGATGTCCTGCCGATCGATCGTGTCATAGGCCAGGCACCAACGCGGGTTCAACGTCTGCTGTACTGATTGACGGCCGTTCATGGCGTACTCTCCTCGCTGATCATTACCCGGACTGAGTCCGGCGGAAGGAGTTAGTACAAGTTATATGCCAATGGTTCAGCCTGGAAATATGCGGGTTGCGGCTCAAACGGCGGGAACATGCGCAGCAGACTCGGCAGGATTTGCCGGGAGACCGGGAAAGAAACGACGGAAAGAAGAGTCAAGCGAGTCGAGAGAGACTCAGACATCACTGAAGCGGCAACGAATCGGTTGCCTTTTGGGTGGTCCACTGCTCGATGGCTTGCCGGACGGAGCCTCCCCACCCCCGGTATTCGATGTATTCCATTTCCTGGAAACGGAATTCGATACCGAGCGAGGACGTGCCCTCCCGGGCGTCGGCCGTTTTGACGATTCCCGTCAAGTTTGTGACATGGCCCAACCCGGCCAGCTCGAATTCCATCCGCATCCTGGTTCCGGGCCTGATCCAGGCCGGAGCCTGCGGCACGACGACACTGCACCCGCCAAGGCTCAGATTCTGAAGCAGTCCGCCGACGATCTTGGAAGAAGCCGAGTTCCCGTTCCCCGACTCTCCATCCAGACGTTCGAGCACAACCGGTTCGCAGGATGAGACGCGGGTGTGTTTGCGTAGATGCATTTCTTCCACCGATTGAGGAAAGGCAATGAACAGGAGCGGCACCGGCGAGGTCAGCATGTCCCGGACTTCTGTTCTGTAGCCGACGAGTTTCCCGTCGTGCAGGTAACTCACGGTACAGGCTGTGCCGACCGGGATCTCCGTCCCATGCCCGATTTGCAGCGGCCATTCACACACCAGCCAGGCATAGTCTTTCCAGCCGAGGAGCGTTGAGCCGTACATTCCCTTCTGTCCGTTCAGCGTCAGCGAGAGTTTCAACGAGAGCCCCACGGTCAAAAAAGAAGCGGGAACGGGTTGGGTCGTCGTGATGTCGTTCATGCGGGCTCCTGATCGAGATAAGTCGAGGCGTGAATGCCGGTGCTTGCCGGATCCGTTACGGCAAGGATGGATCGGCGTGGTGCCCGCTCCGGTTGAGCGAGGTCGATGGTTTCCGGACGGGAGAGCAGCGTATTGCCCGGTCCCTTGACCAGGATGATGACAGGTTCAAGCGGAGCCTGACGATTGAGACGGCTGACGACGGCGATCTCGCCCGTATTGAGCTGGACAATAGAGCCGACCGGATACACACCGACGACTTGGATGAACCGCTGGACCAGTGTGTGCTCCAGATGTCCCTTCTGCGAAATGGTGTAGAGGAATTGCAGCGCTTCGTGGGCCGGTTTGGCTTTGTGATAGCAACGGTCGCTGGTGATGGCGTCGTAGATATCCACGACGGCCGCCATCATCCCGAATTGACTGAGCTCGCTCTTACGGCGTTGATAGGGATAGCCGGTTCCGTCGACCCGTTCGTGATGTTCCAGCGCCGGTCTCAGGAAATTGTCGGTCAACCCGGTGGTGCCGGAGAGGACTTCGGCTCCCCGCATCACATGCTGCTTCATGATTTCGAATTCATGCGCTTCGTATTTGCCCGGCTTATTCAGAATCTCCAGCGGGACCTTCGTTTTGCCGATGTCGTGAAGCAGAGTGCCGACACCGAGCTGATGCAGCAGCGATTCTTCGATTTCCAGATTACGTCCGAGCGACAGCGCCAGGAGAGAGGTATTGACGGAATGGAAGAACGTATATTCGTCGAAGTGTTTCAACCGTGACAGGCTGGTTAATGCATCGGGGTTGCGCAGGACGCTGTCCGCCATCTCGGACACAACCTGATTGACTGCGTCCATATTGATGTCGCGGCCCATTCGGACATCAAGCATGGCCTGTTCGATGACGTTCTTGGCGGCGGTATACACGAGTTTGGCTGCCGGGAGTTCTTCTTCGAAGGACTTTGAGGGAAGCTCGGGAGCCCCGTCTTCAGCAACTGTCGCAGCTTGATCCGTGGGAGGTGAACTCGGTTTGTCGATCGGCGGTGAATCCGGCGGTGAATCGATCTCGATTTCTCCTGATACATCAAGTGTTTCTACTCCGCAGGCTCGGAGCTGTTCCACTTGATCCATGGAGGTGATGGCCATGCGATGGCGGAAAAACGGTGTTGCAAACCAGGAACGGTCCAGTTTCTCGATACGCATACCGGGGCGCAGTTGAGTGATGTGGATACGTGTGGCCATCGGTGACAACCGTGATCGGGCATAAGGTGCAGAGCGGCACGTGTCCCTGTATCGGAAACGAGAGGAAATTCTTGAGAAAAGCCGAGAGGAACCGTTCCCCAAGCGATCACAAACCTATGGGCCTGAACATTCGGCTCTCCTCGTTAAGATCGACTTATAAGTTGCCGATATAACATGCGGGATCCTCTACAAAGGGGGTTGGTCTGTTCACCACGCGTGGCGGAGGAGCCATCATTTCATGAGCGGAACGAAGCGTATCTCCATCGAACAGCTGCGGCCGGGGATGTTCATCGTGGAGATGGATCTTCCCTGGTACCGGACTCCCTTTCTCTTTCATAAACGCCTGATTCAAGACCTTGAAACCATCGCAGTCATGAAGCAGCACGGTGTGCAATCGGTCACTATTGATACGGCGAAGGGGCTTGATGTGCAGGAGGCTCCGGTTCTTTCCACTGCTCCTCCGGCACCACCTGTCGAGAGCCGGGAGCCTGCATCGGCTGCCGACAGCATGTCGCTCGACGCAACGGCACCCTCCCCGGCCGGCGAGAGCGATCCGTCCGTCGCCGCTTCCGTGTATACGGAGGCGCAGGAGGCGATGGAACGAATATTTGCGGATCTGGAACGCGGTGTGCCGCCGACGCCGGCCACGACCAAGGTGGTGGTCACAGGCGTGTTACATCAGGTGCTGAGTGTCCGGAACGAACTCATTCTCCATAGCACCTTTCTTAAAGTGAAACAGTTCGATCGTTCGCTGGGGGCCCATGCGCTGGATACCGCGATCCTGTCTTTGGTCGTTGCTGTTGAAAGTGGTGTAGACCCGGCGCTCTATGAGCATCTGGGGACCGGGGCATTGCTGCATGACATTGGGTATGTCCGTCTTCCTCGGAATCTGGTCCGCAAGCGTGAGGAATGCAATGAGGCGGAACGGCGCCTGCTGGAACAACACGCTCAATTAGGGCTGGCCGTGCTGGGAGAGCAATCAGGATTTCATGACGAAGTGTGTCGGATTGTGATGGAGCATCACGAACGGTGCGACGGGAGCGGATTTCCTCGTCGATTGAAATCGCACGATATCGATCCGCTGGCTCAGATAGTCGGCATCGTGGATTTCTACGACAAGTTGGTCAGCCGACGCGGGGGGCGACCGGCGATGATTCCGCACGATGCCGTCCGTCAGCTATTCCTGGTCGGGGAACGGGGCCAATATCCTAAAGCGCTGGTTGAGGCCGTTATTCGCAGCATCGGCGTGTATCCGGTCGGAAGTCTCGTTCGTCTGAATACCGGAGAGCAGGCCGTGGTGGTGGGTGTGAATCCCGAACAACGGTTGAAACCACAAGTAAAGATCACCGGGGGGCCTCACGGAGAATCCTATGTCAATCCTGAACGGGTGGACTTAGCGACACCCTCGCAGGGCCGAAGCGCTCGCACGGTGTTGCGCGTATTGGATCCAGTCCAGGAGCGTGTGAATATTGCCATGTATCTCGGCGATCTTACCGATCAGGCGGCCTGATGAAGCGTCCTTCTGCCAATCGGCGCCCGGCGATATCCCGCCAAATCAAACAGTGTTCATCGTATTCATACGAAGGACTTCTGGACGGGCTGCCGATGGGCGTCATCCTCGTGAATGTCGCTCACGGCATCCACGCGATGAACGCCGAAGCCGGACGATTATGCGGTGGCTCCGCCTCGGGGCAAGTCGGCAGGCCGTTTCCTGAGTTGTGGCAGAAGCTGACCGGAATGCCTCCCGAGTCCACACGGCAGCGCCTTCAACAGGTTCATCAGGAAAAGCACCCCTGGCAGGGGTCCCAGGTGTTGATGTGTCAGCGGCCGGTGAGTTCGACTCCGGTCGAATGGACGTGCCTGCCAGCCTCATTTGACGGGCAGCCCGGTTTTGTGGTCAGTCTCAAAGATGTGACGCGGGAACAAGAACTCATGCACGACCGCAATCGACTTGCGTCGATCGCGGATGAAAGTCCCTACCCGATTCTCGAGCTCGATGCCAACGCCAGTCTCGTCTATGCCAATCCTGTGATGACGGAACTGCTGACGCGCTACGGCTATCGCGGTGACGGATATCCCAGAGTGACTCCCGAGGGGTTGGCCGGTTTGGTGCAACGCTGCCTGACTTCGGGCATACCGATCCAGGAGATCGCTCTCGGCCTGCCTGACGCGAGATTTGCCTGGGTGCTCTGTCCCGTGGGAGCGGAACGGCATGTCCGAGGATATGCCGTGGATCTCACGGAAATTCATCGCGCGAAAGAAGCGCTGCACGCGTCGGCGGAAGAACTCAGGGCGAAGAACCAGCGACTGGACCGGGCGCTTCAGGAAGCGCAGGCCGCGACGCAAACGAAGGCGGCATTCCTGGCCACAATCAGTCATGAGTTGCGCACGCCGATGAACGGAGTGATCGGCATGACGAGTCTGCTGCTGGATACCGCATTGGCTCCCGAGCAGCGGTCCTATGCTGATACCATCCGGCAATGCGGTGAAGCCTTGTTGCAGCTCATCAACGATGTTCTGGAGTGCAGCAAAATCGAAGCCGGCAAGCTTGAGTTGGAAACCATCGACTTCAATCTTCGCGCCACAGTGGACGACGTGCTCAAGCAATTCGCCGAAAGGGCCGAGTCCAAAGGCTTGGAATTGACCGGTCTCATTCATGCGGCCGTGCCAACCGGGTTGCGCGGAGATCCCGGCCGACTCCGGCAGGTCCTGACGAATCTGGTGGGCAATGCCATCAAGTTTACCGATCGCGGGGACGTCACGTTGCAGGTCTACCTGGAAGAGGACCGGGAGGGCGGCGCATTGCTCCGGTTTGACATCACCGACAGCGGCATCGGAATCGCGTCCGCGACGCAGGAGAAACTGTTCAAACCGTTCGTTCAGGCCGATTCGACGATGACCAGGAAATATGGGGGCACAGGACTGGGGTTGTCTATTTCGAAACAGCTGGTCGAACTGATGGGCGGACAGATCGGGGTGAAAAGTGCGCCTCAACGCGGGAGTACGTTTTGGTTTACGGCACGGTTCGTTAAACAGGCCTCGTCGGTGACGGCGATTCTTCCGATGGCGGAACTCCAGGGGCGCCGTGTTCTTATCGTGGACGACAATGAGTCGAACCGCCTCATTCTCCATCATCTGGTCTCCGGTTGGGGCATGCAGGACAGGCAGGCGGAAGATGCGGCCGGCGCGATTGCGCAAATCGAGGAGGCTTTCAGAATCGGCGCGCCGTTCGATTGCGCGATTCTTGACGTCGTCATGCCTGGCAAAGACGGGCTGCAGTTGGCCGGCGAACTACAAAAGCTCCCGTGTGCCGCAACCTTGCGGGTTATTGTGATGACATCGTTGTTGCAGCGCGGACATGCGGAACGGGCACGGAATGTAGGCGCCAAAGGCTATCTCACGAAGCCTGTCCGGCATGATGAACTGCGGGACTGTTTGCGCACCGTACTGGGGATGGAACTGCCCGCAGAGGAGCGCGGGGCCGCAGGCGACCCGGCACAGCCGCGTCTGGTCACCCGCCACACGTTGGCGGAACATGCCGAGCGCCGACGGATTCTGGTTGTGGAAGACAACAGTGTGAACCAGAAGCTTGCCGTGCGCATGCTTGAAAAGCTCGGCTATCGTCCCGACCTTGTCGAGAACGGACAGGAAGCCTTGGCCGCGCTGGAGGTCGGTGTCTATGACGCCGTTCTCATGGATTGCCAGATGCCGGTGATGGATGGATTCGAAGCGACAGCCGCGATCCGCAGAAATGAGGCCGAAGGAAAGCGGTATGTCGTTATAGGGCATCTGCCCATCATCGCCGTCACGGCGAACGCCATGCAGGGTGATCGTGAGCGCTGTCTGGCGGCCGGCATGGACGCCTATTTAGCCAAGCCCATCAAGTTAGAGGATATCCGCACAACGTTGTCTCGGTGGGTGGCGTCTTCCCGGCAGGAAATTGAAGTTGTTCCATCGGCGGGTTCTGAGCCGCTGCCTGCGGTTATGCCAGCGCTGTTTGACCCGGCTCAGATGCTTCGGAACATCGGAGGCGATCAGGATCTCCTGACGCAGCTCATCGATCTGTTTCTAGAACGGCAGGCCGATATTATGACGAGCATTCGGCAGGCGTTATCGGAGGGTGATGCGGTGACGGTTGAGCGTGTCGCGCATACGCTCAAGGGGACGGCGGCCAATCTGTGCGCGCCGGAGGTTGCTCTGGCAGCGGGACAATTGGAAGCGGTCGGCCGTCTGGGAGCATTGCACGATGCTCCGCCGGTCTATGCTCATCTTGAGATGGAAATGATCCGCCTGATCCAGACGCTTCAAGCCTACCGCGGAGACACCGGTCTCATCACGAGCACGGCCGCGTGAGGCATAGGACAAATGGGCGGATATCTGAATCAGGCAGAACAGACTGTCGATGATGGCTGTTCTTTGGATGGCGTCCCGCTCGGCGGCATATTGGCGAAGAGCGGGAAGCGAGTCGGATAGCTGTAGGACAAGATCAGTTGTTTGCAGAGTTTTGTCCGGGGATTCATGAGAAGCGGCCCACGCAGATTGGCGGTGATGCCTGTCGGGTCGCTTGAGGGAATGGTCAACAGTACGGATACCACCAATTCATCGTTGTCCCCGCCTTTCACCTCGAGAAGCGCCTCATTGGGCACCTGTACGGTATATCCCGGATGAAAGCTGGCGGGATCGAGGATTACGAAGGCCAATCCCGGTTCGTCGAGGGACTGCAGCCATTTGAAGGGGGCATCCGTGTCGTGATCGAGAATGACGTAGCGGTGGCAGTCGGGAAACCCGAGAATCCCGCTGGGAAACGTCAGGACCGATTCGTTAGGCACTTCACAGACGCCGAAGCGGGTCGAGCGACATTGCATTATCTGTCCTTACGGAGCGATCCGGCGTTTCGGCGGTACAAGCTGCCGAAAGGCGTCGAGTGGAATAACCTGTGTTTTGGACGCCAGCTGATTTTCATCCTGGATCCTGGCAAAGACTTCATCTCGGTGCACCTCGATCGTATGGGGAGCTTCGATGCCCAGGCGCACCTGTCCACCCTTGACTCCCAGGACGATGACCCGGATATCCGGGCCGATAGTGACGCCTTCACCGCGTCTTCTTGTTAGGACCAGCATGAACGCCTTCCGTGGCCGAAGAACCGATGCCCTCCACGAGCCTATCGGTCTTTCTGCTGAAACCTTGAGCCTTCTCCCCTTCTTATTTCAAATAGTTCAGCAGTGAATTACTGAACACCTGATTCAGCGTGCGGCTGGCTGCTTCGATGGCATATTGCTGGATCGTCAGATCAGAAATGGCTTTTGCCAGGTCGACGTCTTCGGTTTCAGACAGGGTTCTGGAATAGAATGTTTTGGTATCCTGCAGGCGATCTCCGCTTGCGGTGAGCCGATTGGAGAGAGCTCCGACTTCACCGATGACGGCGCCCGTTTGACTGAGGCCGTCGTTGAGATCTCCGATCGTGTCTGTGATGCCGCCT
>OMJA01000121.1 GCA_900299245.1 Nitrospiraceae bacterium | reverse complement strand
GGAAAATCGAGATGGCATCCTCAAGGCCTTAGCCGACGATAGCCTGGTTTGTCCGTGCGATGCCGGTGGTTGGAATATCACCAACCTCGGAGCCATCCTCTTTGCCAAGGGGCTGGAAGATTTTCATTCGCTCCGGCGTAAGGCAATTCGGGTGATCCAGTACCGCGGCACAAGTCGCGTTGAGACACTGAAAGAGCACGTTGGGGTCAAAGGTTACGCCTCTGATTTTGAAGGGCTGATCGGGTTTATCAACGGTGTCCTTCCCTCAAATGAGGTGATCGAACAAGCCTTGCGCAAGACGGTACCGAGGTTTCCGGAGCTTGCGGTCCGTGAGTTGGTGGCGAATGCGCTCATCCATCAGGACTTCTTTGTCACCGGCGTAGGTCCGATGGTGGAGATTTTTGAGGATCGTATTGAAATCACGAATCCCGGTGCGCCGCTGGTTGATACACAGCGCTTTGTTGATACCCCACCTAAGTCACGCAATGAGGTGCTGGCTTCGCTGATGCGACGTATCGGTATTTGTGAGGAGCGTGGCAGCGGCTGGGATAAGGTGGTCTTTCAAACGGAGCTGTATCAACTGCCCGCTCCACTGGCTGAAGTTACTGGGGACCATACGCGTGTCGTGCTGTTTGCGCCGCGCCCATTGTCGCAAATGGATAAGGCGGATCGGGTGCGTGCTGTATATCTTCATGCGTGTCTTCGTTTTGTCAATCGGGAGTATTTGACCAACACGTCGGTGCGTGAGCGGTTTGGGATCGAACCGCAGAATCTCGCGGTGGCTTCACGGCTCATCCGAGAGGCGGTCGATGCGGGAGTTATCGTCCCCTATGATGCGGATGCGGCTCCTAAACTCATGCGCTATGTGCCGATTTGGGCAGGACCGGACCGGAATCGCGTTGCTTGACGGTTGCTTGATTAGAACGGGGGTTGGTAAGCGGAATCCAATATCAGCTCCTTTAAAATCAACAGGTAAGAGAATCCTTGGTACTTGATGGGTACTTGATTAGAGGTTCCATGTGACCACCGACACCAGCGAGAAGGGCCTCGAAACGCTGATCATGCGGCACATGACCGGAGAAGCCGGTCTTGCCGTGGCGCCGAACACGGCTGCTGAACGTCACGCTCCTTATGGCGGGACTGGCTATCTCGCGGGCAGCGCGCAGGATTACGACCGAGCCCATGCGCTCGATGTGCCGCAGCTCTTTGCCTTTCTGCGTGCCACCCAGCCCGAGGCCTTCAAGAAGCTGGCGATGGCCGATGCCGCTGATCCCAAGGACATCAACCGTCTCAAGTTCCTTGCGCGCCTCTCATCCGAGATCGGCAAGCGCGGTGTGATCGACGTGCTGCGCAAAGGCGTCGAGCACGGGCCGGTGCATTTCGATTTGTTCTACGGCACGCCGTCGCCGGGCAATGCGAGGGCCGAGAAGCTGCACGCGCAGAACCGCTTCTCGATCACGCGCCAGCTCGCCTACAGTATGGACGAGATGCGTCGCGCGCTCGATCTGGGCCTCTTCATCAACGGGCTACCGATCGCGACGTTCGAGCTGAAGAATAGCCTCACTAAGCAGACTGTCGCCGATGCCGTCGAGCAGTACAAGCGTGACCGCGATCCGCGTGAGCGGCTCTTCGAGTTTGGCCGCTGCGTGGTGCATTTCGCAGTGGACGACAGCGAAGTGCAGATGTGTACGGAGCTTCGGGGTAAGGGCTCGTGGTTTCTGCCGTTCAATAAAGGTTACAACGACGGCGCAGGCAATCCGCCTAATCCACACGGGCTCAAGACCGACTATCTCTGGAAAGAGGTCTTGACCCCGGCAGGGCTGACCAACATCCTCGAAAACTATGCGCAGATCGTCGAAGAGAAAGATCCCCGTACCGGCAGGAAAAAGCGGCGACAGGTATGGCCGCGCTATCACCAGCTTGGTGTGGTGCGGCAGGCACTGGTTGATGTTCGCGCTCATGGCGCGGGCAAACGCTACTTGATCCAACACTCGGCTGGCAGCGGCAAGTCTAACTCCATTGCCTGGCTCGCCCATCAGCTCATCGGTCTGAAGCGCGACGACAGGGAAGTCTTCGACTCGGTCATCGTCGTGACCGACCGCCGGATCTTAGACCACCAGATTCAGACGACCATCAAACAGTTCATGCAGGTGGGCGCGACAGTCGGCCACGCCAAGGATTCGGGTGATCTGCGTAAATTCATTCAAGAGGGGAAGAAGATCATCGTTTCGACGGTGCAGAAGTTCCCCCATATCCTTGATGAGATTGCCACCGAGGGCGGCAAGCGCTTCGCCATCGTCATTGACGAGGCACACTCAAGCCAGGGCGGCAAGACCTCCGCGGCCATGAGCCAGGCGCTCGGTAATGCTAAGGGTGATGAAGACGAGGGAACTGATCCGGAAGACATCGTGAACGAGGCGCTCGCCAAGCGCATGGCGGCGCGCAAGATGCTGACGAACGCCAGCTACTTTGCCTTCACCGCCACACCCAAGAACAAGACGCTGGAGATGTTCGGCGAGCCGCTGCCGCCTGACGCCGAGGGGAAGATCAAGCATCGGCCCTTCCACAGCTACACCATGAAGCAGGCGATCGAGGAGCGGTTTATTCTCGATGTGCTCAAGGCCTATACGCCGGTGGACAGCTACTACAAGCTGGTCAAAAAGACGGAGGACGATCCGGAGTTCGACACCAAAAAAGCGCAGAAAAAACTTCGTCGGTATGTGGAGAGCCACGATCACGCGATCCGTCTCAAGGCCGAGATCATGGTCGATCACTTCCATGAACAAGTGATGGCAGCCGGAAAAATTGGCGGCCAGGCGCGGGCGATGGTGGTGACGAACGGTATCGAGCGGGCCATCCAGTACTTCCACGCGTTCAAAGCATATCTGGCAGAGCGCAAGAGTCCGTATCAGGCGATTGTCGCTTTCTCAGGTGAGCACGACTACGGAGGCGCCAAGGTCAGCGAGTCGTCTCTCAATGGGTTTCCAAGTAGTGAGATTGCCGCGAAGATCCAGACCGATCCGTATCGCTTTCTAATCTGCGCCGACAAGTTTCAGACGGGCTACGATGAGCCCTTGTTGCACACGATGTATGTGGACAAGCCGCTCTCGGGGATCAAAGCGGTGCAGACCTTGTCGAGACTCAACCGCGCGCATCCGCAAAAGCATGACTGCTTTGTCCTCGACTTCCAGAACAACAGCGAGGCCATCACCTTCGCCTTCCAGGACTACTACCGCACAACCTTGCTGGCAGAAGAGACGGACCCGAATAAGTTGCATGACTTGAAGGCCGCGCTGGATGCTGCGCAGGTCTATTCACCGGAGCAAGTGAATCAGGTGGTGGCGTTATTCCTCGGCGATGCCGACCGCGACCAGCTCGATCCGATCCTCGATGCCTGCGTGGCCGTGTATGTAAACCGGCTCGATGAGGACGGTCAGGTGGCTTTTAAGGGCAAGGCCAAGGTGTTCTGCCGCACCTACAGCTTTCTGTCGTCGGTGATTTCCTACAGCAATCCGGAATGGGAGAAGCTCTCGATCCTACTCAATCTGCTGGTGCCCAAGTTGCCCGCGCCACAGGAAGAGGATCTCGCCAAAGGCATTCTCGACGCCATCGACATGGACAGCTACCGCGTTGAGAAGAAGGCGACGATGAAGATTGCCTTAGCGGATAGTGATGCAGAGATTGAACCGGTCCCGACGGATGTTCACGGCCACAAGGCCGAGCCCGAGCTCGACCGCCTGAGCAACATTCTCAAGACGTTCAATGAGCAGTTCGGCACGCTGTTTACCGACACCGATCGAGTTGCGAAGCGGATCCGAGACGATATCGCTCCCAAGGTCGCTGCCGACGCGGCCTATCAGAACGCGAAGGAAAACACGCCGCACACCGCACGTATGGCTCACGACCAGGCTTTGGCCAAGGTGATGCAACACCTCTTGAAGGACGACACGCAGGTCTACAAGCAGTTCGTGGAGAACGAGTCCTTCCGGCGCTTCATCGGCGATATGGTGTATGGAATGACGAATCTGTGAGGAAAGGATCTGGCGATGGTGCTTCAGTTGCCGATTTCGTGGGATGGCCCATATACGCTCCGTGAAGTAATTAAGAAGCTCACCGATCTTGGTGAGCATCCTGACTACGACGGAGAAGACTATGGCCTCTACCAAATATATGGAAAGCACATCCTTGGTGATCCTAAGGCATTGCTCTATGTAGGTTCGGCAATCGAACAAACATTCTCGGCGCGGTTTCGCCAGCACGAGTCCTGGCTTATTCATGAGGATCTGGTTCGCATCTATGTCGGACGCATATACTCGCCCCGGCGACATACGGCGAGGAATGATTGGGCGACTTGGAAGGCAGATGTGTTGCTTGCGGAGCGAGCCATGATCTACAAGTACTCACCGCACTATAATAGCAATTCAATTACTGAGCGACCGCTTCTCAATGCATACAAAAAGCTTGTTCTTGTTCACTCTGGGCAGCGAAACAGACTTCATAAACGTGACGTTGTCCCTGATGACTGGGAGTAAAGAATGAGAGTAGAAAAAGTGACAGGTTACTTAATCCGAAGCCGTCCTGCCAGTTCCGCTGTCTCACGCATCGCCCACATCTGAAGTTTCCCCCTCTGGCCGATGATCACCCGTTAGCCTGATTATTTCAGTTCAAAAGTTCAAAGGTCGTGTCTTGAGAAAAGCATTGTTCTGACACTATTCCTCCTATGCGGTATCGAAGCATTGTTGCTGGTGTGTTAGTCTTCCGACCTGATTCGTCGTTTCATTAGGGGACACGCACTCTTGTCACTGACCATCTATCCTCTCAATCTCCCCGGTCAGGTCTATGGCGGCCCCATGCCATTCGGGTTGTATGACCCAGGGGGAACTCTCCTTCAAGAGTTAAAAGCCGCCGAGATCTCCGCAATTGTCCTCCTTGCCGAAATAGAGGAGTGCAGGGAGAAGACGGGGAGGGATTTGCTTGCGATCTATCGAGAGGAAGGCCTGACGGTCTTTTCTCTTCCCACTCCCAACTACGGTATTCCGTCCAATGGCCAACTGGCTGACGTGCTGAAGCAAGCGAGAGAGCGTGCGTCAGGCGGTCGCAATGTTCTGATTCATTGCTCAGCGGGACTCGGGCGAACAGCCTTGTTTGCCGCGCTGCTGGCCAAGGATGTCTTGGGGCTATCAGGCCAGGAGGCCATCGAATGGCTCGGTCGGCACAAACCAGACGCCCTGCTGACTCCGGCTCAAATCGGGATGATCCTTGGGTAAGTAGAGCAAGGGGACTCAATAGTATCAGGTGAGATAGGAGTATTCAGTATGCCCATCATAAAGAACGGGATTGAAATATGTAGCTTGGAGGACTGGGAGCTTCGCGCCGGACCCAAGAGTCAGAATCAATGGGTTGATGGTCGGAGTGCAAAAGAGGTTGCTCGCGCTTGGTTAGGCCTCAATGGTTCAGAGTTTCCGGTCGAAGTGCAGAAAACCATGAACTCTCACGCTGCATTTGCAAGCGTTCACGAGTGGGTGGCGGAGCCTGAGGCCAAACTTTCTTTTGACAGTTTCCCTGGTGAGCCACGGAATAGTGACCTTGTCGTGTATGCGAAGGACGCATTCGGCGAATTCCTGGTCGCAGTTGAGGCTAAGGCCGATGAGCCGTTTGGGGAAACTTTGCCAGACGCATTGGCTTCGGCTCTGGAGCGTTACGTCCAGAACACCCGGTCGAATGGTGTAACCCGTATTCAGCAACTGGCGGTTGCCCTATTCGGTCCACGCCAAAACGGGGAGCCGGCGTTGAATGATATTCGCTACCAGCTACTCACTGCTACTGCGGGCGCACTCTGTAAGGCGAAGGAAAAAGAGTTGGATAGAGCAGTCTTATTGATTCATGAGTTTGTCACGGACAAAACAAGGGATGAGAAGCATGACGCAAACGCGAGAGATTTGAACAGTTTTGTCGCGCGGCTATCGCATGGCGCGGTCACTTCTGTGCAGCCCGAATATCTATATGGCCCCTTCACGGTTCCTGGGTTACCTCTATTATCAACGAAGGTAAACTTGTTTATTGGCAAGGCAATCCGGGTCTTGCGCAAAGTGTAGGTTGGTTCTGACTAGGAGAGCGGTTAGGCCACTTCATCGGTAGTCTCCACTCACTGTCAGTTATCTCTCAGGCGGTGTCACGATGGAAGTCGTTGTTGGGGCGGTGATCGGGTTTGTTGCTCGCGTGAGCGTACTTCTGTTTCGTTGGAAACAGTGCCGCAAACGGGCGCGGCCTCAGCCGACTTGCCTCACGCCTTTCATGGGTGCAGATCGGGAACTGCGTGAACTCCATCGTCGCCCCGACTGGCCACATCGTCCCTCCTCCACGTCTTCCAAGAACAAGTAACGATCAGAGCTTGTCAGTGCTGAGGGCTCTGCGGACGTGCTAAGTCCTGGGTCCTGAATGCTGAGCCGATCTTCTGCTGAGCACTTCTTGCCTTGACCAGCGCTGTGTCTACTTTCTCTGTTCCCACCATGCGGGTCGAAGGGAAATGATGACAGCGAGACTTGCCGTGGAAGGGGCTGCGTATTTCCTGCGTGCGTGCTGTGGAGCGGTTATGGGGCGAAGAGTTCGGCAAGAAGGATGAGGACCTGCGTGCGGGTCAGTTCGTCGATTTTTCCCACACGCTTCACGAGCCGGCTTTTATCCACTGTCCTGATCTGATCCAGCACGATTTGACCCGACTTGCCTTTGAACCGCACCGGCACACGGGTAGGATAGGGGCGACCTTTTGTTGTCATGGGGGCGATGATCACCGTATCGATGTGCTGGTTCATTTCGTCCGGGGAGATGATGAGGCAGGGGCGGGTTTTGCGGATTTCACGGCCTTGGGTGGGATCGAGGCGGATGAGGTAGACGTCGAAGCGGGACACTACCATGTCCACTCACTCCGGTCCCACGTGGATGGGGCGACCGATTCCTGATCCGTGAGGCGGTCGTCTCCATGGCGATGCATCTGCGCGAAGGCCTCGTTCCATCCGGCTCGCGGTTTGGCTGCTGAGCGAATGACCAGTTGCCCCTGTTGGATTTCCAGGTCAACGGCTCCGTGCAGGTGGCATTGCTCGATGACGGATTTCGGAATCCTGATGCCCTGCGAATTCCCGATTCGTACCACGCGTGCTTTCATGCGCGCTCCAATCCCTATCTGATGGATGATTGCGTTGTAATTACATTGGAGCTACGTGTCTTGTCAAGTCGACTGGATACGTGTGGGGTGTGGGGCAAGACCTCCCGTCTCTGGGTGCAATGGGAGCTGACCTGAAGCCGGCGTTTCCTGTTAAGATGCACGACTCTCATCACGAAGTGATCACGGAAAGGCCTGTCATGTCGAAGCCCTCACAACCGAATGCCGTGCTGGTCGCGATCCGCACCCCCCGCATGACTGCGGAGGAGCTGGAGAGTTCGCTGCAGGAACTCAGCCGTCTGGTGAAGACGCTCGGGTACACGGTCGTGGGCCGTGTGACGCAAAAGCGGAGTTCGGATAAATATGCGGCGGTGTTGGGGCAGGGGAAACTTGCCGAACTGGCGCAGTGGACCGGCGGCTCGGGAAAAATCGAATCGGCGTTTGAACGGCCGAAGCACAAAGCGGCGTCGAAGTTCGAGGGGGCGGACGAGGACATCACGGAGGAATCAGACGACGAATCGGACGGCGACGAAGCGGATGACACGAGCGAGGTGGCCTCAGGTCCTCGCGAACAGGCGCAGATCGTCATCGTGGACTGCGATCTGTCGCCGTCGCAATTGAAAAACCTGGAACGGGCCGCCGGCGTGCCGGTGCTGGATCGGACTGGGGTCATCATTGAGATTTTCAGCCGGCACGCGCGGACGCGGGCGGCCCGGCTGCAGGTGGAGATCGCGCGGCTCAATTATCTGGCGCCGCGCTTGCGGGAAACCGGCGGCGGCAGCGAGCGGCAAGGCGGGGGCGTCGGCGGCAAGGGAGCCGGGGAGACGAGTCTCGAACTCGATAAGCGCCGCATCCGCGATCGCATGAAGGAACTCCGGGAGGAACTGGCGGCGATCGGGGACGAGCATCAGACGCGCCGCGCGAGGCGGGAGCACGAATTGACGGTCGCGCTGGTCGGGTACACCAATGCGGGAAAATCCTCCCTGATGCGCGCGATGACGGGCAGCGAGGTGCTGGTGGCCGACAAGCTGTTCGCCACGCTCGATACCACGATCCGGCCTCTGTATCCCGACACGCGTCCCAAGGTGCTCCTGTCCGATACGGTGGGATTCATCAAAAAGCTCCCGCATGACCTGGTGGCGTCGTTCAAATCGACGTTGGACGAAGCGGCGAATGCCTCGCTGCTGCTGTTTGTCGTCGATGCCTCCGATCCCTCCTTTCGATCCCAACTCGAGGTCACGCGGAAGGTGTTGGCCGAAGTCGGGGCCACGGAGAGCCCCGGCCTGCTGGTGTTGAATAAGCGGGATCGTCTCAGCCCGGAGGAACTCGCGGCGCTGAAGTCGGAATATCCCGACGCCGTCCTGCTGTCTACGAGAAGCAAGGAGGATCTGCAGGCGCTCCGTGAGCGCATCATGGGGTACTTTGAGAGCGACATGGTTGATGAGGACCTGCGGATTCCGTTTACGGCGCAAGGGGTCATGGCGGAGATCCGCGCCAAGATGCGGATTCTGTTCGAAGCCTATGATGCCGACGGCCTGACGGTCCGGGTGCGGTCGACCCCTGAGAACCTGACGGCGATCAAGAAGAAGCTCGCGCGATGAGGCGCGGGTTTCGCGAGTCTCTGATGCTCGCGCGATGGTTCAGGCGAGGAGCACGGTGGTTTCTCGACAACCTTTCCCCCAGTGAGTTATAACGATGGGCATGCTGGCTAAACGATCTGCAAAGGCAACAACACCTCGTCCGCGGTATGTGACTGACCGACAGGGAAAGCGAACCGGGGTGGTGCTGTCGCTGAAGCGGTATTCGCGTCTGATGGAAGATCTGCACGATCTCGCGGTTGTGGCTGAACGGCGGCCTGAAAAAGCCGTGAGCGCCGACGACATGAGAAAGCGGCTTCAGAAACGTGGCCTCGTATAGCCTCGGCTTTAAGCCATCCGTCGAGAAAGATCTTTAGTCGATCCCGTCTACCGTTCTCTCTCGCATTCTTGACCGGATCGACCGCTTGCCGGCCAATCCAACTCCCCCGCAATCCACGAAGCTGCAAGGTGCCGAACGGCTGTATCGTCTGCGCGTGGGGGACTATCGGGTCGTCTACGAAGTCGATCGCGAGGCCGAACAGATTACGGTGCACTACGTTCGACATCGGCGTGATGTGTATCGGCGGCTCCGGTAGGGGCGAGGGGCAAAAGCCTCGTGAGGTCGTCGAATGCTCCCGGATGCCCGGTTGCGTTTTTGCTGCGCTGGGGTATGATGGGGCCGCTGTGTCATCGGTCGGCAGGCAGTCTTCCACCGGCAGGCGGGTGCATCCTATGGTCGCGGTCTTTCCGGTTCGGTCCGGCTTATGAAAGAGGACCGGCCTGTCGTTCCTGCTTCCGTCTCGCTGCCTGAAATCACCTTCAAAGCGGTCGTGCTCTCGGTGTTCCTCGCAGCCGTGCTGGCTGCCGCGAACGCCTACCTCGGCCTTTTCGCCGGGATGACGGTGTCGGCGTCGATCCCCGCCGCGGTCGCGTCGATGGCGATTCTGCGCCTGTTCCGCCAGTCGAACATTCTCGAAAATAATATCGTGCAAACCGCCGCCTCCTCCGGTGAGGCGCTGGCGGCCGGGGTCATCTTTACGATTCCCGCGCTGCTGCTGGTGGGCTATTGGTCCGCCTTCGAATACTGGCCGACGGTGCTGATCGCCACGGTCGGGGGATTGCTCGGCGTGCTCTTTACGATTCCGTTGCGGCGGGCACTGATCGTGACGGCGCGGGTGCGGGTTTCCGAAGGGGGGGCGGCGGCGGGGGGGGTGAAAGTCGCGGCGGCGGGGCGGGGCCG
>OMJA01000120.1 GCA_900299245.1 Nitrospiraceae bacterium | reverse complement strand
GATGGAATTGGGCCTGTTTCAAAAATCCGATCTCTGTTTGAACTGTCATCAATCGGTGCCCTCGGCGGCGAATCTCGGGAAGGCCAACGATCTGCTGGGAAGCTATGAGCAGAGCCAGGCTGTGAAGTCCGGGAAAGAATGCCAGAGCTGCCACATGCCGGAACAGGTCGGGGAATCGGCCAACGGAGAGAAGAAGCGCAAGGTCGCCAACCATACGTTCCCCGGACGCATCGGCAAGCTGCGGCAGGAAGCAGCCAAACTGGATGTCCAGACCAAGATCGACGGGGACAAGACGATTGTTACGGTGAAAGTGCAGAGTCTCGTGCCTCATAACCTGCCGACGACCCATCCGGCCTGGGCGGCGGTGGTGTTGGATCTCGACATCAAGGGAAAGAATTTGAAAACAGTCTTCGCCGATAAGCGGGTCTATGGTCGGACCTATGCTGATGCGAAAGGCCAGAAGACCGTCTTTGATTTTGAGGCGGTGAAAGTGCTCGAAGATACGGTCTTAAAGCCTGAGGAGACCAAAGTCGAAACCTTTACCTTCCCCACGCCGAAAGACACCAAGACGTTCGACGTGGAGGTCACGCTGAACTACGCGCCGATCAGCGGTCCCGCGTCGTTCCTTCAGCGAGTTGAAGCCGAAGCCTCCAAGGGATCGCAGGATCCGGTCTTCCAGGCAATCGACATCGTCAAGCGTACCGAGAATATTCCCCTCAATAAATAACCGTCACGCGTGATGCGTGAAAGGGGACAAGCGAAACCTGGTGAAGCAGAAGGAATCGCGTCAGCGTCCTTCTGACCGCGTGGGCTGTTCACCAGTTGCCGGTTACGGCTTATTCGAAGATGACCGTGGAACTCGGGGATTTCATCTTGAAGATCTGCAGGGCGTTATAGATACCCTTGGCCGGGTGGTTGAGGACCAGGCGAGAATTCGTCACGTGGGTGTCGAGCAGTTCATATTGCCCGCCGCTGTAGTACAGATCGCAATCGTCGATCTGGCAGTTTTTGTACACATGGTTGTCTAAAGCCAGCTTCACCTTGCTGAACGTCTGCCCGTCGATCACGATATAGTTCGGCTCAAACCCCATATAGCCCTCTGTAGTTTGCTTGTGCGCGGACTATAGCAAGTCTCTTTTTGATCCGCAAACGATCCTCGTGGCCGTCCGGATTATGCCGCCCTCCGATTTATTCCTATCTTTCACCTTGATCCATTTCCACCACCGCTATAGAATGGCCGCAATTTTCGGCTAGTTAGCACCATAGCGGCACCTGCACCACCCTGCGGACTTCTTCTCGGAATTGTCCTTCGGTTGGGTTGAAGCCACGGGGAATTGAGCGACATTCAACGGTCGTTTAACCACCAGGAGGGTAACCCGTGAGCGACTCAGCCATCATTTCCTTCGCCTTGCTCGCAGCAGTCACCGGCATAGCCTACGGCCTCTATCTGGCAATGTGGGTTTTCAAACTCGACGCCGGGAATCCCAAAATGCAGGAGATCGCGAAAGCGATTCAGGAGGGCGCCGGCGCCTACATGAATCGTCAGTACAAAACGGTCGGCATCGTGGCGGCGGTGCTGTTCGTGGTGTTGTTGGGCGCCGGGGCAGTGTCGGACAAATTCGGATTGTTGACGGCCGTGGGATTTCTGGTCGGAGCAGGGGCCTCCTCGCTGGCCGGCTACGTCGGCATGATCATCGCGGTACGGGCGAACGTGCGAACGGCTCAGGCGGCGCACAAAGGCATGAATGCGGCGCTCACCGTGGCGTTTCGCGGCGGCGCCGTGACGGGGCTGTTGTTGATCGGGCTGGGCCTGCTCGCAATCACCGGATTCTACACGATCGCCCAATCCATGGCCGGTCAGGAAAAGGCGATTCATGCGCTGCTGAGTTTGGGATTCGGCGGCAGTTTGATTTCGGTGTTCGCCCGCGTGGGCGGCGGTATCTATACCAAAGCGGCGGACGTGGGCGCGGATCTCGTCGGAAAGGTCGAAGCGGGCATTCCGGAAGACGATCCCCGCAATCCGGCGGTGATCGCGGACAACGTCGGCGACAACGTCGGCGACTGCGCCGGGATGGCGGCCGACCTGTTCGAAACCTACGCGGTGACGACGGTGGCGGCGATGGTGTTGGCCTTTACCCTGTTCAACGGCGCGAGCGCGCCGATCCTCTATCCGCTTGCGCTGGGCGGAGTCACGATTTTCGCGACGATCATCGGTATTCTCTTCGTGAAGGTGAGCCCGGGCGGTGAGATCATGCCCGCCTTGTATAAAGGGCTGTTCGTCGCCGGCGGCATTGCGGCGGTCGCATTCTTCCCGATCACCAATATGATCATGGCGGGTGTGGGCGGGGTGAGCGGCCTCAGCTACTACCTGGCGGCTTTGATAGGGTTGGCCGTGACGCTTGCGCTGGTGTTTATCACCGATTATTACACGTCCAAGAGCTATGCGCCGGTGAAGTACATTGCCAAGGCGAGTGAAACCGGGCATGCGACGAACATCATCGCCGGCCTGGCGGTGGGTATGCAGTCGACGGCGGCGCCGGTGGTGGTGATCGGCGCGGCCATCCTATTCAGCTACGGACTGGCCGGTTTGTACGGTGTGGCGGTGGCGGCGGTGTCGATGCTGTCGATGGCGGGCATCGTCGTGGCGATCGATGCGTTCGGTCCCATCACCGACAATGCCGGAGGCATCGCCGAAATGTCGCATCTCGGGAAAGAGGTGCGGGATATCACGGATCCGCTGGATGCGGTGGGCAACACGACGAAGGCGGTGACCAAAGGATACGCGATCGGGTCCGCGGGACTCGCGGCAGTGGTCTTGTTTGCGGAGTATTCCCGTGAAGTGGCGGCGCACAACGCGTCGCTTGCCGCATTCGACTTGTCCGATCCGAAAGTGCTGGTGGGTTTGTTCCTGGGCGGCATGTTGCCGTTTCTTTTCGGGGCGCTCTGCATGAAGGCGGTGGGCGAGGCGGGCGGGTTGATCGTGGAGGAAGTCCGTCGGCAGTTCCGGACGATCAAAGGCATCATGGAAGGGACCGGCAAGCCGGAGTACGGCACCTGTGTCGATATCGTCACGCAGGCCGCGATTCAGAAGATGATGGTGCCCGGCTTGATTCCGGTGGTGTCGCCCGTCGTGGTCGGTCTGGTGCTCGGTCCGCAGGCCTTGGGCGGCATGCTGGTCGGCAGCATCGTGACGGGTCTCTTTGTCGCTATTTCGATGACGAGCGGCGGCGGTGCCTGGGACAACGCGAAGAAGTTCATCGAAGAGCAGGGGCTGAAGGGCAGTGATACGCACAAGGCGGCGGTGACCGGCGACACGGTCGGCGATCCCTACAAGGACACGGCCGGTCCGGCGGTGAATCCGATGATCAAGGTCATCAATATCGTGGCGTTGCTGATTGTGTCTCTCATTGTGAAATAGGCGCCGGGCGGGACGCGCGCGTCCCGCGTGTCATGCTTGTGCGTTCGGCTTGACGGCTCAAAGAACCCTGGGGTAAGGTGATCGCAAGGGATCACGCACCGCGCTGATCCACCGGAGTTTCCCCGAACCACGGGAGGTGCTCGGATGGAAAAACAGGAGCGCAAACAAGAGCCGAAACGCGAGCCTCAGTCCAAAGACGAGGTCAAGGCGAACCCGAAGGTCGTCGAGACCGGGAAGAAGCTCAAAGAAGATATCGACAAGCTCGTCGATGAGATCGACGAGGTCCTTGAAAAGAACGCCGAAGAGTTCGTCAAAAACTACGTGCAAAAGGGAGGGGAATAGCGAACAGCGGTTCGCGTTCCCCTTCTTCATTTTTCCTCGCCCCTCCGGCTTCCGTGTCTTCTCCGTCCCGTCCGTCGTCGGCATCCGGCACGCTCTTCGTCGACCGTTTTTGCATGGTTTGACAAAGGGATGGTGAGCATTTACCATCCGCGGTATCCGAACCGTTGACTCTCTTCGACTCTAGCCCGTACCGAGGCAAGGATGACCTCTAAGCTCTGGATATTTCGCGATATTGATCCGGACCGGCAGGCGGCATTGACTCGTGCCCTGT
>OMJA01000119.1 GCA_900299245.1 Nitrospiraceae bacterium | reverse complement strand
GCTTTCTGATCCGTTGTGCGAAGCGTATCGGCATATTCGAGGTAGAGGAGCGGGTCGCTCGTCTGCACTTTGAACAGGGCGCGATACTCCTCCAGCGCCTGCGGCGCATCGCCGGACTGGTTCAGCGCCACGGCCAGGTTCCGGCGGGCGCGGAGATAGCCGGGATCGTTGTCCAGCGCCAGCCGGTATTCGTCGATCGCTTCCCGCAGATCGCCTTTGTCATACGCGATATTACCCAGACCCGTATGGGCGCCGGCATGCCGGGGATCCTGTTTCAACACTCGCTCGAAGTGCCGTTTGGCCCATTCGTTGTCGCCGGTCTTGCGAAAGGCCAGTCCGATGTTGAATCGGGCGGCGAGATGCTCCTGATCCTTGCGCAGTACCGTGCTAAAGGCGCGAATGGCGGCGTTATAGTCGCCGCGTTGCCCATAGAGCAGGCCCAGGCGGAAGTGGTTGTCGAGGTGGCCTTGCGAAAGTTTGAGAATACTTTCGTATTCGGCGATGGCCCCGTCCTGATCGCCGGCTTCTTCCAGCGCTGTGGCCAGAAGGTAACGGGCTTCTGTGAGATTGGGCTGAAGCGCGACCGCTTTCCTGGCGGTTTCTACCGCGCCGCGCAGATCTCCGCTGGCTTTCAGTTCACCGGCCTGACGGATGAGCGGCAATGCGGGTTCGGCTGTCGGGGAGGGCTGGCCCTGCTGGGGCACCGCCTGAGCGACGATGAGCCGCTTGGCCTGAGCCTCCGGTGAAGGTATGCCGAGGTACGACCATAGTCCTATGACGATGGCAAGGCCGGTGCGAAGGTGCCCGGTTGTCAGTAGGCGGATGGCCGGACTGATCCGATGCGCGGTTCTAAGCCGTGCCGTAGACGACGTCACTAACTGCTCACTCCTCGATCGTGGAGATGTCGCCGGGATCCTGCCCGAGCTCTTTGGCTTTCAGGACGCGGCGCATGATTTTTCCCGACCGGGTCTTGGGGAGTGACTGGACGATGTCGATTTCCGACGGCACGCCGATTTTCCCCAGCTCTTTCATCACTTGATCCTTGATCGATTGAATCAAGGCGAGGCTGTCGGTCTCACCCTGCTTCAGAATGATGAAGGCCTTGATGGACTCGCCCACGGTCTTGTGGGGTTTGCCGATGACGGCGGCTTCGGCCACGGCGTGATGGCTCACCAGCGCGCTTTCGACTTCCGCGGTGCCCAGCCGGTTGCCGGCGACTTTGATCACGTCGTCGGCGCGGCCCATGAACCACATGTAACCGTCGGCATCCTTGTGGCACACGTCGCCGGCGGTATAGCAGTTCGGGATCGTGTTCCAATAGGTCTTGTAGCGTTCCGGATCTTTGTAGATGGTGCGCATCATGGACGGCCAGGGTTTCTTGATGACTGCGAATCCGCCGGCATTGGCGGGAAGGCTGTTGCCTTCACGATCGACCACATCGGCTTCTATGCCGAGGAACGGCCGCGTGGCGGAGCCGGGCTTCAACGGAACGGTCGGCAAGGGTGTAATCAGAATGGAGCCGGTTTCCGTCTGCCACCAGGTGTCCATGATCGGTTTGTCGCCGCCGGTGACGCGGTGGAACCATTCCCAGGCTTCGGGGTTGATCGGTTCGCCGACGCTGCCGAGGATGCGTAGGGTCGAGAGATCGTATTTCGTGGGCCACTCTTCTCCATAGCGCATGAGCAGGCGAATGGCCGTCGGAGTGGTATAGAAAATCGAGACGCCGTAGCGTTCGATCAGATCCCACCAGCGGCCGGGATTGGGATAGTCGGGCTTGCCCTCGGCGGTGAGGATCGTCGCGCCGTTCAAGAGCGGGCCGTAGACGATATAGCTGTGGCCAGTGACCCAGCCAGGATCGGCCACGCAGAAATATACGTCGTCGTCTTTCAAGTCGAAGACATATTTCGAGGTGATGTAGGTGCCGACCATGTAGCCGCCGTGCACGTGCACGACGCCCTTCGGTTTGCCGGTGGTGCCGGAAGTGTACAGGATATACAAGGGATCTTCGGCATCCAGCTTGACGGCCTCGCATTCAGGCGACTCTCCCTTGAGCCATTCGTGCCAATCGACTTCTTTGGGAGCGGCCAGCGCAACTTCCGGCTTTTGCCGGCGCACGACGATCACGCGCTCGACCGTCGGGCAGGTTTTTAAAGCTTCGTCCACGACCGGTTTCAAGGGAATGACTTTTCCGCGGTCGTAGCCGACATCGGCTGTGATGACCAGATGGGATTCGGCGTCGTGGATACGGCTGGCCAGCGCCGGGGCGCTGAAACCGGAATAGACGACACTGTGGATCACGCCGATGCGCGCGCAGGCCAGCATGGTCACGATCTGCTCGGGAATCTTCGGGAGATAAATCGTGACGCGGTCGCCCTTCTTCAGGCCCAGCTTCTTGAGGGCGTTGGCGCAGCGATTCACCTGGCGATAGAGCTGCCCGTAGGTGAAGACGCGCTCGGTATCGTTCTCACCGACCCAGATGACGGCGACTTTGTTTTTCCGTCCGTTTTTGACATGGCGATCGAGGCAGTTATAGGAAATGTTGCAGGTGGCGTTCACAAACCATTTGGCGAACGGATAGTTCCATTCCAGGACTTTGCTCCAGGGGGTAAACCAGTCGAGCTCCCGGGCGACTCCGCTCCAGAAGGCCTCCGGATCGGCGATCGACTTTTTATATTCGGCCTCGTAATTCTGGATATGGGCTGCGGCTTTGGTTTTGGCGCTCGGCTGGTAGGTCCGGCTTTCCTTCAGCAGGGTCTCGATCTTCTCACTCATGACCACACTCCTCCTCGGTCGATAGCCGTCTGGGTTCGGGGTGATTATGGAGAAAGGGGCTTTCCCCTGCAACCATAGAATTGTACGGGGATCGGCCGGGTCTCGGGTGAACTGCGGGATGTGCGAGGGGAGCCGGGCGGATTCCTTGACAGCCGTCACGGCGCAAGGGTAGGCTCACTTGGAGCCGGTCATGCGAACATTTCTTCGATTGATCACATTTTTTCTTTCTCGGCGCTTCAACGCCACCAGTCTCGGCCTCGGGCTGTGTCTACTCGCCTGGTTGAGCGGAGCGCCGCCCGCGTCCGCTCAGTTGGGGAAACCCGAGGGGCTCTACTACAAATCTTGGGCGGTGATCATCGGTGTGGAGCATTATCTGCTGGCTCCGCCGATTCCTGGAACGGTGGCGGACGCCAAAACGGTGGCTCAGGCATTTCGTCAGATGGGCTTCGACGAAGTGGTCGAGGTCTATGACAAGGATGCCAGCTTTCGCCATCTGCAGCAGCTCCTGTCGGATATGTTGCCGCGCAAGGTCGGGCGGATGGATCGACTGGTGCTGTTTTATGCGGGGCATACCGGGGTGACGCAGGATGCCGACGGGAAGGATCTGGGTTACCTGGTTCCGGTGGACGCCCAGATCAATAATGTCGCCAAGTCCATTACTTTCGATCAGCTCAAGGATTTCACGCGGCGCCTGGCCGCGAAGCATACGCTGTTCATTCTCGACAGTGCGGTGCGGGGTTGGGAAACGACGGCGCCGCAACAGTTGTCTCTCGAAGGCCGGATGTCGCCGGAGGCGGAGACGGAACGGCGCGCGATGCAGGTGATTACGGCGGGAGACAAGGGGGAGGGGTCCCCGCGTGTCGGGGAGAACCACCTGGTCGGCAAGTAGCCGCGCGCCGGGGTTCAGGGGGCCGCCGGTCTGTATAAAAACGGGTGGGTGGTGAGGTCGGGAGAGCACACG
>OMJA01000118.1 GCA_900299245.1 Nitrospiraceae bacterium | reverse complement strand
TCACCAGTACGCACATCCCCTGGCTGAATGTGCAGGTCGGTCAGTACAAAGTCTACTTCAACCGGTCGCAAATCAATTCGACCGCCTCCATGCAGTTTGTCAACCGCGCGCTGGCGATGGACGCCTTCACGGCGAACGGGCTCAACCGGCGCGATGTCGGTATCACGATCATGAACGACGAAGAAGTGTATCCGGTGACCTATTATCTGGGAGTGTTCAACGGTGCGGGTCCGCTCGTGAACCGGTTTGCGCAATTCTCCAGCGAGGAGCCGACAGTGGGCTGTCCCGGCGGTCAGACCGGCGGGAATCCCTTTCCGTCTCCCGCAGGGTGTCCGGCGAACCAGCGGAGCCTCAATGCCAATCTTCGAAGCAATGTGAATCAGCTCATGTATGTCGCCCGGCTCCAGGCCAATCTCATGGGGCGGGCCGGCTACGGTGAAGGCGACATGGCCTATTCGGAAACGCCGCAGATGGTCGTGGGCGGCGCCTATGCCTATAACCCCTCGATCGACACCAGCACCAATAATGCGTTTGTCGGGATCGATCTGGCCAATCTCAGCGTCCGTCGTCAGCTTGCCGCGCTCGGGAACGGACGGATGTTGGGGCAGGGGGTGGTCGATTTTTCCACCTGGACGCTGGACTATGCGTTCAAGTACCGTGGGTTCTCGCTGCAAGCCGAATACTGGTTCAGAAACGTGATTAGGCATAACAAGGAATTGCCTTGTATGCAGACGGCGGTGATCGGAGGGCCGTGCACCGCATTTGCCCCGGGCCAGTTCGGCAATACGACCGGCTGGTACGTGCAATCCGGCTACTATCTGATTCCGCGAAAAGTCGAAGTGGCCGCCCGGTACGCCTGGTGGGATCCGGATACCAGGTCGGGTGGAGATTTGATCAAGGAAGTTGATGTGTCCTTGAACTGGTTTCTGAGCGGAACCTACGACCACCAGATCATGCTGACTTACAGCAACATCGCGATGGGACAGGGCGGATTTGCGATCGGGCGCAGCGCGCCGTTGCCGGCTGTCGGAGCGACGTTCCCGTCAGGAACAGTTCCGCTCGACGCACGTGCGGGTATGTTGATCGAAAACTCCATTCGCGTCCAATATCAAATATTCTTTTAAGGAGTGCCTGCCATGCTACGACTCATCGCGCTGATCTGCGCACTCATGTTTGCAGGTGTGAACCAGGCCGGTGCAGAAGAGGTTACCATCGCGGCGGCGTCGGATCTGAATTTTGCGTTCAAGGAACTCATCGCGGAGTATGAAAAGACCACAGGGAATCATGTCAAGCTGTCGTTGGGATCGTCGGGGAACTTCTACGCGCAGATTCAGAACGGCGCACCGTTCGATCTGTATTTTTCGGCCGATATCGGGTATCCCAAGAAGCTGGAAGAAGCCGGACTCACCGTGTCGGGATCGCTCTATCGATATGCAGTCGGGAGGATTGTGTTATGGGCAGGTGCCGCATCGCGTCTGGATGTATCCAAAGGACTCGATGTGTTGCGGGAGCCGGGGATCCAGAAGATTGCGATTGCGAATCCCAAGCATGCGCCGTATGGTCGTGCTGCGGTGGCCGCGATGGAATCATCCCGCGTCTATGAATCGGTGAAGGAGAAGCTGATTCTGGGGGAGAATATTTCGCAGGCGGCGCAGTTTATTGAGTCCGGCGCCTGTGACATCGGGATTATCGCCTTATCACTGGCGATGGCGCCTGCCATGAATGGCAAGGGCTCTTACTGGGAGATTCCGGCGGAGTCCTATCCCGCATTGGAACAGGGCGCCGTGATTTTGAAACAATCCAAGAATCAGGAGGCCGCACGGCGCTTTCTGGAGTTCTTGAAAGGCCCGCAGGGGCAGGACATTATGAGGCGGTATGGATTTATGTTGCCCAAGTAGTACAGTCGGTCATGCAGCCGGAGTCGTGCTTGGTGTGGTGCTGCTGTGCGTGAATGCCGGGTGCTTGGATGCCGTGACCATGGTTCGTGAGACGGAGACCAGCGGGGTGGTTAGTTATCTCTTTAAGGAGGAACGCGGCGGGCCGATGGGGTCGCCTCATCGGAAAAGCGCAGTGAAGATGATGGAGAAGAAGTGCCCATCCGGGTACGTCGTTCTGAAGGAAGGTGAAGTGCAGGGGTATGGCAGCATGTCCAGCGTGGAAGGGCAGGAGGGAGAGGTGACCGGCCGGCGATGGGGGATGCAGTTCATATGCAAGTAGGACCTGCCCTCAGATGAACTGGATCGCCATCTGGGTCACCTTCAAATTGGCGAGCCTCACGGCAGCATCCTTGCTCATCATCGGATTGCCGATTGCCTATTGGCTGGCCTATTCCACCTGGCGATGGAAGTTCGTTGTCGAATCGATCGTGGCATTGCCGTTGGTCCTGCCGCCGACGGTACTCGGATTTTACATCCTTGTCGCCATTGGCCCCCATAGTCCGGTCGGCCGCTTCTACACGGATCTGGTCGGTCATCCGTTGCCGTTCACATTTGAGGGACTGCTGCTCGCGTCGATCCTCTACAGCCTGCCTTTTGCCGTCCAGCCGTTTGCCACCGCCTTCGAACAGGTCGACCGAAGATTGATCGAGGCTTCCTGGACTTTGGGGTTATCGAAGGTGAAGACCTTCTTCAAGCTCATTCTGCCGCTGTCGATGGCGGGGCTCATTACCGGCGCCGTCTTGAGTTTTGCCCATACGTTGGGAGAGTTCGGAGTGGTGTTGATGGTCGGCGGCAATATCGAAGGAGTGACGCGTACGGTCTCGATCGATATTTATGACGAGGTGCAGGCGCTCAACTATGCCGGAGCGGCCAAGACTGCGGCGTTTCTCCTCGTGATTTCGTATCTTGTCCTGCTGCTGGTCTATGCGATGAATCGAAAGGTCTGGGCGGTATGGCCGCAGAAATAATCGTCGATGTGACGAAGACCTTTCCCGGGCGAACGTCGATTCGCGCCAGTTTCCGGTATCCGGTTGAGTCCTCGACGGTGCTCATCCTGTTCGGGCCGTCCGGATCAGGCAAGACGACGATTCTCCGGTCGGTGGCGGGCTTGGAATGGCCGGAGGAAGGAACGATCCAGTTCGTCTCAAGGACCTGGCTCGACACGGCCTCACGCATCACAGTCCCGCCGCAGGACCGGCATATCGGGTACATGGCGCAGGACTATGCACTATTCCCCAACTATTCAGTCGCCGGCAACATCGCCTATGGGCTGGGAGATCTTACGCCTGCCGGGCGAACGGCGCGTGTCCAGGAAATGGTGGAGCTGTTCCATCTGACGGGATTGGAGGACGCCCGGCCGCGCGAATTGTCCGGCGGGCAGCAGCAGCGTGTCGCGCTGGCCCGCGCCGTGGCGCCCCGGCCGCAGTTATTGTTGCTGGACGAACCGCTGTCCGCGCTGGATGCGCCGACTCGCGCGCAACTGCGCGGAGAACTCAGAGGGCTCTTGAAGCAGTTGTCGCTTCCCTCAATTATTGTCACGCACGATTGGGCCGAAGCGCTGACCTTGGGTGATGTCATGGCCGTCATGCATGAGGGAACGATTCTTCAAGTGGGTACGCCTCAAGAGGTGTTCAGTCGGCCGGCCAATGCCGATGTTGCCCGTGTGGTCGGCGTTGAAACGGTCGTGCAGGGCACGCTGGTCGATGTTCGTGAAGGACTGGCAACGGTGCGAGTGGGGGATATGTCGCTGACTGCGGTCGCCGCCGGGAACATCAGCTCGGATGTGTTCGTCTGTATCAGGGCCGAAGATGTGACGCTTGAGCCGATAGGCGCCGGGCTGACCAGCGCGCGGAATCATCTCCAGGGAACTGTCGGTGCCGTCGCTTCGCTTGGAGCCTTGGCGCGGGTCACGATCGACTGCGGGTTTCCTCTTGTGGCAGTCATTACGCGCTCGGCGCTGACGGAGCTTGGATTGACGATCGGTACAGCGGTTCGAGCCTCTTTTAAGGCCGGTTCGGTGCACCTCATTCCACGCCGGTAATACGCGCTGTTCTCCTTAATTTGTTCTGCTGCTCGATCTCCCCAACTTCTGTGGATAACTCTGTTCATAATGCTTCTCTCTCCGTGTGGGTGGCTTGAATCCACCACGCAGCTGACAGCTTGCCTAGTTTTTAGTCATTGAATCGTGCGGGCAAGCACCCACAAGATGTTGGGCCATTCTCCCGACTTGTCTGGAAAATCATCCAATCGTGGATTAGAGCCCGAGATTATGCGGCAACGTGCGGCTATTGCTGCCATTGGCGCGGGAGTTATGCACAGGGTGTTTCAATTTCTGATGGAAATGTCTCGATTTTCCTACTTGACAGAGGGGATTCGCGTATGTAACCATTGGTTACAATATGAAATCGAACGATCTGAAGCGGATTCGGGAAGGGTTGGGATTGACGCAACAGCAACTGGCTGAGGCGTTGAGCACGACTCGCGTATCGGTCGCACGGTACGAAGCCGGGATGAGACGGATTCCGGGGATGGTGCGCGTGGCCTTAGAGCAGCTGCAACGTCGGGCGGAAATTCCTATGGCGGGAATCGTGGCGGCCGGGTCTCCGATTGAGCCGGTGCCGCAGTCCGATCTCGTCGATGTGCCGCCGAGCATGTTGCGCGGGGGCGACACCTTTGCGTTGCGCGTGAAAGGGGAATCGATGAAAGACGACGGCATTCTGCCGGGCGATCTGGTGATTGTGCGCAAGCAGGAGCATGCCCGTAACGGACAGACGGTCGTCGCACTGGTCAATCAGGAAGCGACCATCAAAACCTATTTCAAAAAAGAGACGCACATCGAGCTGCATCCGGCCAATGCCGCGATGCAGCCCATTATGGTGACGCCCGACGATCAGTTTCATATCGAAGGACTGTTGATCGGCGTCATCCGCCATTGTGCCATTTAAGTAACCAAGGAGGGGATCATGCTGACAGGTGGACGAACTCTGATGACGGACCGGTTAGTTTCTCTTGAACGGACCATTGATTCGCTCAACGGGCAGCTCCGCGAGGTGC
>OMJA01000117.1 GCA_900299245.1 Nitrospiraceae bacterium | reverse complement strand
TTCAGCACCGATTGAGGGAAATAGTATCGGTACTCACGACTCTCCTCGACATTTTTCTCCTGGTTATGGGCGTACAGATATTTTTTCGCGTCACTCAGATGACGCTCACCGATGTCGTAGAGCCGCTTCTTGTCGAAGAGGAGGGTGCGCTTGTCATGCGTGGAGAATTCGTACATCTTGGTCATGGCCAGCGCATTGACGGGGCAGGCTTCCACACAGTAGCCGCAGAACACACACTTTGTGATGTCGATATAAAATTCTGTCGCATAACGCTGCAGGGGTCGGGTCGGGTCCTCCGCGCTGATCACCTTGATGCACCGGGACGGACAGGCCGCCTCACAGAGGTCGCACCCCACACAGCGTTCACGGCCGTCGTCGTAGCGCAGTAGCGATAATGCGCCCCGATGGGTGTCCGGAATGGTCCGCTGTTCGCGCGGGTATTGAAACGTGATCGGGCGATGGAACATATGGCGAAAGGTGACCTTCATCGCATCCCAGATCTCATAGAACAGGGCGGCATGCAGAATCTTTTTGGTCAGTGTGGCTACGCTCATAATCAGCTCCCGCCCATCGATACGAAACGTGGTCCTCTACTTATGCCTTTTCAATGCTGACCCATGTCTGCTTAAAGGACGGCACGCCGGTTATAACGTCCACCTGCACGGCCATCAAGTCTTTGACGGGCGGTTCATTGAAATGTTCCGGGAAGAAACAGGTGTTTGGCGCCAGCAACACATCGGATTGCACACCCAGCTGGAGGGAGCCGCGTTCCGAGGTGACGCGCACTTTGGTTCCTTCTTGGAGTCCGAGTCGTTGCATATCGGCCGCGTTCATCCGAAGTTTCCCTGTGTTCGGCGCAATGTTGATGAGTCCGGGCGCCTCCGTCGACATCTTGCCTGAATGGACGAGCAGTTGTCCCATGACAAGTGCGAAAGGCCGTTTGGAATCGGTCATCGGCGCCGCGGCGCGATAGCGGGTTCTCACTTCCGTCGCGTAGCCGTTGGACAGGTACTGATCAGGAGCCGGCGCCATTTTTCTCGGTTGGCCGAGGTTGTAGTACCCCGGCAGAAGCTTCATGATTTCGGCCTGAATGTCGTTGGCCGATTCATATCCCCATTGAGCTCCGAGCGCATTGGCCAGCGCCGTCATGATGTGCCAGTCCGGTAGGCTCTCACCGACGGGGTTCATTCCCTGTCGTACCCGCAGGACGCGACCTTCGAGGTTTGTGAACGTCCCCTCTTTCTCCGCATAGGTGCAGGCGGGCAGAACGAAGTGTGCCTGACGGCCGGTGTCGGTTAAGAAGGGATCTTGTACAACCAACAACTCGAGCCGCTCGAGCGCACTGCGGACTTCAACAGAAGCCGGGAGCGTGGCCAACGGATTTTCCCCGATGACATAGAGTGCTTTGATCTGCCCGCTTTTGCAGCGTTTCAGAATGTCGATCAGGTTGGCGCCGCTTGTGGGGGCAGGTAACGTCGTGTCCCATGCCTTGCTGAATCGATCGCGCGCGGCCGCATCGTTGTAGCGGACCTGCCCCGGCAGAAATTCAGGCGCGACGCCCATGTCGACGGCGCCCTGCTCGTTCGGTTCCTCGGTCACGGTATTGACGCCGCAGCCGGGCTGGCCGAGTTTTCCGGTAATCCAGGCCAGATCGATGAGCTTGAGCACGTTCTGATACCCATCCGGACGTCGGACGATACCTTCCGCGCACAAGAAAATCGACCGAGGGGCTTCGGCCATGATGGCCGCGATTTCCCGGTAACTGTCGACGGTAATTCCGGTGTACGTGGCGATTTGCTCAAGGGAAAGGCCGGAGAGCGCGGTTTTCAATGCTTCGTAGGCTTTCGGATGTTTGCTGATGACGGCTTCATCCACGAGGTCCTGATCGATGGTGGCCTTGACGAGACCATCGATGACCCATCCTTCCGTGCCGGGCGTGATGAGGAACGGATGCGACGCCAGTTTTCCGATATTGGTGACAGTCGAATCCAGGACCACCACCTGCGCGTTGTACACCCGAATCGCTTCTTTGATACGAACGGCGGTCAGGGGATTTGTTTCGGTGATGTTGGAACCGATCACCAGGATGGCCTTGGCTTTGGTCAGGTCCTCCCAATCGTTGGGGGTCCGGCCGAATCCCAGGGCATGGCGCGACGCGTGGACAAAATTCATATGGCCGTAACGGGCGCTGCTGTCGAGGTGATTGCTGCCGAATACGGTCCGCATAAGTTTTTGAAACAGATAGAGCTCTTCGTTCGTGCAGCGGGCGGTAATCAAACCGGCGATCGCGTCCGCACCGTGTTTCTGCTTTACCTCGGTGAAGCGGTCGACCACCTGGTGCATCGCGTCGAGCCAGGGTTTGGGCACCAGCTGGTTGCCTTCGCGCACGAGCGGCTGCGTGAGCCTTGTCTTGCTGTCCAGATATTCAAATCCGAACCGTCCCCGGACACAGAGGCCGCCATGGCCTTTGGCAGTTTCTTCGCGATCCCCCCATTTGTTTTTCCAGGACAAGGGAGAGGTGACCCGGATGACTTCGGAGTCTTTCGTTTCAAGATACAGCTGACAGCCGTCACCGCAGTAGTTACAGGTGGTGGCGGTCTTCTTCATCTGCCAGGGCTTGTACAGATACTTGGAGTACTTATTCGTGATCGCGCCGACAGGGCACACGGCAAGGCAGTCGCCGCAGAATTCGCAGGATAAGGGGAGGTCGCCTTTGGCCACGACCTGGTTGAATCCGCCTTTTTTCATGAATTGCAGGGCGTCGATCATCAGCACGTCTTTGCAGACATTGATGCATTCGGCGCAGGCAATGCAGCGGTTCATGTTGAAGTCGAGGACCAGGCTGCGGGTGTCTTCCGGAATGAATTTCTGTTTTGCGCTGGCCAGATTGGTCACGCCGTGTTGAAACGCCATATCCTGGAGCTCGCAGTGACCGTCCGCGTCACAGACCGGACAATCCAGAGGATGGACCGAGAGGTGCTTCTCGACGGCTTTCTTTCTCGCCAGGAAGAGATCCTCCCCTTCCGTCCGGATGACCATCCCTGCGGTGGCTTTGGCCGTGCACGAACGAACCGGAGCCTTCTTGCCTTCCTGCATGACCAAGCACATGCCGCATGAGCCGAAGGGGTCGAAGGTATAGTGGTAGCACATGGCGGGAATGATCTTGCCCGTGCTGGAGATCACGTCATACAGCGAGACGCCGTCCTTGGCGACGACGGTTTTCCCGTCGATGCTGAGTTCGATCGACGTCGCTTCGACATCCGGATTGGTGGCTGGCTTCAAGCCCATGGTTCGAATCCTTGTCTCTCTCTGGCTACCGGTCGCATTCGCCCATGACGATATCGTAGGTGCCGAACAGCGTAATCGCGTCGGCGATCATATATCCGCGTGACATGTAATCAAACGCACCCATATGAATGAAGGAGGGGGAGCGGATTTTCAGGCGATAGGGCTTCCCGCCGCCGGTGCTGACAATGTGGAATCCCAGTTCGCCTTTGTGCGCTTCCGTTCCGCAATAGATTTCACCCGGAGGGGCGTTGAAGCCCTGCGAGAAGAGCTTGAACTGCTGAATCATCGATTCAAGATTTGTGAAGACCCGTTCTTTCGGCGGCAGGGTGACGCTCGGAACGTCCGCCATGATCGGACCGTCCTGCATCTGCTCCAGGCACTGCCGGATGATTTTCACGCTCTCGTAGAGCTCCATGACCCGGATCCAATACCGGTCGTAAGTGTCGCCGTTTTTCCCTATCGGGACACTGAACTCGCACTTGGGATAGGCGGAATACGGCTCGTATTTCCGCAAATCGTAATCGACTCCTGATCCACGCAACGTCGGCCCGCTGAGACCGAAGTTGACGGCGTCTTCCGCCGAGATGACCGCGACGCCTTTCGTGCGTGCGACCCAGATCCGGTTCGTTTCCAGGAAGATGATGTACTCGTCGATTTTCGGCGGAAAGTAGTCGAGAAATTTTTTGAGCTTATCGAGCAGGGACGGAGTGAAGTCGCGTTCGACCCCGCCGATCCGGTACCAGCTTGTCGTTAAGCGCGCTCCGCACAGCTCATCGAACCAGTCCAGCAGGATTTCCCGGTCGCGGAAACAATAGAAGAACACGGTCATGGCGCCGATGTCGAGCGCCTGTGTGCCGAGCCAGAACTGATGACCGATGATGCGTTGCACTTCCGCCACGATGGTGCGGAGGTATTCGGCCCGGTCCGGCACCTGGAGATTCAGAAGTTTTTCCACGGCGCGGCAATACGCGAAGTTGTTGTACATCGCGCAGACATAGTCGAGCCGGTCCGTATGGGGAATGAATTGATGATAGGTGCCGTCCTCGGCCAGTTTTTCAACACCGCGGTGGAGGAAGCCCAACACCGGCGTCGATTTCACCAGCCGTTCGCCTTCCAGTTCAAGAATCACTTTGAGGACACCGTGGGTGCTCGGGTGCTGCGGCCCCATGTTGAGGAGCAGTTCCTCGGTGCGAAGTGTCGGGAGCGATTCGCTCTCCGGATGCTCCGGATCGACTTTATAGACGGTCGTTCTCTGATCTTCAAAGGCCATCGCGTGTCTCGTTTCTACCGGGGCACTTCGTCAAGAAAGTCGAACGTGTCCCGCCACCCTTTGCCGCGGAGCGGGAAATCCTTCCGGAGCGGATATCCTTCGGTGTAATCGTCGGGCAT
>OMJA01000116.1 GCA_900299245.1 Nitrospiraceae bacterium | reverse complement strand
GGCGCTTTGCGGGCCGGTTCCGGGTACGTAAGCAGAGGCGCCCTTTCGGATGCACACTGAGCAACATTGCGGACAAGAAAGACCTGATTTCGTGTTCAGGCGGAGACAGGCACATAGGCTCCCGGAACAAGGGAGAGCCGAAGTGACTATCGTTCGCCACCAGCCATTCGACTACGCGTCACATCTGAGCGAAGCCTTGCGATTTACCAGAACCTTCGCTGTCGGGCTTTTTCTGACCTGGGTTGCCAGTATCGTGCTCACCACCGGCTCAGCGCGTGCCGATGATCAGGTCGGCGTGCAGGCTGCACCGCACCAGGCCGAAGTCTCCGTCCGACCCATGTCTGGCGGCGATTATGTGACCAACAAGAGCGCAGCGATCGGCTCAGGTCTGCTTGAGTCTTCTTTGAGCTCTATTCTTCGCCGCGCTACTCCCATCAGAGCCAGTGAACCGGCACGGGCGGTTGAGTCTCAAAGACACATCAATCATGACGTTTCTCAGGCGCTGGCGGTAGACGCGCCCGGGTGGGCAATAATTCAAAACTGACTTCAGTTTCAGCCCGCTGACGGCTCCCTGAAGCTCGCGGGGCCGTCTAGGGAAGAATGTGCATTCTATCAGGCACACAACCTTTCGCATTGGACTTGCTCTTTCACGAGCCAGCCGGACAACGCATGGCAAGATCAACCCCGACAGCATAAGTTGTGATTTGCCCAATCAACCCCGGGACGATCTCGACCGATCAGCGCCCTGGGAAAGCTTTCGACGCCGCGACAGCGTACCCGATTGGTGTCATCCGTCTCCGCACCGTCGCCGTATGAACGCCAAAATGGCAGAACAGCAATTGGAGACGGCGGTGCTGTACAAGAGCGGCGGCGCTTTCCGGGGTATAAAAAAGGCCGGTGCTCAAATCTCGTTTTTGGAGGCGGGGATCTACAGCACCTCGGGCACATCCGGCGCGCTTTTTCACCTGGGCAGCGCCAGCCATATGCCGCAGGGTATTTTGCAGCCTGGCATTTGTTACAGCGCACGGATGGCAGGGCAAAATATATGCGCCCGCTGAAGTTGCTGCTGGTGTTCCTGGTGGTCGCCGCCAATCCTGTTGCGGCGGCGCAGTTGGAAGATGGCGCGGACGCATTCCAAAAGGGCGACTATCGGACAGCCCTGCGGCTATGGCGGACGCTTGCCGAGCAGGGCGATCCCGACGCCCAGTTCAACCTCGGCCACATGTACCACATCGGGCTGGGCGTTCCTCAGGACCATCAGCAGGCAGTATTCTGGGATCGCCAGTCTGCCGAGAGAGGTAACGGCGCCGCCCAGTTCAATGTCGGCGTCATATATTATACTGGCCAAGGCGTTGATCAGGACTATGTGCAGTCGTTCATGTGGTTTGATCTTGCCGCGATCAAAGGCGATGCCGATGCGGTCAGGCACCGGGACAGGGTCGCCGCCAAGTTGACGCCCAGGCAAATCGCTGAGGCGCAGCGGCTGGCGCGGGAGTGGAAGCCGAAGCAAGGCCGATAGCGACCGCACGAGAGGGCGATGGACGCGCGAGTTTGACGTCGCTGCGCCGTGCCTTCATCCCCGCCCCAAACCGTTTTGTTTCGGCGCAAGCCTTTTTGCTCGTAGAGCAAAACAGGTGAGGCTGCATATCCACCGAGCCATATAGCGCGGGTTGCGCTAGGGTCTGGGCTGCGCCGTAGCCTCGGCCTTCCTGTCTTACCCCCAATCCCAATGGAGGGTTCCGTCTCCCCGACATGAGGCTGCGGTGCGCCTTCTGCAGGGTAGAAGGATCAGCGATCTCAAAATCGGGGAGCCATGCCCTATCTGCGTGCCGGTGAGATTTTATCCGACACAAGAATTTTGCCGTTGCCCGCAGCTCGGCTCTTGCCTTGAGTACCTCCTGGCTGACTTCAGCGCGGGCTTGCTCGCGTCGGAGCCGCGCCAAGGGCAGGGGCTGATCCTCTTCCCAGAAGAACAAGCCCTGTCCCCAATTTAACTACGGGCCCGGGGCTTCTTCGCTTTCATCCGGGCTATCGCGACGGCAGGGTTACGCGCGAATCGCGCAGCCGCTTCTCCAGCACCGGTATGCCTTTTGCGTAGTTGCCCTTCTGGCAGTTGGTGATCGCCTCTTGAGTGAACAGGTCCGGGAAGCTCCTGCCATCACCGCCGCCGCCGCTCACAAACTTGTTGGCGAGCCCGGTAAGCTCGGCGCAATACTCGGCGTCACTCTTTTCCGCCCAGGCACTAGTGGAACAAAGAACAAGAAGCCCAGGAACCAGCACCAGTCTTCGAAGCATGGCGACCCTCAAGTTCAGGACAGCATAGCCCCGAGAGCTAACGGGTGACCAATAGAAGGTCCATCGATCCTGCACTCTCGCCCATCCCATGTTCAAGCCGAGCCGATGGGCAAGATTGCCCATCATGAAAGCGCTGACGCGCCTTTTTCGTCGAGCTTTCCTTGCCTCCGGTGCCCGTCGCTCTGGAGTACAGTCTCGGTCGTTGATGGCGACACCGTCAAATTGGCAGGAACGGCTTGCCCGCTTTGGGTCATCGACGCGCCCGAGAGCAAACAGGACTGCGCAGATCGATGGCCTCCCGGTTCAGAAGCGCGCCGCGCTCTGGTCGACCTCACGGCAGGCAGCGAAGTCTCCGGAAGCCCAGAACACGAGGCCGCTATCGACTGACCATCGGTGTTTACCGCGCCCGACGGCATCGACGTTCCCGCGGCTCTGGCAAGCGCTGGCATGGCGCCGGCATTCACGGGCCACAGTGCCGACTGCTCGAACGGAGACGCGACGGTGAAGACGGAAGGGCCGGTAGTTCACGCCGACAACTAGGCAGCCCGCGTGGAAGGGGCGCGCCGAGCGGAAGTAACGGCTTCGCTTGCCTATCGCGACAGGCCTTCCATAATCGTCGAAGCATGCAGGACCGGCTCCGAGCGGTCTGAACCAGGCATAGAGGTAGTGGCTGTGTTCTCACACATTTTTATTGGTGCATTCGACGTGGGCGTTTCCTAGAAATAGATCGGAACGCTACTCGTCTGAATGC
>OMJA01000115.1 GCA_900299245.1 Nitrospiraceae bacterium | reverse complement strand
GGGGTCATCCCCGCGCCTTTGAGCTGGAGATCCCATTTTTCGCCCCGGCTGTTCCGCACTTCGCCCAACAAGATGGCGCGGCCGTCGCCGAGCTGCGGAACATAGGTGCCGAATTGATGGCCTGCATAGAGCATCGCCAGAGGCTCCATCCCCGGCACGAGCAGACTCCCGCCGAACACCCCCGCGAATTCCGGACGCGCCGCTTCCGCCGGATCCAGGTCGATCAGTTCCGCCGCCGCACGATTGAAACTGATGAGAGAGGGAGCGGTCGAAAACGGCGTCGGGTTCAGTTTGGCGTGAAACGATTCGGGCAGACGGGCGTAGGTGTTGTCGAAAACCAGTTGTTCAAGAGCCCGCATGGTGGTGTGTGAATCCCGCGCTCATGTCCGCTTGCGGCGAACCTTGCCGGCCGACGGAACCAGCGACCGGAACGTGTCCTGCGCAAAATCATAGGTCCACACATCGCCGGTCTCGATGGAGTAGACCCATCCGTGGAGCTCCAGAGACCCGCTTCGGAGGTGCGCGGCCACAAGCGGATGGGTCTTCAGATGATTCAATTGAATCCGGACATTTTCCTGCGTCGTCGCCACGTAAAGCGCGTCTCCGGTCAGATGGCTGTAATTGTCTCTCACAACCCGTCTGGTGGCTTCTGCCTGAAGCAGCCACATTTTGACGGCGGGCAGGTCATCCACCTGTTCCGGCTCGAGAATCGCTTTCACCACTCCGCAATCGGTGTGACCGCAGACGATGATGTTTTTGACGTTCAACACTCCGACCGCATATTCGATCGTCGCAATCGTGCTGCCGATCGTCGTGCCGTAGGACGGCACCAGATTGCCGGCGTTCCGGAGAATGAACAGTTCCCCCGGCTCCGTCTGCGTCACGAGACAGGGGTCGATCCGTGAATCCGAACAGCTGATAAAGAGCGCCCTGGGCTCCTGCCCTTTTGCGAGGCTCGTAAACAGGTCTCGCTTCGTCTTAAAGACCTCGCGTTGGAATTTCTTGAATCCCTCGATCAGCTTTTTCATTCGGCTCCCCGGTGCCGGCTATCGACCAAGGCTTTCCAGATCCCGGTCCACGGTAAAGACGAGGACTTTCTCGCCGATCTGGGCATTGATATCGGTGAAGAGCGCCAGCGCCTTGGCTCCGGTGATCTCATTCACCTGTTCGAACAGACGGTCGCGGCCCTGGGCAATGAGGGTTTGTCTGATTCGTTTGACCATGTCCACGCCTTCCGCGGTCTTGGCAAGCTGCCGCTCGGCGGGTGTCAGCACGCCCCTGAGTCGCACAACGACGAGATCCCGCACGATATAGGCCCGGACGTCCTCCGGACCCCGCCCCATGAACTCCTGTTCGAACTTGATGATGGCGTTCCGGATCGCCGATTCGATTTCGCCTTTGGTCAGCCCTTTGTTCATCATGCAGTCATCCAGCCAAATGAGTACGTCCGATTATAGAGGGGCCGCTGATAAGGCCACAAGAACAAAGCCACCCCGTTGGGCCGAAAGGCAGGCGGCAAGGGCCCGAAGGCCTAGACAGCCGGGGGCATTGTACCCGCTCCCTTGACTCGCCGGGGACGAGTACCGGATAAGGAATTCACGATATCAGCTCATGGAGCATGTCGTCGCCGCCCTCCCACGGGACCGGCGCGGCTATGAGGCTGATCGTGCAACCAACGGCGGTAGGGTAACCGGCACGTTTCGGGCCGGTTGCAGTACAAGCCAACCGTGGTACGTGGACCTGTCAGCGCGTATCACCGTTGGCTTTTCTGTTTCTCTAACCGTGAGGTACCCGTGTACGCCATCCTGCTTCCGCTCCTTCCGCTTCTGACCACGCTCCTGGTCGCCCTGGGCGACGACCGTTCGCGGCGGGCCCGCGCGCAGTTCGGCGCCATCCCGATCGGCGCGGCCTTCTGCGGCGCCGTCGCCGCCCTCTATTTTGTGACGACGCAGGGGCCGGTCAGCGTCCGTTTTTACGACCCCGCATCGCTCGCCTCGCTCACGTTTCCGATCGGCTTCTATATCGACCGGCTCAGCGCCGTCATGATGGTCCTGATCGCCGGGGTCGGCACGGTCATCTACGCCTATTCGATCGAGTACATGTACCAGGACCCTCACGAACCGCGGTACCTGGCCCTCATCGGCCTGGTGCTGTTTGTCCTGCTCTGCATGGTCTCCAGTGCCAATCTCCTGATGCTGTTTCTTTTCTGGCAGCTGCTGAGTTATCTGCTGTATCTCCTGGCCCATAACCATACCCATGCGGGCACGCTGGACGGGGCCTTCAAGACATTCACGCTGCTGCGTGTCGGGGACATCGCGTTTCTGGCGGGGATCGTCCTGGCCCACGCGCTCTACGGCACGCTGGAGTTTCCGGCTCTGTTTGCCAGGGCGGCCGAATCGACGGCCGTCGTTTCGCCGCTCCCCGGACTCGAGATCAGCGGCGCCACGGCCGTGACCCTGCTCCTGTTCATCGGCGGCATGAGCAAGTCGGCGCAGGTTCCGTTCCACATCTGGCTACCCCGCTATCTCTATGCCCCGACGCCCGCCACGGCGCTGCTCCATGCCGGGATCATCAATGCGGGCGGCTTCCTGATCAACCGCCTGGCGCCGCTCTTCGGCCTCAGCTCGACGACACTGCACGTAGCCTTCGTCGTTGGAACATTGACGGCGGTCCTGGGCGCCACGATGATGCTCGCACAAAACGACATCAAGAAGACCCTTGGATTTTCGACGGTCGGTCAGATGGGCTACATGATCATGGAATGCGGGCTGGGCGCCTTCTCGCTGGCCGTATTTCATCTGATCGCCCACGGGCTCTTCAAAGCCACCGTGTTTCTGAACAGCGGGAACGTGATCCACAAGGCCCGGCTGGAAGCGCATCTCCCCCATGCCGACCAGGAGGAAGAGGAACAGAGCTTTTCTCCTCTCACGTGGGTGACCGGATTCGTGACCACCCTGATGATTCCCCTGCTCATCTTGTTGGTCACCCATGGCGCGCTGCATATCCTGCTGCTGGAATCCCAGGGCACCGTCATCTTCCTCTTCTTCATCTGGATCACATCTTCGCAGGCGATTCTGACTCTCACCCGCCTGCGGGCGGTGCCCTCCTGGGAAGTGTCGGCCGCCATGCTGGTCACACTCCTCTTTGTCGTGTTCATGTATCTGTTCGCCGTCGAGTCCTTCACGGCTTTCCTGTATCCGGATCCGAACGAGGTCGCATCCTATTTCAAGGCTGCCGCCCTGCCCGGCCGCCTGTTTGACCTCATGATCCTGCTGGCCACGGTCATGACCGTGGCCAGCTGGTGCTATCTCTATATGCGCGCCCACGGCCGGACGGTCCGGATGCCGGGATGGATCGCGCGCCGGGTCGAGGGCGGACGGAACGGACTGTACGTCCTGTTCATGAACCGGCTCTATGTGGACGAACTCTACGATCGCATCGGCGGGGCCATCATGCGCCTGGTCCATCGCCTCGACAAACCGCCGGCGCGATGACGGGCACGGCGCTTGACGATAGTCTAGACAACGTACTAATGATGGACCCTGCAAGAATACCCGACGACGAGCGATCGACGGGCGCCCGGTCCTTAAGGGGCCTGAAACGGTTTCATCTTATTCCGGAGTGATCGAGTGCTGGTGTATTTCGTGCTGCTGATCCCGCTTCTCCCGCTCCTGACGGCGCTGATCGTGGCCGTCGGCGACGATGCGTCGCGGCGGGCCCGCACGCAGCTCGCCGCCTTCCCGATCGGCGCGGCCTTCTGCGGCGCCGTCGCCGCCCTCTATGTCGTGACGACACAGGGGCCGATCAGCCTTCGCTTCTACAACCCGGCGTCGCTCGCCTCGCTCACCTTTCCGATCGGCTTCTATATCGACCGGCTCAGTGCCGTCATGATGGTCCTGATCGCCGGAGTCGGCACGGTCATCTATGCCTATTCCGTCGCCTACATGTACCAGGACCCCCACGAACCGCGGTATCTCTCCCTCATCGGCGTCTCGACGTTCGTGCTGCTCTGCATGGTCTCCAGCGCGAACCTCATGATG
>OMJA01000114.1 GCA_900299245.1 Nitrospiraceae bacterium | reverse complement strand
TGATTCTACCAGGACCGTTGCTGACCACCGACCTCGTAGATATCGGCTTCCATGGAGCAATTGTAGCTCTCTGCGATGTTGAACATCTCGGAGAGGAGGCTTTGGATTTCCTCATCAAGGGAAATGCCATCCGGATCGGGGTCATAGGCGACGGTCAGTTTGTAATCACAATTGCCGTTTTTTACCATGGCGTAGTCGCGTTCCAGCATCGCCTCAATCCGCTCCCGAGCGGGTTTTCTACCTCTTCCACGCTTGTTGAAGTTCTCGATAATCAGATGCAGGGCGATGCTGGCAGTGGGCGGCTTTTCCGGCAGTTTGGTCTGTGACGGAATAATGTCGAGCGCCCGATAGACGGTCATTCGTGAGACCTTCAGGTCGCGGGCAACGCGGGCCTTGCTGGCGCCGGCGGCAAGGCGACGGCGGATTTCATCGTCATCGACGTTCTTCTTCCGGCCTTTGTAAACGCCTTCGGCGCGCGCCGCTTCGATCCCGGCGCGCTGACGATCCTTGATGAACTTCAGCTCCATATCGGCGACCATGCCGAGTATGGTGATGACCATTCGCCCCATGTCGCCCGCCGTCGTCACCTCTGGCTCAAGGATGCGCAGCGAAGCTCCCTTTTCATCAAGCTCATGCACCAGGTTCAGGACATCGCGCGTGGAGCGGCCGAGCCGGTCGAGCCGCAGCACGACCAGCTCGTCGCCGGTGTGCATAAACTGCATGATCGTTTCCAGTTCCGTGCGCCCGCTCCGCGAGGCCCCCGATCCGGTCTCGGAACGGATAATTTCGCAACCTGCATTCTTGAGGCGGCCAATCTGGATATCCAGATCCTGGTCCGTGGTGCTGACGCGGGCATATCCGATACGAGCCAAGTGCAAAATCCGTCACATTAGGGTGGCTCTTGCAGTGTATCGTCACATTGAGCGCAAACCCACCCTTTTGTGACAGACGAATGGTGTCACTCGGCCCTATCACTCTGGGGTGTACCCAAATGTTATAGGCCGATCAGCCGCCTCACGCTGCAAGCCGTCCAAAATCAATCCGGTCGTTCAGGTCGAGGTCGAAGCGGCCATAAGGGTTCACATGACTGTAGATCAACGGCGTGAGACCACGATAATCTTCCGGCGTCATCCGCCCCGCCCACTTCGGCTCAACCAGTACGGTCTGAAGCATGCGGGTGTTCACATACACCAGCGACGCTTGCAGGAGGTGTAGCGCCAGAACGGAGATTTCCTGCTCATGGATGCGGTTGGTGGCGATCTCGCCGCCCTTGCCGAAGAACACGAAACCATTAGCGCCGTTCCAGTTCTCAACCACATTCAGCCCTTCGTGGATCTCGCGGCGGAATGCCTCCTGACGCAAATACCGGCATAGGAAGATTGTTTTGACCGCGCGGCCGAGTTCACTCAGCGCCTTGTAGGTCGGGTGCATCACTTCGGCTCTGGCAAACCGGAGCAGGATCGCTTCCGGATCGGCGGTGCGCGATTGCATGGCAGCGGCATATTTGACCATTTCGTCATATTGTTGCTCGATCTCGTCCCAGTCGATCGGGCTGGAGAGGATCGGCAGTAAATTGGAAAGCCGCGTGCGCATGCCGGCTTGGGGAAGGGCCAGTTTCTGGCGTGCCACTGCTTTCAGCCGCGGGGCAAGCTCAAATCCAAGGAGTCGGCAGAACGCAAAGCCGACTGCGCTCTGGCCGTGGCTATCGACGTACTGGCGCTGGATTTCCATGTCGGTGCAATGGCGTAGCACGCCTTCGATCATGGAGGCGACCTCCGAGGAAGAGCACCGCTTGAGCTGGGAATAAACGCAGGTCGCGCGCTTCTCCACATGCCAGTAGATCATGACGCCACGGCCGCCATAGCGGGCGTGCCATTCCGTCATCAGGTTGCGGTCCCACGCGCCGAACTTCGTTGAATCGGACGCGCATGCCGTGCCCGCATCTCCCCATACTGCGGCATTGCGGATTGCCAGTGTCGCGTTTGCTACCCGCGCGCACGCCTCCCTCAGCGCTGGCGCGTGGATGAAACGGCGATGGACATGCAGCAATTCCTCGTAACTGACATCGGGTGTTGCGCCAGCGACCCGCTTGAGCCCGGCGTTCGTGCCCAAGCCATAGAGACACAGCAAAAGACGCTGAGCCAAGGCTGCTTTCGACAGGGTAACCCGCGAGGCCGACGTTTCGAAAGCATCCATCAATCCCGTGTCCAGAGCAGCCTCTTTCAACACGTCCAGCAGTCCGGTCATCGGCCAGCGCTGACCGATCTCGCTTTTGATCGAAGCGAGACCCTTCGGTTCGGGCAAGGGCTTGAACGGTGTAATCGATATCCGGTTGTCGCCGCGCCACAGGAGCCGGACCTTGTCGTTTTGTGGAATATTGGCATTGAGGAGCAACAGTTCCCGTTCAAGCTCCTCCCGGATCGAGGCGCAAAACGCCTGCGCATCTGGCGTCAGGCTGAGGCCGGAATAGTACGCATCTCGCCTGATCTCGAAGTCCTTGGGAAGATCGTCATCGGGATTGCGATAGCGATCCGCCCCGACCACCCAGATTTCTTTGGAGCGGATGCGGTCGCGCAGTTGCGTCAGGACGCAAAGCTCATAGCTGATCCGGTTTACCCGCCCATCGTCATCAATGACGGAACTGCGCCATCGCGCTGGAATCACCTCATCGATCGGAACATCCTGCAATGGCACGAAGCGGCATCCGCCATCCACCTTGCTCCTGATCCAGTCGAGGGCCGCCAGGACCGGCCGCCACACCGCGTTGTTCGACCGGAACTCAAGTACGGAAAGCAGGCTTGGCAGCATGCGCCGGTAATGATTGGCCCAGGAACCACGCATCACCTTGTAGATGCGCCGGTCCAGAGCGCCCTTCGCATGGCTCTCCTTGACGATCGCCGCCAGCTTGGCCTTACCGGCGATC
>OMJA01000113.1 GCA_900299245.1 Nitrospiraceae bacterium | reverse complement strand
TGTTCCAGGTCTTGTCGGTCGTCGGCGCGCTCATGGTCTTGACCGCCTATGCGCTGATCCAAAGCGGGATCTGGCGGGAGCTGGACGCGGGATATCTGGCCTTGAACATTATCGGGTCGCTCCTGTTGGGTATCGTGGCGATCGAGGATCAACGGGTGGGATTCATCCTGCTGGAGTTTGCCTGGGCCGGGCTTGGGCTCATCGGCGTGGTGCGGGCGATCAAGGCACGGAAAACAGCGGACGCAGTCTTATAAATCACGTCGGATAGCACGACACAATCGTACGCCATATGCGTACGGCACACGGAGGGGATATCACGTCATGGCAGGGTTGATGTCAGCGGATGAAGTCTATCAGAGAGCGGAAGATGCGGCGTCGGCGGCGACGAGCCCGGATGAAAAAGCGTTGCAGATCGATTATCAGGCGCTGAAGGAAAAGTTCCGCGCCGCGCTGGGCGATCGCAAAGTGGCGTTGTGCCATATCAATAAGTTTCTCCCGGAAGGGTATGAAGATCAGGGCCGGTTCAACCTGGTGTTGCTCACCGCCGGCAATGTCGTGTTCGACATCGTCATCGGCGATTCCTACTTCCGCTACGACGTGGTATCGGTCGGGCAGTTGGACAAAGTGCAGGTGATCGATGCGATGTGGGACAACAAGGAAAAGCGCCGGGAAGAGCCGTTTCTGAGCCTGCGCTTGATGCACGGCGAGGAAGCGCATCTCCTGCTGGCATTGGACGACGCAGAACGGGCGAGCCTGCTGGCCTTTGCGAAGGCGGTTTCGGCGGCGAGAAATCCTGAAAAGTAAGGATCCACAGGGCGCTCAAAAAGCTTGTCCGGCGATGCGAGAACGAAGCCGGTGGGTTTTTTCAGCGCCCTGCTAGGCGCGGCGGTAGAAGGGCAGATCCGCTACCGTCGCGTCGTGCTTCTTGCCGTCGACGTCGATCGAGAGCGTCGTGCCTGCCGTACTGAAGTCTCTCAGGGGAAATCCAAATGCGATGATGCCGTTCTGCTGTGGTGACATCGCCGCGCTGCTGACCCAGCCTATTTCGCGGTCGCCGCTGAAAAGTTTCGCGCCTTTGGGCGGCACGGTCACATCCTTCAGGACTAATCCTACGAGTTTTCGGCGTACGTTCCCGTAGGTGTCCATCCGCGCCACGACTTCCTGTCCCGGGTAGCAGCCCTTGTTGAGGCTGAAGGCTTTGCCTTCCAGGTTGGCTTCCGGCGGAACGATTTCTTCATTCAGTTCGGTGCCGGCTTTCGGGATGCCGGCTTCCAGGCGCAACGCTTCGCGGGCCTGGCTACCGATCGCCTTGATGCCGTTGGCGGCGCCGGTTTCCAGCAGCTTGTTCCAGGCGGCTGCGAGGGCTTCGGCGGGAAGCAGGATTTCCAAATCGACTTCGCCGGTTTCTTCTGTTCGAATCACCAGGGCCTGCTGTCCGCCGATCTGAGCCGTCACAAAGTTGACGGGCTGCAAGTCTCCGCAATCGACGCCGAAGGCGGACTTCATGGTCTGCACCGCTTTGGGTCCGCTGACTAGCAGCAACCCCCAGCTCTCTGCACAGTTTTCCAGCTTGGCTTTGGTCCCGTAGAGCAGAAACTTTCTGAGCGCGGCATGGGTCGCGTCGCCGATTTCCCCGACGTCTTCGAGCATGACGGCGTCCGTCTGCACGTAGCAGCGGAAATAGGTAAGCATCTTTCCCTTGTGCGTCAGAAAGCTGGAATAACGGCCCTGCCCGGGCTGGAGCGGCAGGATATCGTTGCTGATGACGCTCTGCAGCCATTTCACCCTGTCGTCGCCCGTGACTCTGATTTTGCCCCGATGGGCGAGGTCGGCGACGCCGACGGCCTGACGGACAGCGGCGTGCTCGGCTCGCCAGTCTCCGTAGTGAGCCGGCATCTCCCAGCCGGTGATCTCTTCAAACGTCGCGCCGAGTTGAACGTGGTGTGCATGCAGCCGGGATTGTTTCATCGGATGCCCTTCTGTACTTCATCGACCAGATCTTTGGTCCGGGCCGAGAATTCATTGCGCGAAACGATCTTCGTTACGCCCAGCGCTTTGGCCCTATTCCAGGTATCGACTTCTTCATGATTGGCGTAGGCGAGAATCGGAATGGACTTCGACCGGGGATCGGCTTTTAGTGTTTCGATAGCCTGAAAGGCATCGATGGTCAGATCGTTCATGTCCAGAATGACAGCTGCCGGAGCTGCCGCTGCGGTTTTTTCTGCGACGTCCTGTTGCGTCCGGGCTTTCTCGATTCGATAACCGCCGGTTCGCAAGGCGTCGCGGACTTTGGTGTAGAAGAAAATATCGGTGAGGGCGACAAGGATGGTTCGTTCGGTGTTGTCCATGCAATCCTAATTCAGTGAACTGATCAGTCGTCCCAGCGATTTTTTCGCCAGGGCATAGTTCGGGTTGAGAGCGAGCGCTTTTTTATAGGCGTCGATCGCTTCGGTCCAACGGCCCTGCTTTTCGTAGACCCGGCCGATGTTCAAGTGCGGGAAGGCCGGACTTTCATAGCGCCGCGCCTGCATGGCCTTCTGAAACCAGACGATCGCTTCGTCGAAATCGCCTTTTTCAATCAAGTAGGCGCCGATGTCATTATACGGGTTGCCGAAGTCAGGGTCCTGGGCAATGGCTTTGTGGCATTCCTCGATGGCGTCATCGAGCCGTCCCATGAAGCTGTAGGTCCAGCCCAGGAAGGTATAGGCCTCGGCGGTGGGATGCACGGCCAGCGATTTTTTGTAGAGATTGACGGCCTCTTCCAGGTCGCCCTTCATCTGGCGCTCATACGCCTGCTGGAAGAGGTGCCAGGCCTCGCGCTTGTCCTCTTCGCGGCCTTGGCCTTGCTCTAAAAAATCTTGTACATCCATGATCGGCTTCTAAAAAACGCCTCCAGCGGCGTTCTCGGTCGTTCAATCAACTCGACGTACGGGAACTGTACGCCTCGTTGATTTCACTCCCTGCGGCCTTGCTGGAGACATTTTTGAGAAGCCGCAGGAAATGCGTGGTTATTCGTTCTTGAGCTTCTTCTTGATCAGTTCTGCTCCATAGCGGCCCGAGAGCAGCATGGAGCCGAAGGCCGGGCCCATGCGCGGGGTGCCGTACACGGCGGCGACGGCCAGTCCGATGACGAAACAGTTCGGGTACACCTCGCCGGTCCGGTCCATCACTTCCTGCTCGGATCGCGAAACCCACATGGCGCCGTTGCCCGGCACGGGTTTGTACAGACCGCGCTTGTGTAAAAGGTCCACGACGATGGCATCGTGGCCGGTGGCATCCACCACGATCTTGCTTTCCAGCGCGATGGGATCGACGTGGATGATGTCGTGGCCGGCCATCTCGGCGGTGGTGTTGTTCACCACGATGCCTTCGAGGATGCCGTCTTTTCTCAAGATCAGATCGACGACGCGGGTCAGGTTCAAGATCTTCGCCCCACCGCGATAGGCGGCGGCGACGAGTGCGCCGGTCGCATGAGGGGGGTCGACCATATACATCCCTTCGCACTCATTGATCTTCTTGCAGGGGACGCCGATTTCTTCGAGGATCTCATTGGCCGGTTCGCAGATGGTGGCCTTGTTCATTAAATAGCCGCCGTGCCAGAAGCCGCCGCCGAGGGCGAGGCTCTGTTCGACGACGAGAGTGCGGAAGCCCATTTTCGCCAGGTCGTGCGCGCAAATCAGGCCGGAGGGGCCGGCGCCGACGATGATGACGTCGCTTTCGATCAGCGAATCGAATTCTTTGTAATATTCCCGGGCGATTTGTCGAGTGATGTCGCGTTCTCGTAACGGGGCTGGTTTCGGTTTACTCATAGTCAATTCTCCGTTCAACGGATGCTGAAAACGGCCCCCAACTGCGTTCTCGGCTCATCGAAATCCTCAACGTACCCCTGAGGGTACGCCTCCGGTTTCGATTCGCCTCGGGCCTTGTTGGATGACCGTTTTGAGCATCCTCACACTCTATCGATAAATTTCTGAGCCGGACTTCTTGAACTCTTCCGATTTTTCCTTCATGCCGATCTGGATCGCCTTCTGTTCATCCACCTGCAATTGCGCGGCGTAGTCGCGGACATCCTGCGTGATCTTCATGGAGCAGAAATGCGGTCCGCACATACTGCAGAAGTGCGACACTTTCGCGGCGTTGTCCGGCAAGGTCTCATCGTGGAAGTCCTTGGCGGTGTCGGGATCGAGCGAGAGATGGAACTGATCCTCCCACCGGAACTCGAAGCGCGCTTTTGACAGGGCATTGTCTCTGATCTGGGCGCCGGGATGTCCCTTGGCCAGGTCCGCCGCATGAGCTGCGATCTTATAGGTGATGACGCCGGTCTTCACGTCTTCGCGGTCCGGCAGGCCCAGGTGTTCTTTCGGGGTGACGTAGCAGAGCATCGCGCACCCGTACCAGCCGATCATTGCCGCGCCGATCCCTGAGGTAATGTGGTCGTAGCCCGGCGCAATGTCGGTCGTCAGTGGGCCGAGTGTGTAGAACGGCGCCTCGTGGCATTCCTTCAGCTGTTTTTCCATATTGACCTGAATCATGTGCATCGGCACATGGCCGGGGCCTTCGATCATCACCTGCACGTCGTGTTTCCAGGCGATCTTGGTCAATTCACCCAAGGTTTCCAGTTCGGCGAACTGGCCTTCGTCGTTGGCGTCGGCGATGGAGCCGGGACGCAACCCATCGCCCAGACTGAAAGAGACGTCGTAGGCCTTCATGATCTCACAGATTTCTTCGAAGTGGGTGTAGGCGAAGTTTTCCTGATGATGCGCCAGGCACCACTTGGCGTGGATCGAGCCGCCGCGGGAGACGATGCCGGTCATGCGCTTCGCGGTCATCGGCACGTAGGCCAGGCGGACGCCTGCATGGATCGTAAAATAGTCCACGCCTTGTTCGGCCTGTTCGATGAGCGTATCGCGGAAGATCTCCCAGGTCAGGTCTTCGGCCTTGCCGTTCACTTTCTCGAGGGCCTGATAGATCGGAACCGTGCCGATGGGGACCGGCGAGTTGCGGATGATCCATTCGCGCGTTTCGTGGATGTTCTTGCCGGTCGAGAGATCCATCACCGTGTCGGCTCCCCAGCGGATCGACCAGATCATCTTTTCGACTTCCTCTTCAATCGAGGAGGCGACGGCGGAGTTGCCGATGTTCGAATTGATCTTCACCAGGAAATTGCGGCCGATGATCATCGGCTCGGTTTCCGGATGGTTGATGTTGGCGGGGATGATCGCGCGGCCCCGCGCGACTTCATCGCGCACGAATTCCGGCGTGATGACCTTCGGGATGTTGGCGCCCCAGGCCTGCCCAGGATGCTGCGCGATGCCTCCGCCATGCCCGTTGCGGGACGCGAGTTCGCGCGCCACTTCGCGGGACTGGTTTTCTCGGATCGCGATGAATTCCATCTCCGGAGTGACGATGCCTTTGCGGGCATAGTGAATCTGCGTCACGTTCCGTCCGGTTTTGGCGCGGAGCGGCTTACGGATGTGTTGGAAACGCAGTTCGTCGAGTTTCGGATCGGCTTTGCGCATCCGGCCGTATTGCGAGGAGACATCCGAAAGTTCTTCCACGTCCGCCCGATCCAGGACCCACTGGCGGCGGAGCGGGGCGAGTCCGGCGCGCGCGTCGATGGTGACGGACGGATCGGTGTAGGGACCGGAGGTGTCGTAGATCGTGATGGGCTCGTTGGGAACCGGTGCGCCTCCGTTCATGGATTTGGTCGGGCTGAGGCTGATTTCCCGCATCGGAACGCGTACGCCGGGATGGGCGCCGGTGACGTGGATCTTCCGTGACGCGGGGAACGGCGCGGTCGTCAAGGTGGCTGCGCCGTCCGTTTTCTTCTGGCCGTTCGATCCGTTGGTCGATCCATTCATAGTACCCATGGGGATCCCCTTCCTCTTATCTATGGCAGGATGCTGAAAAAGTCCGCCAGCCGCGTTCTCTCGTCGCTCAAGGCCTCAACGTACTGAGAAGTACGCCTCGGCATTTCGCTCGCTGCGGCCTCGCTGACGGCCTTTTTGAGCATCCTGAGGTTGTCCGACTATTTGGCCTCAATCTGGTTGTTCCACAGCCCATTGTCCGGAGTCGGTGATGCAAAAAAAAACCGCACCTGACAGGAGGGGTGCGGCTGAAAATCGTCCCGGTGGTCCGGCGACGTGTCCGCTTCCCTACGCTGGTATTACCCAGGTCAGGTTGTGAGGGTCGTCCGATCATTCGGACTCTCAGCCTGATGGCCCCCCTAGCTATGAAAAGATCGTATGCCCGGCCCCGGTCGTTGTCAACGGGCTATTAGGCCTACCGTGCCGCTAGGCCTTCTTCACGAAGCGGGTTCGTTGATTGTGAGGTGGGGCTAACGTAGAATTCAACTTTCAGGATTCTTGCTGAGGTGTATGTGAAGGCGACGATCACCGTACCGAGACCCATCACGGATTACCAAGGGCTTTCGTCCGAGGAACTCTTCCGCCGGACTGCCGAGGCAAAGCGCGCCTTGGGCGATCGGGTCATGATCCTGGGGCATAACTATCAACGGGACGAAGTCATCGAGCATGCTGATTTTCGGGGCGATTCGTTGTTGCTCTCGAAACTGGCGGCGGAGCGCTCCGAGCGGCCTTATATTGTGTTCTGTGGCGTCCATTTTATGGCGGAGACCGCGGATATCTTGAGCCGCTCGAAGCAAACGGTCATCCTGCCTGATATGGCTGCCGGGTGCTCGATGGCGGATATGGCGGCGATCGAGCAGGTCGATCAATGCTGGGAAACGCTTGGGCGCATTATGCCGGTGGAAGAAACCGTGATGCCGGCGGTGTATGTGAATAGCGCGGCGGTCCTCAAAGCGTTTTGCGGCGAACACGGCGGGATTACCTGCACGTCGTCCAATGCGCGGGCCGTCATTGAATGGTGCTGGGCCAGACGCGAAAAAATTCTCTTTTTCCCCGACGAACATCTGGGCCGCAATACGGCCAATAAGATGGGTGTGCCGCGCGAGCAGATGATCGTCTGGGATCCCTATCAGCCCAACGGCGGTAATACGCGTGAGGCCATCAAGCGGGCGAAGCTGATTTTGTGGAAGGGCCATTGCAGCGTCCATCAAATGTTTCAGCCCGTCCACATCGACAATTTTCGCAAACAGTATCCGGACGGCAAGGTGATCGTTCATCCGGAGTGCCATGAGGACGTCGTCAATAAAGCCGATCTGACCGGCTCGACCGAGTTCATCATCAAGACCGTTTCGGCGGCGCCGGCCGGCACCGTTTGGGCCGTGGGGACCGAGCTGAACCTGGTGAACCGCTTGAAGCGTGACTTGACTGATAAGAAGGTGTTCTTCCTCTCCTCGACTGTCTGCCAGTGCGCCACGATGTTCCGCATCGACGGGGCACATCTCTGCTGGGCCATGGAAAATCTCGCCGACGGCCATGTGGTCAATCACATCGTGGTACCGGACGAAGATAAGCGCTGGGCGAGGATTGCGCTGGATCGCATGATGTCCGTCAGCTAACCTCAGGATGCTGAAACAGCTCCCCGGC
>OMJA01000112.1 GCA_900299245.1 Nitrospiraceae bacterium | reverse complement strand
CGCGCCATTCTCTCCCGCATGGTCAAGAATCTCCTGGCCATTTATTCCAAGATGGATGAGCCCGTGAAGATTGCGCGGTTTACCACGCTGATCGAAATTCTCGGCGGCGAGCCCCGCGAAGAGGGTTTGTAGTCCGGCTGAGGCTGTTTCCGTTTCAGAGCCGGATCGTCAGCAGATCTTTTCCCTTTATCACCGTCCCGCGAAAATTCTCCGCTGCCTGAGCCTTCACGTCGGCCCGGTCGGCCGGCGGATAGAAGTGCGATAACACGAGGCGATCCACGCCGGCCTCCTCCGCCACTCTGCCGCATTCCCCCGCATGCATGTGCACCGGTCCCGGCTTTGTCGCCGGGAACGAGCAGTCCAGTACGGCGACGTCGGTGTCCCGGCACAGACGGACCAGGCTGTCGCAATATTGGGCATCGCCGGAATAGACCAGCGTCTTTCCCTTGTGCTCGATCCGATAGCCCACGCTATTCAGATCCGGAACATGGACGACGCGGCGTGGCGTAATGCGCGTCTCTCCGATCTGAAAGGCGCGGTCCGTTACTTCTTTCAGATGGACTCTGAACGGCGGGTCGGAAAAACTTGGAAACGAAGCCATGATACTGCGGAACAGGGCTTTCGCCCCGCGCGGGCCGATCAGGGTCAGGTCCGGGCGCCAGCCGCCGCCGTGCTTCGTATAGATGAGGGCATCGAAGTAGAAGGTAATGAAATCGGAAAAGTGGTCGGCGTGAAAATGCGAGAACAGAATGTGGGTGATGCGATGGCGATTGACACCTGTTTTCAGGAGATTGGGCAACGTTCTGGGGCCGAAGTCCAGCAGCAGGGTCTGGTCGGTGCGCACCAGATAGCCGGCGGCGGCTCTGGTCGGGTGAAGATTCGTGCCCGAGCCGAGAATGGTCAGCCGCATAGCTAGGCGGAGCTCCGCTTGAAACTGTCGCGAAGTTTGAGCAGCAGCCGCCGGGCGTCATCGATTTCTTTGGGGGTCATCGCCTCTTCGAAAAACGGTTTCAGAAACGCGATATGCGCGGCGTAGGCTTTCCGGAACACGCCGTCGCCCTTCTCGGTCAATTGAACGTGGATCCGGCGGCGGTCACTGTCGACGGTGTCACGGCGGATCAATCCTTTGGCCACCAGCCGGTCGAGTACGCCGGTCAAGGTGCCTTTGGTGACCAGCGTTCTGGCGGATAACTCGGAGCAGGTCATTCCGTCGGTATCGCCCAGCGTGGCGATGACGTCGAATTGCGAGGGCGTCAACTTCAATGAGCGGATATGGCGGTTATCGGCGAGCCAGAACGCCTGGTAGGCTTCCACCAGGGGTCTGACCAGCTTGAGATGCGGGTCGTCTTTGAGGTCGGGAAGATCCATGGCCGGAGCATATTCTGCCGCAGCCATGGGGTCAAGAGACGAGGAAACGGTGTGCGCGCCGGCGGCTAGGGCGGACGGATCCTTCATTGACGGCGCGAGTGATGCGCCCGTATGATCCGCTCCCATGCTGCGACGCGATGACCGGGGCCAGGCTAATCTCACCGCGATTGTCATCCTCTTGGGGATCGTCATTACCTCCGTGTGGGTCTGGAAGCGGCTGTCTCTGGACACGCAGGAGTATGTGATCGACCAGGCCATTCCGTTGGCTGCCGCGGTGATCGGCGTCGCCGTGCTGGTGCTGGTCGTCGTCCGGAAGATCCGCCGGCGCGCGCAGCAAAAACACCGGCGGGACCGGTTGCTGGCGGCGTTTCAGCGGGAAACGGTCCGCGAGAAGAAACTGGAGCTGGCCTTTGCTCTGGCCGAGGTGAACGGGTACCGCGTGGACGGGCTGGAGGCGGTCGTGCCCGAGCTCAAAGAACTCTGGGTGAGCACGTTGCGCCGCGCGGTCGGGGAGAAGCAGCATCGTATCCGGGGCATGGCCGCCAGTCATCTGGGCGTGCTGCAGGATCGCTCGGTCGTTCCGCTGTTGCTCGCCGCGCTCGAAGACGATCATGCCTACGTGCGCTCCTGCGCGGCGTTGGGCTTGGGGCGCCTGCGGGCGTCGGAGGCCCGGGCGAAGCTGGAAGAAGTGATGAAGGAAGACTGGGATCAGACCACGCGCAGCCGCGCGAAAGAAGCGCTCGAACGGCTTACGCCGCCATAACCGCCGGCGCGGCGGTTTCGGCCGTCCACTCGATCACGGCGATTTCCGGCCGGCAGTTCCACCGCAGCGGGATAAACGACCAGCCGAGTCCCCGATTCACATACAGCGGATAGCCGCGTTCCTCGTGATGCCCGGCAATCCGGCCGTTACAGCCGGGCGGCAGCCAGACCGTCGGAATTCCCGGAATTCTCCACTGGCCTCCGTGACTGTGTCCGCACAGAATCAGATCGGCGTGATGCTGCGGTTCCAGCTGATCGAGAATGTTCGGCGCGTGCGCGAGCAGCAGGGTATACCGGTGCGGCGTCTGTGCCGGCAGGCAGCGGAGATCGGCCCGGTGCAGCGACGGATCATCCACTCCGGCGAGGGCGAGTTCGCCGCCGTTCGCGGGGATCGTCGCCGTTTCGTTGACGAGCAACGTAATCCCGTGCCGCTCCGTCCAGTCGCGGAACTGCTCGACGGGAATGCCGCTGTAGTGGTCATGGTTGCCCAGCGTCACATAGACAGGGGCGGTGGTCCGCAGTTGCGCGAGAAAGCGAAAGAGATGAGGCAGGCCTTCGGGAACGTTCAGCAGGTCGCCGGTAATGAAAATCCAGTCCGGCTCCAATCCTTTGACCTCGCCGGCAATCGCGTCATGGCGCAGCTGGTAGCGGTCGAGATGGAGATCGCTCAGATGCACGGCCCGGTGTCCCGCCAATATCCGATGGGGAAAGATCAGGCGGGTCACGGCATGGTGTGCCAGGCCGATTTCGCATTG
>OMJA01000111.1 GCA_900299245.1 Nitrospiraceae bacterium | reverse complement strand
GTTCGCGTCCATCCGATTCTCCTTTGGTCTCACATCCGCCGCCGATAAACCCGAGGATCTCGACCCGGTCTCCCGCGCGGAGGCTCCGCTGTCCGAAATCCTTCCGGTCGAGGATTTCGAGATTCAACTCCACAGCCACACGCTCCGTCGAAATGGCCAAATCGCTCAGAAGATCGGCCACGGTCCCGCCGTCCCGCCACCCGCGCGGCTCCCCGTTCACTTGGATTTGAATCTCGCCGGCCATGTCGTCATCCTATGGGAGCACAATTCTGGTTGTCAATTAGCCCTCCCCCTTGTCTCCGGAGGGACCTCACGCGCACAATGCGGGTCCGTCGGGAGCCGGAGAGATCTGATATGCCTACGCAAAACGCGCCGCTTGCACAACTCTTTCAATCGATTGCCACGCTGCTGGCCTCCCAACGGGCCAATCCCTATCGCATCAGAGCCTATCGCCGTGCCGCTGACTCCATTCTGGCTCTGGACGAGGATATCGCGCTGGTGGCAAAACGGGATGAACTCGAAGACATCGACGGGATCGGGAAAGATCTGGCGGGAAAGATCAAAGAGTTTCTGGCTACCGGCACGATCCGCATCTATGAAGAGCTGAAGACGCCCTTGCCCCCCGACGTGAAGAACTGGACTCGGCTGCCGGGACTTCACGATTCTCTGGTGAGCTATCTCTACGCGAGGCTGGGAATCCGAACGCTGGATCACCTGGAGCAACTGGTTTCATCCCACCTCCTCCGCACCGTTCCAGGCTATACCGGATCGGAAGAGGAATTGCTCCAGGCCATTCGACAGCAGAAATCGTCTCCCGGAATTTAGGAGACCTTCATTTCCTTAAAAATCTTCCAGGTCTTCAGCAACTCCACAGCTTTCTGCAATTGCGCATCCTGCTCGACGGCGGGATCACCAGCGCTGTCAAGCGGCGGCGCCTGAGGCGTGGCGCCGTTCTTGGTCGCCGCATCCTCCGGGGCCTTTCCGTTGGTATGCGGTGCCGCATCCTTCTCTTTCCCCTGAGCCGGCTTCTGGGCCTTTGTCTCCGCCTCTTTCTCGACGGGCTTCCCGTCTTTTGCCGGAGCCGGGATCTTCACCACAATATCGGGCGTAATACCCGTGGACTGGATCGATCGGCCCTTCGGCGTATAGTACTTCGCCGTGGTGAGTCGAAGGCCTGAGCCGTCACCGAGCGGGAGAATGGTCTGTACCGATCCTTTACCGAACGAGGTCGTGCCGACGATGACCGCCCGCCCCCAGTCCTGCAGCGCGCCCGCAACAATCTCCGACGCGCTGGCCGATCCTTCATTCACAAGGATGATCATCGGAAGCTCGTCCATCTGATCTTTGGACTTCGCGAGCCACTCGTCCTTCTTCCCTTCTCGATTTTTGGTGAACACCACCAGCTTCCCGTTCGGAAGGAACTGTTCGGACACATCGACCGCCGCAGTCAGCAACCCGCCGGGATTGTTCCGGAGATCCAGAATGGCTCCCTGGACTTTCTGTTCGCGAAACTGCTTGATGGCTTTCGCGAGATCGCGTCCCGTCGCTTCCTGGAACTGCGTCAGCCGGACATAGCCCAGGTTGTCAATAATTTTCGATTTGACGCTTTCGATCTTGATGGTATCCCGCATCAGAGTGAACAGCAGCGGATCCGGCGTGCCGTCGCGCTGGATCGTCAGGTTCACCTTGGTCCCCTTCGGCCCCCGCATCTTCTGCACCGCATCCATCAACGTGAGATCTTTGGTCGTCTCATCGTTGACTTTCACGATAAAGTCTCCGGCCTTGATCCCTGCCCGCTGGGCCGGCGTTCCTTCGATCGGCGCGATCACGGCCAGCCGGTTCTCCTTCACACCGATTTGGATTCCGACCCCGCCGAACTCGCCCTTGGTTTCCACCTGCATTTCCTTATACATCTCGGGCGTCATATAGGCGGAATGGGGGTCGAGCGTCGAGAGCATGCCGCGGATGGCCCCTTGCACCAATTCCTTGGTCTTCGTTTCATCGACATAATGCCGCTGAACCTGGTTGAGCACTTCGGAAAAGGTCTTGAGCTCCTCGTACGTCTCGGTCGCATGGCCGGTACGCTCCCAGCCCTTGCCGATCAGAACTCCGCACAAGACGGCCACGACCATCATCGGCCCGATGACCCAAGACTTCCCTCGCGGCTGCTGTTCCATGATACGCCTATCCTTTCAGTCCAAATACCCGAGCCATTTCGCCAATCCGGTCAGTCCCCGCGCCGACCCCCTATCGCTTCGCCAGCCAAAGCAACGGATCAACGGGATCCGACCCTTCGCGTAGTTCAAAGTATAATGTATTTTCTCCGATCATGCCCGTATCTCCGGTTTCTCCGATCGCCTGCCCCTCAGCCACATGCTCCCCGACTTTCGCCAAAATCCTCGACGCGTGGGCATAGAGGGAAAAAAATCCGTTCGTATGATCCATGATTATAACCAGTCCGTACCCTTTCAACCAGTCCGCGTAGACCACCGTCCCCGGCATGACCGAATGGATAAAACTGCCTTCGGCGGTCCTGATTTCAATCCCTTTTCGCTGCACATAGGTATTAAAGGTGGGATGCTTCTGCCGGCCGAAAAAAGAAACGACCTGCCCGTCCGCCGGCCAGGGTAATGCCCCCTTGGTTCCGCGCGGCACGGCCGGCGCGGTCGGCGGCCGCATCGCCATCGCCCGCCGGCGTGTCTCCAATTCGTTCAAGAGACTATCGACCCGTGCCGCGGACCGTTCAAGTTCCTCGGCCGCCCGGCTGAAAGACTCCTTTTCCTGCGTGATCTTGGTGAAATAGATCTTCTTTTCTTTCTGCAGCGACCGGATATCCGACAGCTTTTTCTCCGTCGATTCCTTATAGGCCAGCATTCCGTCGCGCGCCTCCGCCCGCTGCCGCTCGGCCTGCTCCATCCGCCCGACATCGGCGCGAAAGGTCCCCATCAACTCGAAATCCTTTTGAGAGACCGCCGACAGATACTGAAGGCGCCGCTGAAAATCCCCATAGGAATCCGCCGCCAGCAACGCCTTGACGTACCCCGCCCGGCCTTCCATGTACTGCACGCGGAGGCGGGCGAGAATCGCATCGCGGCGCTCCTGTATGCTTGTCCGGATGATTCCCAGTTGCTCGGTGATCGCCTCGATTTCACGGTCTTTCTTCCGCAGCTTCTTGTTGATCTCCTGATGTTCCTGGCGGGTCCGCACCAATCGTTCGTCCAGCGTCTGGATTCCCTGAAGAACCGACTCCCGTTTCTTCTCCGCTTCATCCGCCCGCTTGCGCTTCTCCTCGATCTTATCTTTCAGCTGTTCCAGTGTCTTCCGTTCACGCTCGATCTTTTCCGAAATAGGATCGCCCGCGGCCAGGGCAGAACCCACCGCTCCGCCGCACAGGACGGCGCAACAGGCCAGAATGACGGCGCGCGCACCTTTCATGTCCGACTGTCTCCAAAGCGCCGGAGCGACACGAAACTGCCGGCAAACCCCAGCCCGATCCCGATCAGCACGAGTGCCAGACAGACCGAGAACGGGAAGAACGCGATCATGTGTTCGATCCCGCTCAACCGACCAGTCGAACTGATTTGTTGGCGAAACAGCTCGAACCCGCCCTTCAGAATCAGCAGGGACAATCCGCTCCCCAAAGCGCCCAGCACCGCTCCTTCAAGCAGGTAGGGAATTCGGATGAACCAGCGCGTCGCGCCGATCAACCGCAAAATTTCAATTTCTTCCCGGCGCGAAAACAACGTCAGCCGGATCGTATTGCCGATGATTGTGACCGCAGCAGTCGAGAGAATCACCCCAACCCCGATCGCAATCAGTTCGATATAGCGAATCAACCCTGCGAGCGCATCGATCCATTCCTGATTGTAATCGACTTTGGCCACCCCCGGCATCGTGCGCACCCGCTCCGTCCAGCGCTTCACCGCGTCGGGAGATCGATACTGAGAAGCCAGCGTCACGACAAACGACGCCGGCAGGGGATTCTGCCCCAGGCCTTCAAGGAGATGGGAGTCGGCGGGGAATTGCGCGCGGAATTCGCCGAGCGCCTGTTCCTTCGAAATAAACACCGTAGCCGCAACCATGCGATCGGCCTTCAGCCGTCCTTCCAGGTCCGCCACCGACTCCCGGGTCAGCTGATCGTCGAGATAGACCATAATCTTGATGTCTTCCTGGAGCCACCCGGCCGCGCTCCGGAGATTCACGTACAAGAGAAGAAAGATCCCGACGCAGGACAGCGTGAAGGCCGTGGTCAGAATCGCCACCACGGTCGTCGTCCGGTTCGCCCGCATATTCGCCCAGGCTTCACGGAAGAGATAAAATATCCGTCTCATGCGTTCACCGATTGTGCGCGAACCGGCGACGGGAGCATGACGCCGTCCTGCAGGACGATCACACGACGGTTGATCTGCGCCATCACCTGAGGATCGTGCGTAGCGACAAGAACCGTCGTGCCTCGCGCATTGATCAGCTTGAACAACTCGATGATTTCCGCCGTTCGCTCGGGATCGAGATTCCCCGTCGGTTCATCGGCGAGCAACACGATCGGGCCGTTGACGATTGCGCGGGCAATGCACACCCGTTGCTGTTCGCCGGCGGACAGGCTGGTCGGCAATTGATCCTTCTTATGATCGACTCCGACCGCACGCAGCGCCTCCGTGACTTTTCGGCGAATATCGACCGACGACGCCCCCTGAACGATCAACGGAAGCGCCACATTGTCAAAGACCGATTTCTTCGGCAACAGGCGGAAATCCTGGAAGACCGTTCCGACCTTCCGGCGCAAAAACGGAATCTCGGATTTCTTCAGTTTCGTAACATTTTTTCCCTGAACGAAGATTTGCCCCTCGTCCGGAATCTCGGCGGCGATCAACATGCGCAACAGCGTCGACTTCCCGGATCCGCTCGGCCCCATCAGCAGAACGAATTCTCCCTTTTCGATATCGAGCGTGAGGTCGGAGAGCGCCGGACGGCGGTCATAAGTCTTCGACACATGGATCAGTTGAATCATCGCGTCTATCATCTCGACATACCTGCTTACGGAATACGGCTACCAACCCGCTTGATCCGGCACATCGAACGCATGCTCGATGTGTTCGATCTGAAAGGAGGACTCCGCATCCCCCTGCACCAGAACGACATCAAATCGGCAGACCCGATCGCTCACATGGCGCTGGGCCAGATACTGTCCGGCCAACCGGATCAGCTTGGCCTGTTTCCGCCTGTCCACCGCCAGAAGCGCCCCGCCGAAGGCCCCGCTGGTCCTGGCTTTGACTTCGACAAACACGAGTACACCATGGTCATCGGCCACCAGGTCGAGCTCGCCGAGTGTGGTCCGAAGGTTTCGTTCAAGGATCTCATAGCCCTTCCGGCGCAAAAACTGTTCCGCCTTCGTTTCACTGTCCTGACCGAACCGGTGGCGGGGATCACGCTTCGTCACCGGCTTCATGGCCGCGCGGCCTCCAGCGCGGTCGTGCCGAGCATCGCCGATACAGGGGCAAAAGTCCGCCGATGGATCGGGGATGGGCCATACTCGGCCAGTCGAGCCAGGTGTTCCTCTGTGCCATAGCCTTTATGCGACAGGAAATTATACTGCGGATAGATTTCATGGAACCGGGCCATCAACCGGTCCCGCGTGACTTTGGCCACAATCGACGCAGCCGCGATGGACAAGGACAAGGCATCGCCTTTGATGATCGGACGAACGGGCATCGCCACCCCGGTCAGCGACACCGCATCGATCAGCACATAATCGGAAGGGGGCGACAGCTCGCCGATTGCCCGGCGCATCGCCAGTTTGGTCGCTTCGAGGATATTGACCCGGTCGATCTCTTCCGCCGTCGATGAGCCGACACCGACGCAGACGGCCCGATCCATGATCGCAGCGTACAACCGGTCACGTTCTGATGCAGAGAGTTGTTTGGAGTCGTCCACCCCGATCAGGCGGCAACGAACGGGAAGAATAACGGCAGCCGCAACGACCTGCCCCGCAAGGGGGCCCCGTCCGGCCTCGTCGACACCGGCGATGCGACGATAGCCGCACCGCCGGGCCTCTTGCTCAAATTCCTCGGTAGGTCCCAACCGGCATGTCCCCCGACTTACGAGACCGACTCAGAGGTAGGGGTAGGGCAGAGTACCGGCCACCCGGCGCAGCCCTTAGGCCTTGACAGGTTCCGCCGCTTTTGCCGCGGCCGCGGCCTTCCCTTCACCCACAAACTCACGCTCCTCAACCTTGGCGAACTTGCCCTTCTTGGACCGGAGATAGTAGAGCTTGGCACGGCGAACACGGCCCTGACGCACCACATCCACCTTGGTCACGATCGGCGAGTGCACCGGGAAAATTCGCTCGACACCGACGCCGTAGGAGACCTTGCGGACCGTAAACGTTTCCGTATTCAACGTCCCCTTACGGGCGATCACCGCGCCTTCGTAGACCTGAATACGTTCCTTTTCACCTTCCACGACTTTCACATGGACACGCACCGTGTCGCCGACTTCAAACTTCGGCATGGTCGCTTTGGTGAATGACTGTTGAATACGCGCTAACCGGTTCATGATTCTCTCCCTTTCCTTCCATCAAACGGGCGTTGAGACAACGCCCTCGCTAATAATCTCGCTCAGCAACCGTTGATCTTCACGACTCAAACTACGATCCCGGATGAGGTCCGGACGCCGCGCATAGGTGCTGCGCAAGGCCTGTTTCCTGCGCCACAGGCGAATGGCCTCATGATGCCCGGACAGCAACACCTCGGGCACTCCCATGCCCCGAACCTCGGCCGGTCTGGTGTAATGCGGATACTCCAGCAGCGAATCCGAAAACGACTCTTCGACTACGGACTCCGGATCGCCCAGCACGCCCGGCACTAATCGTGCAGCGGCATCGATCAAGACCAGGGCCGGCAATTCGCCTCCGGTCAGAATATAATCGCCGACGGACACCTCTTCCGGCCGGAGCGCTTCACGCACCCGTTCATCAACGCCTTCATAATGTCCGCAGAGAATGACGATCCGGCGCGGTTCGGCGGCCAGATCTTTTGCATAATCCTGCGTGAAGGTCCGCCCCTGGGGCGAAGGAAACATCAAACGAATCTCTTCCCCGGATGCCTGGGCATCGGCACGCACGGCATCCACCGCGCGCAGAATCGGCTCCGCCTTCATCACCATCCCGGCACCGCCGCCGTAGGGGACATCGTCCGCGACTTTGTGGCGATCCATCGTGTAGTCACGAATATTATGAACGCGGACCGTGAGCAGGCCCTTGTCTTGCGCGCGCTTGAGCATGCTGTGTCCCACCGACTGGAGAATCATCTCGGGGAACAATGTCAGAACGTCGATGCGTAACATGTCACGCCCCCAGTCCTTCGATCATGTGCACGGTCATCACCCGCTGCTGTAAATCAACGGCCACAACCAAATCTCGCGCGGCGGGGATGAGCGTTTCCTTGCTCCCGTCCTGCACCACAAACACATGATTGCCGGTTAATTCCCAAATGTCGGTCAACGTTCCAATCCCGTTCCCCTGCTCATCCTGCACCAGCAGACCGATCAGATCACATTCGTAGTACTGGCCCTGCGGCAACGGGGGCGCGCTGCCTTTCGGGATTTGAATCAACCCGCCGCGCCACAGCCCGGCTTCCTCCGGGGAAGTCAGGCCCTCCAGCGCGAGGATATACCCCTGCCCTGCGTGCCGGCTATGTGTCACCCGCGTGTCCCAGGTCTTTCCATTGGCCCCCAGAAGACTCACGGCTCCCAACGACTCCAAACGACCGGGCACATCGCTCAGCGAACGCACCTTCACCTCGCCCCTGACGCCGAACGGCCGTTCGATTCGTCCTACCGTTACCAACTCGACCGGTTCGGCCACCATGGTGTGTTACGCCTTCTTCTTCGCCGCCTTCTCTGCTTCGAACTGCTTCCAGAGACCAGACCGCCGCAACAGCGTCCGCACGGTCACCGACGGTTGGGCGCCATGATGCAACCAGGTCAACACCCGGTCCTGCTTCACATCCGGAAGACCCTGCTCCTTGAGCGGGTCGAAAATTCCGAGAATTTCCAGGAACCGCCCGTCGCGGGCCTTCCGGGAATCCGCCGCTACCAGCCGATACATCGGTCGCTTATGTCTGCCTGTCCGAGCCAATCTGAGATGAACTGCCACGACTGTCCTCCTTTGAAAAACCGTCCAACACGGTCAGTGAATAAGTATCCCTACATGGAGCGCATGAGTTGCGCGAGTTGTCGCCGCCCTCCTGCCCCCGTCATCGCCTTCGCCAGCTTCTTCGCCGACAAGAACTGCTTGATCAGGCGATTCACTTCCTGCACGCTCGCGCCGCTGCCGCGAGCAATCCGCTTCTTCCGGCTGCCGTTGATGATGGTATGGTCCCGCCGTTCACGGATCGTCATCGAGTCGATCATCGCCGTCACGCGCTTCATCTCGCGCTCCGGCTTGTCCCCTTCGATCGCACTTTTCAACTTTTGTCCGCCCGGCAACATGCCGAGAATCTGCTCCAGCGAGCCCAACTTGTTCATCTGGGCCATCTGCTTGCGGAAATCCTCGAGCGTAAAACTGTTGCTGGTCAGGCGCTGCTGGGCTTCTTCGGCCTGCTCCTGGGTAAAGGTCGCCTGCGCTTTCTCGATCAGCGAAAGGACATCGCCCATCCCGAGGATTCTGGAAGCCATCCGATCCGGATGAAACACTTCCAGCGCATCCAGTTTTTCGCCCACTCCAAGAAACTTGACCGGCTTGCCGGTCACCGCGCGGATGGATAACACCGCTCCGCCCCGGGCATCGCCTTCAACTTTCGTCAGGATCACCCCGGTGAGGCCCACCTTCTGATCGAACTGGGTGGCCATCGTGACGGCATCCTGTCCCGTCATGGCATCGGCGACCAGCAACATCTCATGCGGGGTCACCGCCGTCTTCACGGCGACCAGTTCTCCCATCAGTTCATCGTCGATGTGCAGCCGTCCGCCGGTATCGAGGATGACCAGATCAAACCCCTGCTCGCGTCCGCGCTCGACTCCGGCCCGGCAGATCCGCACGACGTCAGCCTGCGTGGCCTGCGCGTTGTCAACGCGGTACACATCGATGCCGAGATCACGGCCGAGACTGCTGAGCTGATCGCCAGCCGCAGGCCGTCGCGGATCGGCCGCGACCAACAGCACCCGCTTCCCCTGGCCCTTGAACAGACGCGCCAGTTTGCCGCAGGTCGTGGTCTTTCCGGCACCTTGCAACCCGACCATCATGACCACGGTGGGCGGCTGAGAATGGAGGGCCAAGCCCGCCTTTTCCCGGCCCATCATGTCGCACAATTCGTCCCACACCACCTTGACGACCTGATGGCCCGGTGTGAGGCTTTGCAATACTTCCTGCCCGACGGCTTTGATACGAACCCTCTCGATGAAATCCTTGACGACCTTGAAGTTCACATCGGCTTCAAGCAACGCCAGCCGGACTTCCTTCAACGCCTCGCCGATATTCTGCTCCGTGAGCACACCCTGCCCGCGAAGCTTCTTCAGGATTTTCTCGAACTTATCGCTCAGCGCATCCAGCATAAGGCCCCAAAGAAAAAGGCAATCGAAGTCTCCATCAAGTTCTCCGATTGCCTCGTAAAACCTAGAGAAAGAGCATCGGGCAGTGTATAGAAACCGGTCCTGCTAAGTCAAGACATTGCGAAGCCATCGGATTTATTGACAGACCCGACACCTTCCGATATGGTGCCCTCAGTCGGCATCGGGCGAACCTACATCGGGGAGCGTACATCGCGCGTGAGAAAGTCACCCTGGGTCCTTCTCATCTTCGTGCTCATCGGCGGTCTACTCGGCGGAATTCTTGGAGAAATTCTGCATGTCATGGCGCCTCAGGGCAACATCCAAAGCATCTTCTCTACGCATTTTACTCCCGG